>CP119138.1:4265000-4616518 GCA_029166985.1 Alicyclobacillus fastidiosus | reverse complement strand
GTCGTTCAGTTCTTTGAGGACTATTCGGGAAACATCCTGCCCGCGTTTGCGCAACTTCACCAGGCGGGCAAGCTGGAATTGATCACGTCTGCCGCAACCCACGCATTTCTCCCATACCTCAGGACTCAGGCAGCCATCGAGGCACAGATCGCGACTGCCGTTGACTGCTTTATCACGCACCTCGGCTTTCGCCCGAAAGGTATATGGCTACCTGAGTGCGCTTATGACGCGCGAGTCGAGGCCAGTCTCCAACGCCACGGCATCCGTTACTTCTTTACGGATACGCATGGGCTGACGAGTGCGACCCCGGCGCCTGTATTCGGTACGTTTGCGCCTGTGGTGACGCCCTCTGGACTGGCTGCATTCGCGCGAGACGAAGAGTCGTCGCGACAGGTTTGGAGTTCGACGGAGGGGTATCCAGGCGATTATGATTACCGGGAGTATTACCGCGATATCGGATTTGATCTCCCCGAACAAGATTTACAACCCTTTGCTCATAAAGAGGGTATCCGCCTCAACACCGGCATCAAGTACTATCGAATCACAGGCCAGACAGGAGAGAAGGCGTTATACGACTTCCACCTCGCCCGTGAAAAGGCGGCCACGCACGCCGGTAACTTTCTGTTTAATAGAACGCAGCAGGTTGCCTATGCCAAGAGCCGGATGGGCCGCCTGCCTGTCGTGACCGCGCCATACGATGCGGAGCTGTTTGGCCATTGGTGGTATGAAGGCCCCATCTTCCTCGACATGCTGTTTCGAAAGATGCATTACGACCAGACAGAGATCAAATCGATCACGCCGTCCGAGTACCTGGACATGTACGGCGATTTCCAATTGGCGACACTCGACTTCTCCACCTGGGGAAGGGGTGGGTACGGCGACGTCTGGCTGCAAGGGGACAATGATTGGATCTATCCGGCCTTGCACGACTGCGAACTGCAGATGACGAGGTTGGCCGATGCGTATGTACACCCCTCGTCACTCGTGCGCCGGGCGTTGAACCAAGCCGCACGCGAGTTGATGTTGGCAGAGAGTAGTGATTTCGCCTTCATCATGGACAGCAAAACGACCGTCGATTACGCCGTTGAGCGGACCAAACAGCATGTCAACCGATTCCGCCACCTCTGTTCGATGCTCGATCAGCGCGACATCGACGTCTCTTACGTTTCGGATGCGGAGGCACTGAGCCCCATTTTCCCGAACCTAGACTATCGGTGCTTTCAGTCTAATCCACAGCATGCTGCCGACCTACCTGACAGGGACGTCGTGCGCGTCTTGCTCCTCTCGTGGGAGTTTCCACCGATGACAGTTGGCGGCCTGGCGCGACACGTCTATGACCTCAGCCGCCACCTGGTCGAACAAGGGTGCGAGGTTCACGTCGTGACTACAGCAGTGGACGGTTACCCATTGGACGAAATCGTCGAAGGCGTTCATGTTCACCGCGTGCGAGTTGCGCAGCCGGATGGTGGAGAGTTTATCCACTTCGTGCTGCAACTCAATTTGGCCATGCTTGCGCGATGCCGCCAAATGATTGAAGTCGAGGGCTACCAATTCAACGTCATACACGCCCACGACTGGCTTGTCGGCGAAGTTGCGTGCCTACTCAAGCAACACTACGGCATTCCCTTGATCGCGACGATTCACGCGACGGAGCACGGACGAAATCACGGTATTTCAACGGACGTCCAGCGACACATTCACCATATCGAGTGGAGGCTGACGTACGAGGCGTCGGAAGTGATTGTCTGCAGCACCTATATGCTGCACGAATTGATGGATGTGTTCGCGCTCCCGGGCGAGAAGGTCCACGTCATTCCGAACGGCGTCGACAGACGGCTATTGGAGAGTGCGAAGGGTCATCGAACACCCGACGATGTTTGTGAGGAGCGACCGATCATTCTCTTTATCGGGCGGCTGGTCCGGGAGAAAGGCGTTCACGTTCTGCTAGACGCTGCGTCGGACATCCTGCAGGATGTGCCCGACGCGCGCGTTGTCATTCTCGGGCAAGGACCCATGCAACAGGCCCTGAGGGATCAGTCTGAGCGATTGGGCCTTGGTCATTGCGTCGAGTTTTGGGGCTTTGTCGACGATGACACGAGAAACGACCTGTTCCACCGCGCCCGGGTGGCCGTGTTCCCGAGTCTCTACGAACCGTTCGGCATTGTGGCCCTGGAGGCGATGGCGGCCGGCGTGCCTGTCGTCGTGTCCGACGTTGGAGGGCTTTGTGATATCGTCCGCCATGAACACAACGGATTGAAGGCCTACGCCGGTGACGCGGCCTCCCTATCGTGCCAAATTAAGCGTCTGCTGTTCGATCCCAACCTCTCTCACAGTCTATCTACGGTCGCAGAGCAGGAGCTCAGTCGCTTTGATTGGCGGCGGATCGCCGAGCACACAATCCAAGTGTACGGCTGCGTCGTTGTGAAGGCGTCCACTGTAGAGGCGCCGACCGCGTAAGGACGGAGTACGTTAGAGCGTTCTGTGAACTAGCAACAAATGTATAGTTATGCACGGGTTTTCTGGCCCGTGCATTTTTTGCTTGGCAGATTGAACGCTCGTATAGCAGTGTTTCGGGATAGTTTCCGAAACAATGAAGATTTGTTTTGATGAAAGCGGATACGCATGTCATAGTCCTAATTTTAAGTTTATATACTTGCCACAAACACGATATTTCATGACGAGACGAAGGGGACATGGACATGAAAGCTGTCATCATGGCGGGGGGAAAGGGAACCCGATTACAACCTTTGACGAGGCTACTGCCCAAACCCATGCTGCAACTACTAGACCGTCCCACGCTGGAGTACATCGTGGAGTTACTGGCGAAGCACGACTTTCACGACATTACCATGACGGTCTGCTATATGGCAGATGCCATTCGGAACTACTTCGCTGACGGCAGTGCATGGAGTGTCCACATTCGCTACCAGGATGAACTCGTCCCCTTGGGCACTGCTGGAGGAGTTCGTGCCTTACACAGTCATCTCGATGACACATTTATCGTGATGAGTGGTGACGGTTTAACGGATTTTGACCTGTCTGCGGCGATGCACGCACACCGCCGCGGTGGTGCGGTGGCCACCCTGCTTTTGACACGTGTGGAATGCCCGCTCGGCTACGGTGTCGTCGAGATCGATGTGAATGGGCGAATCACTGGGTTTGTGGAAAAACCTCAGACTTTCGAACGCGATAGGACGTATTTGGTAAATACGGGGATTTACATTCTCGAGCCGTCGATATTCCAGTGGATCCCGGCGGACAGACCGTACGATTTCGGGCGCGAGTTGTTCCCGCTGCTTCTCGAACAAGGGGTGGCGATGCAAGGGTATGTGTCAGCTGGGTACTGGTCCGACGTGGGGACGCTCCAACAGTACTACCAAACGCAAATCGATATGCTTAATGGCCGCGTCAAGGTCAACCTCCCCGTGGAAGTGGCCAGTGTACGATAACGGGTAAAGGCCCAACTTAATCACACCCTCCGGACTCCCTCTCTAGACTGTGTAGGGAGAGGAGGGTGTTTTCATATGCGGGACCAAGTGCAGCAGGTTCTAGATACATTGCGGCAGGCAAATGGCCTTTACGTAGCAAGCCCTTCAAACACGTATCACTATGTTTGGGTTCGAGACAGTTGTTATATCGCGTTGTCCGAATTGGAGCGCGACAACGGGAGATTCGAACGCACCTATCACAGCTTGTTCGACATCTTCCGCAAGTACATGTGGAAGTTGGAATACCACGCACAGCATCGCCCACGAGAGGCGTTTGAGTACATCCACCCGCGCTATAGCGCAAACTTGCTGGAAGAAGTTCGCGAACCGTGGGGCAACGCGCAAAACGACGCCATTGGAGCGTTTCTATTCGGCGTGGGCGAGGGGTTGCGGCGCAAGAAGAACTTGGTGCGCGACGAGCAAGACTGGCGGGTTCTCTCGCTCTTCGTTCGCTATTTGACGACACTTGAATACTGGCACGACGCAGACAACGGCGTTTGGGAAGAGAACCGAGAGGTGCATGCGAGCAGCATCGGTGCGTGCGTCGCAGGCCTGCTGGCGGTGCGCCCGTTTGTCGACGTGCCGTGGGAACCGATTCAGCAGGGCCTCAGCTCGCTCTACCTCACACTCCCTCGCGAAAGCGTTTCCAAAGACGTCGATTTGGCCTTGCTCAGCCTGATTTACCCGTATCAGCTCTTGCCTGTTGGACTGGCGGAGGTGATCGTCGAGCGAGTCGAGGCGGCCTTGTTGCGGACGCATGGCGTCCTTCGCTACCCGGGAGACAAGTATTACAGTGAGGATGGACGCGAAGCCGAGTGGTGTATGGGATTCTCTTGGCTGGGCATCTGTCATGCCCTGCTTGGGCACCACGACAAGGCAGCGGAGTATTTGGAGCGCTCGCAGGAGGTCATGACGGCTGCGCACGAGATCCCCGAACTCTATCGGCCAGTCAGCAAAACGCCGAACGAGAATACACCACTTGGCTGGTCACATGCGATGTGGCTGATCTTGTACGATATGCTACACCGCGACGGACGGACATCGACCGCAGATTGACTTGCGCACCACTCGCAAGTTTCGCAACGCCTGGCCTTCACCCATCGAGAAAGGGGGTGCGCGCCATGGGATGTTGGCGCGCCGTTGTATGAGTCTAGCGCCGTACCGATTCACACGAGGTGCACGCCTCTATTCCTCTACTGCCTGAAACCTAGGGACGCACTTTCCGTCGACTTCGACCGTTTCAAAAAACATGTCGTAGGGGCGGATCCAGATGTCGCCGGCCTGTGTCGCGTAGATGACGAACCATTCCTCTGTTTCGCTGTGACGACCGATGCTGTGAAACGTGTACAGGCCGCCTTTGTAGTGCAAAAACTGTTGGCCAGGCCGAACGGTCTGCAATCGTTGCTCAGGTGTCATCTGCTCACCCCCTTCTGAAATCTATTTGTAACATTGACGTGTGGCATTGCGTCGAATACGGTAGTAGCAGTTCTCTTTGTCTTTAAGGATCGTGATACTTGATGCCAGTGTACACAAAGGGTTGCCTGCGGTGGTTTATCCTTGCCCTCGCCTGCTGTTTTGCACTCACGGGTTGTTCCACGATGAAGCGACAGCCTACCCCAGAGCTCGAATACGACGGCGTCGTCGCCACCAGCGCTGCCAAAGGTGTGGAACTCTCCTTTAACCACCCAGTGGCGAGCATGACTTGGGTGTTGGATGGGAAGACGCAGCAAACGCTTGTCCGAAAGCCTGCGAGTAAGGTCTGGATCCCTGCATCGCTGCCACAAGGTACAGCCTATCACATCGTACTGAGACGTGCAGCGGGGCCTGGGACCACCCCATGGACGAAGGCGACCGCGGTGGACGGCGCGACTGCCCCACCGCTTACCGTCACGACGGACCCGGGGATCTGGCAGTTCGACGTCCCTGCAGACGGTCCGTTTACGTTTACGTTCAGTGCCCCGATAGCCAACCGGGCGCAGTTGGCCCAAGACATTCAGTTTTCGCCGTCGGTGGCCGGGCAGATCGATTGGACGAGCGATACGACCGCACAGTTCATCCCCGCCAAGGCCTTGTCGCCGGCAGAGACGGTTCATATGACCATCGAAGGCGGCGTAGCGGGCCCTGTGAGTACACGTGGGCAATACTTGGCGAACCAGACTATCGAGCGGCCGTTTATCGTCGCGAGTAATGAACGCATCGTCGTGACCGAGACGCTGCCTGAGACGTTGACGCTGTACCGCAATGGGAAGCCGCTCCTGAAATCTTTGTGCAATACGGGAGTCACTGGTGCAACCACGCAGCCTGGGCAGTACTACATTCATTCGATGGTGCAGTCGGCGACGATGAGCGGGGTCGATCCCGACGGCGAGACTTACCACATCCCCAATGTGCCATGGGTCATGGGTTTGGTCGGGAACACGGCCATTCACGGGTATCCGCGGGCGTCGTACGGATATCCCCAGAGCAATGGATGCGTCGAATTGCCGATTGAGACGGCAAAGAAACTCTATCGGCTCGTGCAGGTTGGAACGCCCGTGGCTATTGAAAAATAAGTCAGTCCCCTGTAGCCGACTGTGCGCCTGTCGCGTATACATAGGTAGGCGCACGCAGTTGGGGGGCAGCGACATGGCGGACTATCGGATCATCGTGGATTTGTCGCAGAGAAAATTGCATCTCTTGAACGGCAACACCGTCGTCAAGAGCTACCCGGTTGGCATCGGCCGCATCCTCACGCAAACGCCGCTTGGCGAATACACCATTGTCAATCGCGAAAAAGACCCTGGAGGCCCCTATGGTGCGTATTGGCTCGGGCTGTCACGCCCCCACTACGGCATACACGGCACGAACAATCCCGCGAGCGTCGGCAAGCGCGTCTCGCACGGCTGTATCAGGATGTATAACCAGGACGTGATGGATTTGCAATCGCGCGTCACGCTTGGCACTCGTGTCACCATCCGGCAGTAAATCGTGCATTTGCATGGATTCCCTCCCTGTTCGCCTTCTTCCATAGCCTGTAAACGAGCAATTTGATAGGATAGAGATACATAGGGATTATTTTGTCACAATTTGGTGTACTGGCGGTCGCGATTTCGACGATATGCCTAGATTGTGCAGCATCATCATGTCGGATAGGTGGCGAAAGCGTGACAGAGATTGCGACGAATATTCAATTTGACCGTTGGCACCCCCAAGTTAAACCCGTCGTTCAAAACATTCAAAAGGTTATCGTCGGCAAGGATGACGTCATTCGACTCGTTCTGACAGCGCTTTTGGCCGGTGGCCACTGTCTCATTGAGGACGTGCCCGGTGTAGGCAAGACCATGTTGGTACGGGCGACCGCCAAGACGCTCGGCTGTCATTTTCGGCGGATTCAGTTCACACCCGACTTACTGCCGTCTGATGTCACAGGCGTATCGATTTATAACCAGAAAACACAGTCGTTTGAGTTCCGCCACGGCCCGATCTTTGGACAAGTCGTCTTGGCCGACGAGATCAACCGCACGTCGCCGAAGACGCAATCGGCGCTCCTGCAGGCGCTCGAGGAACAAACGGTGACCGCCGATGGAGAGACGTACGATTTACCAGCGCCGTTCTTCGTCCTCGCCACGGAGAATCCGATCGAATTCGAAGGCACGTTTCCGCTTCCGGAGGCCCAACTGGACCGGTTCCTGTTGAAATTTCAGATGGGGTATCCGAGTGCACAAGAGGAATTGCACATTCTCCAAGGGCAGCAAAAGCAGCATCCCATCGAGGAAATCGGCGCCGTGATCGAGCCGAAGACCATCGTCGAGTGGCGCCGACAGGTGCGCGACATACACGTGGACGAGGAGATTCAAAAATACGTAGTCGAACTCGTCCAACGGACGCGGGATCACGTGGACGTCTATCTCGGCGCCAGCCCGCGCGCGAGTTTGGCGCTGTTTCGCGCGGCCCAGGCTTCAGCCTTCCTCGCGAATCGGAGTTATGTGATCCCTGATGACGTGCGCTTCTTGGCGCCGTACGTACTTGGACACCGACTGTTGTTGACCGCCGACGCCCGCTTGTCAGGTCTCAGTGTGCGCGCAGTCGTCCAGCAGTTGCTCGACTCGGTGCCTGTCCCCGCGGCGCAAGGAGCCTTCCGCTAATGCGTCTGCGAGTCGGACTCACGGCTAGCTTCACGGGCCTCTCGATGGTGGGCCTGTTTATCTTCGGGATGGTGACAGGCGGTTTTTTTGCCTGGTTTCTCTTTTACTTCGGTCTCGTCATCGCCATCTACGAGTGGGCGACCCTGTTTTCCTCGTTCGCGCGCATGCGCGTACAACGGCAACTGTCGTCGCACCGATTGACGGCTGGTCAGAATTTGAGCGTTCGCGTCGCCATTGCGCACAAGTCCCTTTGGCCCCTGTTTTGGGTGCGGATTCACGAAGGGTTGCCGACGAGGTGGCTGTTTCAAACCTCGGGTTTGGATAAAATCCACGTGCCTTTGTGGCGACGCGAAACCCAGTATACATACACCGTGAGAAGTCTGCCTCGCGGCGTGTATCAGATCGGCCACACGACTGTGGAGACTGGAGACCTTCTCGGTTTTGTCCGCATCGGTCGCAAATTTGAGTACAGCGAGCGAGTGGTTGTCTATCCCAAGGTGGTCCCAGTTCGTGGATGGTCCGGACACGCGCCAGACGAATATGGTGAGCGCCAGCCGACGAATCGCAGAAGTGAAGAGTCGAGCAACGTCATTGGCGTGCGTGAATTCGTCCAAGGGGATAGGATCAGTCGAATTCACTGGCCGATGACCGCCAGGCGGGGCACCCTCCTGGCCAAGGAATTCGAGCTCCATGTGACGTCCGAGTTCAAGTTTATCCCGGACAACACCGCGACCTCGTACGCGTCCGAGGCGCAGGCGGCGAAGTTCGATTTGGCCATGTCGATCACGGCGTCGCTTATGCGCTACGCCTACGACAATCACCGCAAGTTCGGCATGGTGGTACCTGTGCAGCCGCACTTGTCCTTTCCAACCGGACTCGACTCGGCCCTATTGAACCGGTGCATGGAGTCACTCGCCGCGATGCAGCCGAACAGCCCGCGTGACATCTTGTCCTTTCTGCGCCGCATTAGCGACGAATCGACGCGTGGAACGGTGTTTGTGGTGATCTCGCCGCGGCTCGACAAGGATATGGCGGTGGCCTTGTCTCATCTAAAACGCCAGGGCAGCGTTCAGCTGTTCGTTCCGGTGACTCGGGACAGATTGACAGAGGAGGAGCACGTCGGCTACGAGCGCCTGTTGGCGTCGGGCGCGCAGGTGTATCTCATTCGCAATGCGGATCAACTGTCTTTTCTGCGCAGAGGAGGTGCGTCCGGTGCGTCGATTTCGGCACGTTAAAGTTTTGCAGCGAGGCGCCCACGCCCTGATTTGTGCGGTGTGGCTCTATAGTTTCTTCCCGCCCATCGCTCAGCTTGGGCTGCTGAGCGGGCCGAAGACGTTTATCCTACCGTTCGCTGTGCTAGCCTTCAGCATGGTGTTTCGATGGTGGTGGGTACGCGGATTGGGCGCACTTGCGGCGGCCTTTGCATATGTCGCCTATTATTGGCGCCCCACTCACACGACGTTCGCCCTTTCGGTCGTACACATGCCAGGTATTCTGTTGCACCAAGTGCTAGCGGCTTTCGTAGAGACTTCGATTTCCGAACCGCTGCAGACGTTCCTGTTCGTCTGTGGTGTGACGATCGTCTACTGGCTCGTCTCCTACGCCAGCGCCCGCTCTCGCCTCTGGATGTTCTACAACGTTCTCGCCATCGTCGTGCTAGCCGCGATCGACGGGAATACACAAGTGCATCCAAACGGTGAGATCGTGGTGGTCGTCTCGCTCTTCCTCGTGGTGCTGGGCCTCAACCAGTTGCAGCGCGTGAGTTTTTTCGCGGTCGCTGGTTCCAAACCCGGGATGCGCTTTTACCCGTCCGTACTCGCGCTGGTGGCCATCGCGCTCGTGGTCGGTTATGCCACGCCAAAAGAGCCAGCCTTGTGGCCCAATCCGTTGGGCAAGGGGCCAGAGGGCAGTGGGGCAGGCATCCAGACCATCGGCTATCAATTGGACAACAGCCACCTCGGCGGTTCGTTCGTTGCCAGCGACGAGCAGGTTTTGAGTGTGAGCAGCCGTTACCCGACGTATTTGCGCGGGCAGACGCTCTCGACGTATACGGGCAAGGGGTGGACATCGGCCAAGCTCACCGACGCGCAGATGTCGCAGCAGACGGTGGGGCACAAAATCACAGGCGTAGGCACCTACACCTATCACAATCTACCGACGGTTGTATTCAACCAGACCATCACCCTCGACTCGGACAGCGTCAGCACAAGAGCCCTACTTGGCGGCTACAGAGTGGACGACGTGCGGAAACTGCCAGGTACCTATCAGGGCCACTTCGCGGTTGATACCGCACAGGGGAACATTCAGGCACCGAACCTGCAAAGTGGGCAGTCGTACGAGGTCGAGACAGAAGAGTTGCGGGATCCATACACCATCTTGATGAAGGACGACACGCCAGTCTCCAGCGTGAAGGCGCAAGTGCCAAGCGACATCGCACAGAACGACTTGCAGTTGCCCTCGGAATTGCCGCGTGACGTCGGCCAACTCGCACAGCATATCGTCGGACAAAGTGGCGCGAAGACCGAATACGCGGCAGTGATGGCCATCGTCCAGTATCTGCAGGCCAATTATACGTACCAGACCACCGGTGTACCTGTTCCGGGGGCGCACCAGGATTACGTAGAACAGTTCCTCTTTTCGAGCAAAGTGGGCTATTGCAACAACTTCTCCTCGGCGGCGGCGGTGATGCTTCGCACCCTTGGCGTGCCGACGCGGTGGGTAACAGGGTTTGCGGCGGGATCGCAAGATTTTAGCGACGCGGCGAGCACCAACAAGTACATCATCACCAACGACGACGCGCACTCGTGGGTAGAAGTCTACTTCCCAGCCTACGGGTGGATCCCGTTCGATCCGACGCCGAACTTTCAAATGCCCTTTGCAGCCGGAAAGGAAGCCGCTTCGACCACGCCAGCTTCGCCGAGCGCGCCGACGCCGCAAAAGGCACAGCCCCCTGCGCGGCAACCAGCCTCACCGCCGGCCAGCGCGGGCGGGGGTGGCACGACAACGTTCTGGTCGCAAGCGCAGCTGATCCACGTAGCGCTGTGGGTCCTTTGTGGGTGTCTCCTGGCTGCTGCAATAGCGCTCTTGGTGTGGCGGACGAAGTGGACCTTGTACCGCTTGGAGCGGCTGTGGCAAAAAGAACCGAGACGGGCGTTTGCACGGGCGTATGGCCTATTGTGGCGGAGGCTTCGACGGCGGCACCGGATCGACCGCGCGGCGACGCTTCGCGAGTTGTGGCCGTTCGCCTTCGGTGCCGGCATCGCGCAGGCGGAGTACAAGGCGTGGGTGCAGGCGGCCGAACGCGTGCTATATGGTGGAGAACCCCTCGATGGCGAAGCCGCCACGGCGATGCGTCAGACCACGATGAAGTGGCTGCGGCTCATGGATCAGTCAAAAAGACGACACAAATCTCCAATTGACGACATAGACCCGACTAGGTAGAATGAGTGGCGTAATTGGAGACTCGTATAATGCTGGGGATATGGCTCAGCAGTCTCTACCGGGCGACCGCAAATTGCCTGACTACGAGGTCGGTTTCTTTTTGATTGCGCCAAGCTGCGTCCTGCGCTCGGCAGCTTCTTTATTGTTTGCTGTCCGCACTCGCTTCTTGTCAAAGGCCGACCTTCGTATCTGTTTTTCCATTGCTAGGGAAACCTATGTTGGGGAACCCTGATGGGGCAGAGCGCGAAGGCGGCCTTTTTTGTGCAGTTGAACATTACAACCAACCTCAAGGGAGTCGGAGATTTGCTTTCGGCTTCCAAATAGAAAGGGAAGTGCAATATGTCAGACCATGAAGTCGTCGTCGTCCTGGACTTTGGAGGGCAATACAATCAGCTCATCGCGCGAAGGATCCGCGAACTGAACGTGTACTCTGAACTCCTTCCGCACGATGTGCCGGCAAGCGAGCTTCGCAACAAGCGCCTCAAGGGCATCATCTTTTCCGGTGGCCCGAAGAGCGTGTTTGCGGAAGGTGCACCCATGGTCGATCCGGCCGTGTTCGACCTCGGCGTCCCCATTCTCGGCATCTGTTATGGCATGCAACTCATCGCCCGCACGTTTCATGCGGACGTGGCGCGCGGTGCGGTTCGTGAATATGGACGTGCCGAGCTGGAAGTCCAACCGGGAGCTTGTCAGCTGTTCGCTGGACAGCCGTCTGCGCAGCCTGTGTGGATGAGTCACAGCGATGTCGTCACGCACGTGCCGGAGGGTTTCCAGTTGGACGCTCGCACGACGACAGGCACGGTGTCCGCTATGAGCGCGCCAGACAAGGGCGTTTACGCGGTTCAGTACCATCCAGAGGTGCACCACAGCGCGTATGGCATGGATCAGCTCCGGCAGTTCGTGTTCGACGTGTGCGGTTGCCAAGCGGATTGGACGATGCAGAATCTCATTGAGGAATCCGTCGTCAGCATTCGCGAGAAGGTCGGCGAGAAACGCGTGCTGTGCGCTCTTTCCGGTGGTGTTGATTCGTCTGTTGCAGCTGCACTCGTGCATAGAGCCATCGGGCATCAGTTGACCGCAGTGTTCGTCGATCACGGCCTGCTTCGCAAAGGCGAGTCAGACGGCGTGATGCAAAACCTCGGCGGCCAGCTCGGCGTCGACGTGGTGCGCGTGGATGCGTCTGATCGATTCCTCGGCAAGCTGGCGGGGGTCTCAGATCCTGAGCGCAAGCGCAAGATCATCGGCGAAGAGTTCATTCGCGTGTTCGAAGCTGAATCGGAGCGGTTAGGGCCGTTCGAGTATCTCGTTCAAGGGACGCTGTACACGGATATCGTGGAGAGCGGGACGAAGACAGCTGCGACCATCAAGTCCCACCACAACGTCGGCGGGCTTCCAGAGGATGTACAGTTCGAGATCATCGAGCCGCTCAAGGAACTGTTTAAGGATGAAGTGCGACGGCTCGGCGAAGAATTGGGTCTGCCAAGCGAATTGGTTTGGCGCCAACCGTTCCCGGGACCTGGCCTGGCGATTCGCGTCATGGGTGAAATCTCGGAGGACAAGCTCGCCATCGTGCGCGAGTCCGACGCCATTTTGCGCGAGGAGATCGCGAATGCGGAACTAGACCGGGAAATTTGGCAATACTTTACCGTGTTGACGAGTAACCAAACGGTCGGT
This sequence comes from Alicyclobacillus fastidiosus, assembly GCA_029166985.1. Taxonomy (GTDB): domain Bacteria; phylum Bacillota; class Bacilli; order Alicyclobacillales; family Alicyclobacillaceae; genus Alicyclobacillus; species Alicyclobacillus fastidiosus_A. Next base: position 4,603,791 of record CP119138.1, on the reverse strand, counting down.
GTGATGGGCGACGAGCGGACATACGCGTTTACGCTCGCCATTCGTGCAGTCGTGTCCCAGGAGGGAATGACGGCGGATTTCGCGCATATTCCGTGGGACGTACTCGCGAAGATCTCCACGCGGATCGTCAATGAGGTAGACGGGATAAACCGCGTCGTCTACGACGTGACCTCGAAGCCGCCTGCGACGATCGAGTGGGAATAGGCTTCAAGTTTGGATAAGGGGGCAGTTTCTTGTCTATAAATACAGATCAAATGCAAGAACATGGGGTTTTAGGTCGCCTATTCCGCCTTCGGGCGAACAATACGACCGTCGGCCGTGAAATCGTGGCAGGCGTCACGACGTTCATGGCGATGGCGTATATCATCTTTTTGAACCCGAGCATTTTGGCCGGGACGGGCATGGATGAGAAGGCCGTCTTCTTCGCGACGTGCGTAGGCGCTGGCCTGGTGACGCTCTTGATGGGCCTGTTCGTCAATTATCCCATCGCCCTGGCGCCAGGTATGGGTCTGAACGCCTATTTTGCAGTCATTGCCGCACAAAACGGCCATGGGCCTGGGCATATGCCTTGGCAGGATGCACTGGGCGCCGTATTTATCTCTGGTATCGTTTTTATCATCCTTACGATTACACGAATTCGGCAATTGCTCGTCGTCGCGGTGCCGGACTCGTTGAAGGCCGCCATCACCGTGGGTATTGGCTTGTTCATTACGATGATCGGATTCAAGGACGGAGACCTCATCTCCATGTCGTTCACTGGCTCGGCGCCGACTACGTACCAGCCTGGCGGCATCATCGACAACTTTAGCTGGCAGCCGAACCTCGGCTCGCTGCACAGCGCTGACACCGACCTGACCATCATCGGCGTGTTGCTCATCGGCGTATTGATGGCACTGCGCATTCCTGGCGCGATGATCATCGGCATTATCGTCACCACCATCATCGGCATCCCGATGGGTGTCACCACCTTGTCTGGTCTGCACGGTTCTTGGTTGCCCAACTTCAGCCATCTCGAAGTGGGATCGCTGAGCCTCACCGGCATTTGGCACTACGGTCTCGTGAGCGCCCTGTTCACGTTCACCTTCGTCGAGATGTTTGACACCTTCGGAACGCTTGTCGGCACGGCGAGCAAGGCAGGTCTGCTCGAAGGCGACAAGGGACACAAGCGCTTAGGGCGAGCGATGCTCGTGGACGCATTCGGCGTCAGCATCGGTGCATTGCTTGGCACGAGTACGATTACCGCGTTTGTCGAGAGCGGTTCCGGCGTGGCCGCTGGTGGTCGCACAGGTTTGACGGCTGTGACCACAGGTATCCTCTTCTGGATTGCACTCATTCTCGCGCCGCTCGCACTCGTGATTCCAGACCAGGCGACCGCGCCTGCACTGATCATCGTCGGCGTCCTGATGATGAGTGCCGTGCGCAACATCGAATGGGACAACATCGGCATTGCGTTGCCGGCTTTCTTGACCATCATCGCGATGCCACTCACCTACAGCATCAGCAACGGTATCGCTGTCGGATTTGCTGCGTTTGTCATCATCAACTTGATCCAAATGATCTTCCGCCGCGAACACGTGAAGATTCACTGGCTCATGTACATCATCGTCATCTTGGCCATCTGGCGTTACGTGTTCTACGTCAGTTAAGGGTGGGGGAAAATCGGCGTTTTGCGTGCCATATCGCAGGGCGCCGATTCTTTTTCGCTCGAATCAGGTGAAAACCCGAACAATTTTTATGGTATTTATTTTAATGTTCGTGTATGAGCTCGTTCGTGTTACGATATGAGGGAAGAAATGAAGAGGAGGACCAACCTTGATCGATCGCTACAGTCGACCTGAGATGGCACGTTTATGGACGCTCGAAGCCCGTATGAAATGGTGGCTCGAAGTTGAAATTCTGGCGGTGGAGGCCTGGGCTGAACTGGGCGTCATCCCGACTGAGGACGCCAAGAAAATTCGTCAGAATGCCAAGTTCGACGTCGACCGGGTGCTCGAAATCGAGCAGGAGACGCGCCATGACGTCGTCGCCTTCACCCGCGCCGTTTCCGAGTCACTTGGTGAAGAGAAAAAGTGGGTTCACTACGGGTTGACCTCGACGGACGTCGTCGATACCGCGCTTTGCGCGCAGATGTTGGAGCCCATCGCCCTGATTAGAAGCGACATCGAGACGCTGCTTGGCACGCTCAAGTCGCTCGCCCGGGCGCACAAGGATACGGTGATGATGGGGCGTACGCACGGCGTACACGCAGAACCGACGACGTTTGGGCTGAAGGTGGCGCTGTGGTACGCGGAGCTCACGCGCGACCTGGAGCGGTTTGACGCGGCTTGTGAGCGCATCCGCTACGGCAAGATCTCAGGCGCGGTCGGGACCTACGCGAATGTGGACCCGCGCATCGAAGCGATTGTCTGCGAGCGCCTCGGCCTCAAGCCGGCGCCCATCAGTACGCAGACGCTGCAGCGGGATCGCCATGCAGAGTTCATGTTCACGCTCTCGCTCATCGGTACGACGCTGGATAAAATCGCAACCGAGATCCGCAGCTTGCAGAAATCGGAGGTTCGCGAGCTAGAGGAGCCGTTCTACAAAGGGCAAAAGGGCTCGTCGGCGATGCCGCACAAGCGCAATCCAGTGTCCTGTGAACAGATTTCCGGCCTCGCGCGCATCCTGCGTGGGTACGTCGTTCCGGCCCTGGAGGACGTAGTCTTGTGGCACGAACGGGACATCAGCCACTCGTCAGTCGAGCGGGTCATCCTGCCGGATGCGACCATCCTCGTCGATTACCTGTTGAACCGCATGAATCGCATCTTGAAAGACCTTCACGTGTACCCGGATAACATGCGGCGCAATATGGATCGCACGCACGGGTTGGTCTTTTCGCAACGCGTGCTTACCTCGCTCATCGATAAAGGCCTGTCCCGCGAGTTGGCCTATGACACGGTGCAGCCGTTGGCGATGCAGGCGTGGGAGCAAGGCACGTCGTTTAAGGAACTCGTGCTCCAATCGGAGACCGTCAAGTCGTACTTGTCGAACGCGGAGATAGATGAGTGCTTCGACCCGAGCTGGCACACGAAACACGTCGACACCATCTTCGAGCGCCTCGGCCTCTAATGGCTGTGGAACCAAGTCACAGGTAGCTGCCCATTGAAAAGGAGCGATACACCATGACCGTCGACACGCTGCTTTATGAAGGAAAGGCAAAGAAAGTGTACGCCACAGACGACCAAGAAGTTGTGAAAGTGAGTTACAAGGACGACGCCACGGCGTTTAACGGCGTAAAGCGCGGGCAAATCGCAGGGAAAGGCGCAATCAACAACCAGATGAGCAACTTATTGTTTGCCTACCTTGAAGCCAACGGCCTGCGCACACACCTGGTCGAACAGCTCTCCGAGCGGGAGACGCTCGTCAAGAAGGTACAAATTGTACCTATTGAGGTCGTCGTTCGGAACATCGCCGCGGGCACCTTCTCCAAGCGTCTTGGCGTTGCGGAAGGCGAGGATCTGCCACATCCAATCGTCGAGTTCTACTTGAAGAACGACGACTTGGGCGATCCCCTCATCACCGATGACCACGCGCTCGTTTTGGGGCTTGCGACGAGTTCCGAATTGGCGTTGCTTCGGGAACAGGCGCTGACCATCAACCGCCTTTTGCAGGCGAAATTTGCAGCGTGCCAGCTCATTCTGGTGGACTTTAAGCTCGAATTCGGCAAAGCGACTGACGGGAGCATCGTCCTGGCCGACGAGATCTCCCCGGATACCTGCCGCCTCTGGGACAGCGAAACGCGCAAAAAGTTGGATAAGGATCGATTTCGACAGGATTTAGGGGACGTGGAGGACGCCTACCAAGAGGTGTTCGCTCGACTCACGGCCATCTCTTAATTCGCTGCCACATACCGCACGCACAACGTGAAAGGGGTCGTCAACGTGAAGACGTACGAAGTGGAAGTTCGCATCTGGCTCAAACCATCTGTATTCGATCCGCAAGGTCACGCGGTAGAACAAGCTCTCCACACGCTCGGCTACAGTGAGGCAAGTGACTTGCGCATCGGCAAATACATGCATTTGACCGTGCAAGGAGAGTCCGAACAGCAAGCGAAGACGCGGGTTGAGGAGATGTGTGAACGCGTCTTATCGAATCCTGTCATGGAGACGTACGCCTACACCCTGAAGGAGGTCGCCCTCTCATGAAGTGGGCTGTGATTGTCTTTCCGGGATCGAATTGCGATCGCGACGCAGCCGCGGCTATCCGCGACGTCACGGGCGATGAAGCAGATCTCATTTGGCACGACCAAAACGATCTGTCGGGTTACGACGCCATCGTCTTACCAGGTGGCTTTTCCTATGGAGATTACTTGCGCAGTGGCGCCATCGCGCGGTTTTCACCCGTCGTCGACGCCGTGAAACGGGAGGCGCAACGCGGGAAATTGGTGCTTGGCATCTGCAACGGGTTCCAGGTGCTCACAGAGTCTCACCTATTGCCTGGTGCACTGTTGCGCAACGACAATTTGCAATTTCGATGCGAGATGACAGAACTGGTTGTGAAAAATAACCAGAGCCCATTCACGTCTGACTATCAGCTCGGGGAGCGGATCCGCGTGCCGATAGCACACGGCGAAGGTCGGTATGTGGCCGATGGCGATGTTGTGAAGACCCTCGAAACGGCCAATCGCGTAGCGTTTGCTTACCCGCATAACCCAAACGGCTCCCTGCACGACATCGCAGGGATTTTGAACGAAAAGGGCAACGTCCTTGGCCTGATGCCCCACCCGGAACGAGCAGTGACGGAGTGGATGGATTCTTTGGACGGACGCCGGATGTTTTTGTCGATGCACCGCTACATGAAGGAGGCAGGCGGACTTGTTGGAGCCAACGGCAACGCAAATTCGTGACGAGAAGATCTATCGCAGCTTAGGATTGACGGACACCGAATACGACCAAGTCGTCGCCAAGCTCGGTCGCCTACCCAATTATGTGGAGGCGGGCATTTTCGGCGTGCTCTGGTCAGAGCACTGCAGTTACAAAAGCTCGAAGGCGCACTTGCGCAAGTTCCCGACCTCAGGGCCACAAGTACTGCAGGGGCCAGGCGAAAACGCAGGCGTGGTCGACATCGGCGACGGCCTGGCTGTGGCGTTTAAGATGGAGAGCCACAACCACCCATCTGCGGTTGAACCGTTCCAGGGCGCTGCTACTGGCGTCGGCGGCATCCTTCGCGACATCTTCACAATGGGCGCGCGACCGATTGCATTCCTCAACAGTTTGCGTTTTGGACCGCTGGACGATGCGCACACGCGCTATCTGTTTGGGCAGGTGGTCGCCGGCATCGGAGGGTACGGAAATTGCGTCGGTATCCCCACGGTCGGAGGCGAAGTGCAATTCAGTCCGACGTATCGCGGCAATCCGCTCGTCAACGCGATGTGTGTAGGGCTGTTGCAAAGTGATCAAATGGTTACCGGCACGGCGACGGGCGTGGGCAATCCGGTGTTTGTCGTCGGCGCCCGAACAGGCCGCGACGGCATTCACGGTGCGACGTTTGCCTCGGCGGAGGATCCGCACGAGAAGGAGCGGTCGGCCGTTCAAGTCGGCGATCCGTTCCTTGGCAAGCTCTTGATGGAAGCATGTCTAGAACTCATCGCATCCGGTGCGGTCGTCGGTATCCAGGACATGGGCGCCGCTGGGTTGACGTCTTCTTCTGCGGAGATGGCTAGCCGCGCGGGTGGCGGTATCGAAATGGTACTCGACGATGTACCTGTCCGCGAAACCGAGATGACCCCATACGAAATGATGTTGTCCGAGTCGCAGGAGCGAATGCTCGTCGTCTTGGAGCGGGGACGCGAAGAAGTAGCATTCGAAATCTTCCGGCGATATGGGCTCGAAGTGGCCAACGTCGGTCGCGTGACCGATGACGGTCGCCTGCGACTCTTGTTCAAGGGCGAGATCGTAGCCGATATGCCCGTCGCAGCACTGGTCGACGAAGCACCGGTATACGAGCGCGAGGCTGCACCATGGAGCCCTGAGGCATCCCATTCGATCCCGACCGACCTCGCGATTGCCGAGGCGTGGTTGCAACTGCTCGCGCACCCGAGTGTGGCGGATAAGCGTTGGGTGTATCGCCAGTATGACACGTCCGTACGCGCTTCGACGGTTTTGGGCCCAGGTCATGATGCGGCTCTGGTCAAAGTTCCAGGCGTCGACAAGGCGGTCGCGATGGCGACCGACGGTAACAGCCGTTACGTCTATCTCAACCCGCGGCGCGGCGGTCAGATCGCCGTGGCGGAAGCGGTGCGAAACTTGGCCACGGTCGGTGCGAAGCCGCTGGCCATCACCAACTGTCTAAACTTCGGAAACCCGGAGAAGCCAGAGATCATGCGACAGCTCTCCGACGCTATCGAAGGTATGGCACAAGCGTGCGAAGCGCTTGGCACGCCTGTCGTCAGCGGGAACGTGAGCCTGTACAACGAGACGCGCGGCGTCGACATCCAGCCGACACCGGTGGTAGGTGCCATTGGCGTGATCGACGGCATTGGCAACCGCGTGCCGAGTGCGCCAAAAGCCGCTCAACACATGTCCCTCTGGTTGCTCGGCCGGGAGGACGAGTCACTCGACGGTACGCTGTACGGCGAACTGGTCTGCGACGGTCCGGCTGGCGACGCACCGTATCTCAACCTCGACGAAGAAGCGAGATTGCATCAGTTGCTGCAGCAGTTGGCTTCGCAGTCGCTGGTAGAAGCTGCGCACGACGTCAGCGAGGGCGGCATTGCTGTCACACTCGCCGAAATTTGTATCGGCAGTGGGCACGGGACCGAGCTGTCGCTGCCAGCGGACGTCCATGCACACGGTTGGCTGTTCTCGGAAGCGCAGGGGCGCGTCATCGTCGCTGTGCAGGCCGCTAACGAGCAAGCCGTGCAAGGTTTGGCAGCCGCAGCAATGGTACCGGCTAAGCGCATTGGCGTGCTCGAGGGGACGGAGATAAGCGTTCGCCAGGGCGACCAAATGCTCGCAACGATGTCTCTTCCGGCGCTCACGACCGCGTACGAAGAGGCGATTCCTTCTTTCTTCAACACGCTTCAACCCACCGCCACCATCACCACGCAGTCGTCCGGGCAGTAATGGCCGGGGCGGCTGCATGAACGCGAGACAAAGGGGAGGACCTTTGCGTGGACAGCATGCGAATAGAGACAGAGGATCGACCAGATAGACCACAAGAGGAGTGCGGCGTCTTTGGAATCTACGGCCACCCTCAGGCGGCGCCGTTGACGTATTACGGGCTGGTAGCGCTGCAGCACCGCGGGCAGGAGGCCGCCGGCATCGCGACGACTGACGGCACGAAGATGTACAGCCACAAGGCGTTGGGCCTCTTGACGGACGTGTTCAAACACGGGGAGCTCGAAGGGCTTGTCGGCCACGCGGCCATCGGGCACGTCCGCTATTCCACCGCCGGTGCTAACACCCCTCAGAACGCACAGCCGATCACCATGAGCACACACGCGCGCAACATCGCGATTGGTCACAACGGGAACCTCGTCAATGCGAAATGGCTGCGCATCCGCTTGGAACAGGAAGGCAGTCTGTTTCAAACCACGACCGACACGGAAGTCATCGCGCACCTGATTGCCAAGGCGGGCGTCGACGACCTCGCCGAGGCCGTCGCCACAGCGGCTCAACAGATCCAGGGCGGGTTTTCGGTGGTCATTCTCGGCAACGACGAACTGGTCGCCGTGCGCGACCCGCTTGGGCTGCGGCCAATGGTGCTCGGCCACCTCGGCCAAGCGTACGTCGTCGCCTCAGAGTCGTGCGCCTTGGACACGATTGGCGCCGAGTTCATTCGCGACGTAGAGCCGGGCGAGCTCATCCGCATTGACGCCCATGGGCTGGAATCGAGTCGCTTTGCCACGCGGCGAGCACGGAAGATGTGCACGTTCGAACACGTCTACTTCGCTCGACCGGACAGCGATGTCGACGGCTGGAATGTCCACGCCGTTCGCAAGCACCTCGGCAAGATCCTGGCGCAGCGCTATCCCGCCGACGGAGACATCGTCATCGGCGTGCCAGACTCGAGCGTGTCGGCAGCCGCAGGCTACGCCGAAGCGAGTGGACTGCCACTGGAGACGGGCCTCATCAAGAACAGGTACATCGCGCGCACGTTCATCCAACCCTCGCAAGAGTTGCGTGATACGGGTGTTCGATTGAAGCTCAACGCCGTCCGGTCCATCGTCGAGGGCAAGCGCGTCGTGCTGATCGACGACTCCATCGTCCGCGGTACGACGTCGCGGCGCATCGTTCGGCTCCTTCGATCCGCCGGTGCCTTGGAGGTACACGTGCGCATTTCCAGCCCGCCCTACGTCAGTCCCTGTCATTACGGCATCGACACCGCGACGGAAGCTCAACTCATCGCCTCGAACCACAGCGTGGACGAGATCTGTGAGGTGATCGAAGCGGACACTCTTTCCTTCCTGACGGTCGACGACCTAATGGCCGGGTTCGGCTTTGACAAGGGTGATGCGGTGCCGTTTTGCAACGCGTGCTTCACGCGGAACTACCCGACTACGCTCATCGATCAATCCCTGCGCGAGCCGCACCACGAACTTGTCCACGTAGGAGGTTCCACAAATGGATCTGTATAAAGATGCCGGTGTCGACATCGCCGCGGGGAATGCCGCGGCGGTGCGCTACAAGTCCCTCGCCGAAAAGACGAAGCGCCAAGGGGTACTTGGGCAGATCGGGGGATTCGCGAGCGGCTTCGCGCTCGATCTCACACGCTACCCGGAACCCGTTCTGGTGTCCGGGACGGATGGCGTGGGGACGAAGCTGAAGATCGCCTTTACGGCGGGAAAACACGATACCATAGGCATCGACTGCGTCGCCATGTGCGTCAACGACATTCTCACTGTCGGTGCAGAACCGCTCTACTTTCTCGACTACCTGGCCACAGGCAAGCTCGACGTCGACGTGGCGGAGGCGGTGGTAGCAGGCATCGCGCAGGGGTGCGAATTGGCGGGCACGGCTCTGGTCGGCGGAGAGACCGCCGAAATGCCCGGCATGTATGCCGATGGAGAGTATGACATCGCAGGATTTACGGTCGGTGTCGTGAATCGCAGCCAAATGATCTCCGGGGAGCGTGTGGCCAAAGGCGACGTCATCCTCGGACTTGCATCGAGCGGCGTCCACAGCAACGGCTACAGTTTGGTTCGGAAATTGGTCGAGGGCGCAGGGCTTGGCTGGACTGACCGGCTGCCTGGCGATGATCTGACGGTCGCGGAGAGGCTGCTCACGCCGACGCGAATCTACGTTCAGTCGATTCTGCGATTGCTCGCATCTGGACTGCCGGTGCACGCCATGGCACATATTACGGGTGGGGGCCTCAACGAAAATATTCCGCGCGTACTTCCTGAAGGGACAACGGCGGTCATCGACCGACAATCCTGGCCGCAACCGCCCGTGTTCGCTTGGCTCTTGGAACAAAGCGGGATGGCCTTTGAGGAAGCGACGCGCGTGTGGAACATGGGCATTGGGTACGTGGTCGTGACTTCGAGAGAGGCTGCGCCGCAGGTTACCCAGTTCCTCTCCGATCAAGGAGAAACCGTGTACGAAATCGGCGAGATCGCGGCGGGGACGCCGGACGTTCGCTTCAAGTGAAGAACTGCCATATCGTCAATTCACATGCATAGAGACCGCCGCCAGGCGCCAGAGGAGTGGGATGGACACGTGCAAAAGTGGGCACTCGTGAGTGTATTCGAGAAGGATGGCATCGTACCGTTTTGTCAGTCTCTACAAGAGCTAGGATTCGGCATTCTATCGACCGGCAACACGGCGAAGCATCTCGCGGAACACGGCTTAACTGTGACGACCGTCGAGTCGTATACAGGCTTCGAGGAGATTTTGGACGGGCGCGTGAAGACGCTGCACCCGCATATTCACGGTGGATTGCTTGCTCGTCGGGACAACGCTGAGCACTTGGCGCAGTTGGAGAAGTTTGGGATCGAGATGATCGACCTGGTCGTCGTCAACCTCTATCCATTCGAACAAACCATCGCGCGCCCGGGTGTGACCGATGAGCAGGCTATCGAGATGATCGACATCGGCGGCCCTTCCATGTTGCGCGCGGCGGCCAAGAACCACGAGTTCTGCCTTCCCGTGGTCGATCCGGCCGATTACCCGCGCATCATCAAGGCGTATCGGGAGAACGGACCGCAGATGGCCCTGCGCCGCGAATTAGCCCTGAAAGTCTTTCAGGAGACCGCGCGCTATGACGCCATCGTCGCCGACTACCTGGCGAAATCGACCACTGCTGCCGACGCTGTCGCACCAGTGAGCGACGGCGAGCGCGACTGGCCGGGCACCCTCACCATCGAGGGCGTCTCGAGGCAGTCTCTGCGCTATGGGGAGAATCCGCACCAGGCGGCGCACTTCTATATGGAACCAAATGCGAACTTGGCGACAATCGCCCGGGCGAAGCAACTGCAAGGGAAGGAACTGTCTTACAACAACATCCAGGACGCCGATGCGGCATTGAACATCCTCCGCGGTTTCGACGATTTTCAGACCCCGGTGGTTGTCGCGGTGAAGCACATGAATCCATGCGGGATCGGCATTGGCTCCTCGATCGACGAGGCCTACTCGCGCGCTCATGACGCAGATCCGGTTTCCATCTTTGGCGGCATCGTAGCACTCAACCGCCCGGTCGACGGCCCGTTGGGAGACCGGCTCTCAAAGCTGTTCCTCGAAATTATCATCGCGCCTGCCTTCTCGGACGACGCTCGCGCGGTGTTGCAAAAGAAGAAGAATCTCCGCCTGTTGACGGTCGATATGGGGCAGCCGCTCTGGGCGAAAGGCGCCACGACTTGGCGGCGCGTGTCAGGTGGCTTCCTCGTGCAGGAAGTTGACCAAGCTGCCGAGCCTGTCTCGTGGAACGTCGTGACCAAGCGTCAACCGACCGCGGATGAACAAGCGGCTTTGCGATTTGCGTGGCGCTCCGTGCAGTTCGTGAAGTCCAACGCCATCGTCTTGACGAACGCCGTTCAAACGCTAGGGATTGGCGCAGGGCAAATGAACCGCGTCGGCGCGGCGAAAATCGCTGTGGAACAGGCGAGGGCGAAGGCAAAGGGCAGTGTGCTTGGGTCCGACGCGTTCTTTCCAATGCGCGATACGGTCGAAGTGGCTGCTGCGGCAGGTGTGACGGCTATCGTGCAACCCGGCGGATCGCTGCGGGATGACGAAAGCATCCAGGCGGCGGACGAATTTGGGATCGCGATGGTCTTCACCGGCGCACGACACTTCCTGCACTGAGACGGAGGGAAAGCATGAGGACACTGAAGGATCAGCCGCGCGTCGCCGTCATCGGCCACGGCGCGCGGGAGCACGCAATCACCTGGAAACTTTCCGAGAGTCCCTTACGGCCGCAACTCTACGCGGTGCCGGGCAATCCAGGCATGTGGGAACTGGCGACGAAGGTCGACATCCCTGTGAATCAGCACGACGCCCTCGTCGCGTGGGCTGCCTCTGAGCACATCGACTTGGTCGTCGTCGGTCCCGAGCAACCGCTGGCGGAGGGGGTCGTCGATGCATTCCGCGCCGCGGGCATTCCGGCGTTTGGTCCGAATCAAGCTGCGGCGCAACTTGAAGCCTCGAAGGCGTTTGCCAAGGACGTCATGCGTCAGGCTGGCGTTCCGACGGCACAATACGAGGTGTTTACGGACGTCGAACAAGCACAGTCCTTCGCCAAGCGCCTTGGGGCACCGGTTGTGGTCAAGGCAGACGGTCTCGCTGCGGGCAAAGGCGTCGTAGTCGCCGAGACGCTGGAAGAGGCAAATGCGGCCATCGCGGACATGCTCGAGGGCAACCGCTTCGGCTCGTCCGGGCACAAGGTCGTCATCGAGGAATTTTTGCGAGGGGAAGAAGTTTCTCTGATGTACTTCGTCGACGGTTCGAGTGTCACCCCGATGCTGCCGGCGCGCGATTTCAAGCGGGTGGGAGACGGCGATACGGGCCCGAACACCGGCGGCATGGGCGCCTTCGCCCCTGTTCCGTCGTTTCTCGCGGCTGATTGGACCGCGTTTTCCACAAGGGCGATCGTCGAACCGACCATCAACCTGCTGAAGGCGCAAGGCATTACGTACCGCGGGGTTCTCTATGCCGGGTTGATGGTCACCGCCGACGGCCCTAAAGTCATCGAGTTTAACGCTCGCTTTGGCGACCCGGAGACACAGGTGGTTCTGCCCTTACTCGAGTCCGATCTCCTCGGAATCATGTGGGCTGTCGCACACGATTCGCTGGATGGCATCGAGGTCCACTGGCGGGACAAAGCGGCTGTGTGCGTCGTGCTGGCAGGAGGCGAGTACCCGGCGCGATCGGATGCGGGTACGCCGATTCAGCTGAAATCCACGCACCACCCGAACGTGTGCGTCTTCCACGCGGGGACGCAGCGCCAAGGAGATCAACTGGTGACCGCCGGGGGCAGAGTGCTTACGGTGAGCGCTTTGGCTGACGACATCCCGTCCGCCATCGATCTCGCCTACACCGAGATCGACAACGCCCACTTTAACGGAATGCAGTATCGCCGCGACATCGCACGTAATTGGCAGCGATAATTCGTTTTGGGTATCATACCTCTTGTGGGAAAACCGGGCCCTGACCCGGTTTTTTTGCGAGGAGGAAATGATATGGCCTTATACATGCTGATGATGCTGATGGCTAGCGCCTGCTACGGTTTCGTCTCGCCTATTCTTCGCCTGAGCTACGCTCACGGCTTCAGTGCCTCCGCGATGACCGACATTCAATACGTGATCGCCTTCGTGGTCCTTTGGGTGATCGCCTTGTTCACGCCACGCGGTGCACGAATTCGCGGGAAGCAGTGGTGGCTGATCCTCGCCATTGGCCTCGCCAACGCTGCGGTGAGTTACTGTTACTATCAGGCGTTGACTGTGTTGCCGGCTTCCTTTGGCATTATTTTGTTGTTCCAATTCGCTTGGATGACGGTCGTCATGGACATCATTGTCAAGCGCAAATGGCCGAGCGCGATGAAGTGGATCGGCCTTGCCATTATCTTCGTTGGCACCGGCCTTGCCGTGGGAATGAAGCGCGGAGAGTGGCAACACATGCCGCTATGGGCGGTCGGCCTGGGCTTGCTGTCCGCATTGTCTTACGCGATGAACCTGTACTTATCGGAGTACAACGATCCCGCCGTCTCCCCCCAGCTTCGCTCTGCCTTGGTGGTCACGGTCGCGATGTTACTCATCTTCATCCCGTTCCCGCCCGGCTCGATGTTGCGCGCTATGGCGCACCCTGGGATTTACTATTGGGGTGGATGGGTGGCCTTGCTCAGTCAAATCCTTCCGACCCTGCTGATCTTGATCGCAATACCGCGCATCGGCGGTCGAATGGCGGGCGTGCTCGGGACTATCGAGCTCCCAACGGCCGTCGTCGGGGCATGGCTCATTAACCAAGAGTCGATCACGTGGCTCCGTTGGTCTGGCGTAGGGCTCATCCTACTCGGAATCCTGGTGAGCGAGGTCGTCCAAACGCCCAAGCTCAGCCGTCGCACCAAGGCGGCATAGTCTATTCCTCCATGCACCGGAAGCGCGATTGCGCCGGTGCATGTTTCATTTGTTGCGTGGTATCCCTTCTCTGTATACTCGCGGTTGTCGACTTCCCGAAAAATATGTCGAGAAAAGGTTTGACATGTCGATTCGACCGTGATATATTTATCGACGTCGCTTCGGCGGCACTGTTCAAATGGTTCCTTGAAAACTAAACACACACGCCTAAAAGTTTCGGTCGAGACGACAGTCGTCGTCAAGACATTATGAAGTAACGCCAGTAACATTTTTTGAGAGTTTGATCCTGGCTCAGGACGAACGCTGGCGGCGTGCCTAATACATGCAAGTCGAGCGAACATCTTCGGATGTTAGCGGCGGACGGGTGAGTAACACGTGGGCAATCTGCCTGTCAGACTGGAATAACACTCGGAAACGGGTGCTAATGCCGGATGACACACGGGAAGGCATCTTCCTGTGTTGAAAGGTGCAACTGCACCGCTGATAGAGGAGCCCGCGGCGCATTAGCTAGTTGGTGAGGTAACGGCTCACCAAGGCGACGATGCGTAGCCGACCTGAGAGGGTGACCGGCCACACTGGGACTGAGACACGGCCCAGACTCCTACGGGAGGCAGCAGTAGGGAATCTTCCGCAATGGGCGCAAGCCTGACGGAGCAACGCCGCGTGAGCGAAGAAGGCCTTCGGGTTGTAAAGCTCTGTTGCTCGGGGAGAGCGACAAGGAGAGTGGAAAGCTCCTTGTGAGACGGTACCGAGTGAGGAAGCCCCGGCTAACTACGTGCCAGCAGCCGCGGTAATACGTAGGGGGCAAGCGTTGTCCGGAATCACTGGGCGTAAAGCGTGCGTAGGCGGTTGTGTAAGTCTGGAGTGAAAGTCCAAGGCTCAACCTTGGGATTGCTTTGGAAACTGCATAACTTGAGTGCTGGAGAGGCAAGGGGAATTCCACGTGTAGCGGTGAAATGCGTAGATATGTGGAGGAATACCAGTGGCGAAGGCGCCTTGCTGGACAGTGACTGACGCTGAGGCACGAAAGCGTGGGGAGCAAACAGGATTAGATACCCTGGTAGTCCACGCCGTAAACGATGAGTGCTAGGTGTTGGGGGGACACACCCCAGTGCCGAAGGAAACCCAATAAGCACTCCGCCTGGGGAGTACGGTCGCAAGACTGAAACTCAAAGGAATTGACGGGGGCCCGCACAAGCAGTGGAGCATGTGGTTTAATTCGAAGCAACGCGAAGAACCTTACCAGGGCTTGACATCCCTCTGACCGGACTAGAGATAGTCCTTCCCTTCGGGGCAGAGGAGACAGGTGGTGCATGGTTGTCGTCAGCTCGTGTCGTGAGATGTTGGGTTAAGTCCCGCAACGAGCGCAACCCTTGACCTGTGTTACCAGCACGTAATGGTGGGGACTCACAGGTGACTGCCGGCGTAAGTCGGAGGAAGGCGGGGATGACGTCAAATCATCATGCCCTTTATGTCCTGGGCTACACACGTGCTACAATGGGCGGTACAACGGGAAGCGAAGCCGCGAGGTGGAGCAAAACCTAAAAAGCCGTTCGTAGTTCGGATTGCAGGCTGCAACTCGCCTGCATGAAGCCGGAATTGCTAGTAATCGCGGATCAGCATGCCGCGGTGAATCCGTTCCCGGGCCTTGTACACACCGCCCGTCACACCACGAGAGTCGGCAACACCCGAAGTCGGTGAGGTAACCTTAGGGAGCCAGCCGCCGAAGGTGGGGTTGATGATTGGGGTGAAGTCGTAACAAGGTAGCCGTATCGGAAGGTGCGGCTGGATCACCTCCTTTCTACGGAGAAACAAGGCTTTTAGGACGTGGGTGTTTAGTTTTGAGGGAGCCAAGCCTTGTATGGGGTGGAAGCAAACTCAAGGTACCTTGGCAACTGAATATGGAACAACCTCTAAAGAAGTAAACCGGTAACCGTAAATGCGTAACAGGTTAACAATAGCCGGATTTATGGATGGAATAATCACCTCTGGTGGTTAGGAAGTCAAAACGGTGAAGTTAGAAAGAGCGCACGGAGGATGCCTAGGCGCCAAGAGCCGAAGAAGGACGGGGCGAACACCGAAATGCCACGGGGAGCTGTAAGCGAGCATTGAGCCGTGGATGTCCGAATGGGGAAACCTGCTAGTGTGAAGCGCTAGTACCGTACACTGAATACATAGGTGTGCGGAGGCAACCGAGGGAACTGAAACATCTAAGTACCTCGAGGAAAAGAAAGCGAACGCGATTCCGTAAGTAGTGGCGAGCGAAAGCGGAGAAGCCTAAACCGTATACGTGGTACAGACTGCAGTCGATGCGTATACGGGGTCGAGGGGCTGTTGGTGGCAACCTGCAGGGAGCCAGCAGGAAGCAATTCGTAGGAGAACGGCATGGGAAGGCCGGCCATAGACGGTGAGAGCCCGGTAACCGAAACGGATTGTGGAATGTGCAACAGACCCCAAGTACTGCGGGACACGAGAAATCCCGTGGGAATCTGGGAGGACCACCTCCTAAGGCTAAATACTCCTTGGCGACCGATAGCGGATAGTACCGTGAGGGAAAGGTGAAAAGAACCGCGGGAGCGGAGTGAAATAGAACCTGAAACCGTGTGCTTACAAGCAGTCGGAGCATCTTTAAGGTGTGACGGCGTGCCTTTTGTAGAATGAACCGGCGAGTGATGATGGCAAGCAAGGTGAAGGCGAAGGAGCCTGTGCCGAAGCGAAAGCGAGTCTGAATAGGGCGAATGAGTTTGTCGTCATCGACCCGAAACCGGGTGATCTACCCCTGGTCAGGGTGAAGTGCGGGTAACACCGCATGGAGGCCCGAACCCACTGGCGTTGAAAAGCCAGGGGATGAACTGGGGGTAGGGGAGAAATTCCAATCGAACCCGGAGATAGCTGGTTCTCCCCGAAATAGCTTGAGGGCTAGCGTCAGGGAATGAGAAGTGGAGGTAGAGCACTGATTGGGTGCGGGGCCCGCGAGGGTTACCAAGCCTAGTCAAACTGCGAATGCCACTTTGTCGAAGAACCTGGCAGTCAGACTACGAGTGATAAGACCCGTGGTCAAGAGGGAAACAGCCCAGACCAACAGCTAAGGTCCCAAAGTACTGGTTCAGTGGGGAACGATGTGGCGTTGCACAGACAACCAGGATGTTGGCTTAGAAGCAGCCACCATTTAAAGAGTGCGTAATAGCTCACTGGTCGAGTGGCGCTGCGCGGAAAATGTAACGGGGCTAAACCAGACACCGAAGCTATGGATGGAAACATGGTAGGGGAGCGTTCCATTTGCGGCGAAGCTGAACCGGGAGGTTTGGTGGAGCGGATGGAAGTGAGAATGCCGGTATGAGTAGCGAAAAGACAAGTGAGAATCTTGTCCGCCGAAAGCCCAAGGTTTCCTGGGGAAGGCTCGTCCGCCCAGGGTAAGTCGGGACCTAAGGCGAGGCCGAAAGGCGTAGTCGAAGGACAACAGGTTGAAATTCCTGTACCACCAACATCGCGATTGAGCGAAGGGGTGACGCAGGAGGCAGAGGGAAGCGGCCGGATGGAAGAGGCCGTCCAAGCAGCAAGCGAGGGGTGTAGGCAAATCCGCACCCTGATAATCGTGAGCTGTGATGGGGAGGGAAGTACAGTACCGAAGTCCCGTAAGTCACACTGCCAAGAAAAGCCTCTAGCGAGTGATGAGGTGCCCGTACCGGAAACCGACACAGGTGGGCGCGTGGAGAACACGAAGGCGCGCGGGAGAACTCTCGTTAAGGAACTCGGCAAAATGGCCCCGTAACTTCGGGAGAAGGGGCGCTTCGAGAGAAGCCGCAGTGAAAAGGCCCAAGCGACTGTTTAGCAAAAACACAGGTCTCTGCGAAGCCGAAAGGCGAAGTATAGGGGCTGACGCCTGCCCGGTGCTGGAAGGTTAAGAGGAGGGGTTAGGGTGTAAACCCGAAGCTCTGAATTGAAGCCCCAGTAAACGGCGGCCGTAACTATAACGGTCCTAAGGTAGCGAAATTCCTTGTCAGGTAAGTTCTGACCCGCACGAAAGGCGTAACGACTTGGGCGCTGTCTCAACGAGAGACCCGGTGAAATTGTAATACCTGTGAAGATGCAGGTTACCCGCGGTTAGACGGAAAGACCCCGTGGAGCTTGACTGTAGCTTGATATGGGATACGGGTACGTCATGTACAGGATAGGTGGGAGACAGAGAAGCTTGGGCGCCAGCCTGAGTGGAGTCGGCGTTGGGATACCACCCTTGAGGTACTTGTGTTCTAACCAATGGCCATGAAACTGGTCATGGGACAGTGTCAGGTGGACAGTTTGACTGGGGCGGTCGCCTCCTAAAGAGTAACGGAGGCGCCCAAAGGTTCCCTCAGCGCGGATGGAAATCGCGCGAAGCGTGTAAAGGCACAAGGGAGCTTGACTGCGAGACGGACAGGTCGAGCAGGGACGAAAGTCGGGCTTAGTGACCCGGTGGCACCGAGTGGAAGGGCCATCGCTCAACGGATAAAAGCTACCCCGGGGATAACAGGCTGATCTCCCCCAAGAGTTCACATCGACGGGGAGGTTTGGCACCTCGATGTCGGCTCATCGCATCCTGGGGCTGAAGTCGGTCCCAAGGGTTGGGCTGTTCGCCCATTAAAGCGGTACGCGAGCTGGGTTCAGAACGTCGTGAGACAGTTCGGTCCCTATCTGCCGCGGGCGCAGGATACGTGAGAGGGGTCGTCCTTAGTACGAGAGGACCGGGATGAACCGACCGCTGGTGTACCAGTTGTTTCGCCAGAAGCATAGCTGGGTAGCCAAGTCGGGAAAGGATAAGCGCTGAAAGCATCTAAGCGCGAAGCCTGCCTCAAGATAACGTATCCCATTCCGTTAGGGAAGTAAGACCCCTTGAAGAAGACAAGGTAGATCGGTCTGGCGTGGAAGCGTAGTGATACGTGGAGCGGACAGATACGAATCGGTCGAGGGCTTCACCCGCTAAGAAGAGGTTGTTCCATGATTCAGGAGCGAGGATACAGACAAATGTAAGAGGAAGCTTGAGTGAAGGTGTGAGAGAGCACATCTGCAGGCCGGAAGGCCGAAGCCGTGCGAACGAATACCTGAACGGCAAGCAGTCTGGTGGCCATAGCGGAGGGGAAACACCCGTACCCATACCGAACACGGACGTGAAGACCTCCAGCGCCGAGGATACTTGGAGGGAGACCTCCTGGGAAAGTAGGTCGTTGCCAGGCGCGAGAGAAAGACCCTGAGGGAAGCAGAGATGCCCACCTCAGGGTCTTTTTTGTGTTGGGCGACAGTGGATAAACGATGTCGGCGCGGTTAGCCTATCCAACGTCGTAGATGAGAAGGGGAAGGGGACAGCGAATGATGGAACAACAGATGAACTATGTCCACGCGTCGATTGAGGAGTTTAAGGATGGACTCGCTTGGTTCAGCGAGCAATTGCCAAGCGTCGGCGAAAAATTTATTGCCTTTACGGATGCCTGTTTTAGCGACGGTGCGGTTTCGGAAAAGAATAAACACCTGATCGCATTGGGCATCGCGGTTCAGTCTCAGGATGAGTACTGTATCATGTTTCACTGTCACAACGCCATGAGACTTGGTGCGAGCGACCAAGAGATTCTCGAAACGTTGGGCGTGTGCAGTGCCTTTGGTGGTGGTGCAGCACTTTCGCAAGGGGTAACCCTAGTTCAAGATGTGCTGGCCGATCTGACAACGCCGCGTGACCAACATTGACGTATGCAAAAACCGGCTCGGGCAGTGACCTCACTGATTAGGCGGCGACGCATGGTTGTGACGTGAGAACAGGGTGAGCCACCTACCCACTACAACTACGAGGAAACGACCAAGAGCCGCTGCATGCTTCCGCTAGGAGGGCAGCGGCTCTTTGGAGAAAAGGGACTGGGGAAGGTCAGCCGGCGTTGATGAACATCGGCACCTTTTGTGCGCTACAGAGTCGTGCATACACGAACAGTTGGCCTTTGTGGTGGATTTCGTGGTCCCGCATCGTCGCTAGTACCGTTCCAGCAGTCACCTCGCGGCCGAACATGCTCACCGTCGTGTCGAACTGCTCGTCACTGATGGCGTTGATGATTTCGGTTAGTTCGGTGGTGTACTTGTGATACGCTTGTTGTACGTCGGCGATGGTGTTCAATTGTGGCTTTTCCGCGGATGGTTCATATTTCCCGGTCGCGGCGAGCTTGCCGAAAGACAGGCCAGAGGACAGGATGTGCACGGCGAGATCGGCGGTGGACATCGCACCGTCCCACGGGCGGAACAGCAGGTCTTCATCGTTCAGTGCGGCGAACAGATCTGGTAGGACCCTTCGATGGATCATCCATTGCTGGAGAAACGCCTGAGCTTTTGTCATCAATAATCCTCCCTTAATGACCGTCAAAGTCCTCACTAGTTTAGCAAACTACTTCAAAAGTCAACAAATGTTGATTGCTAACCGTCGTGCATTCGGTACAATGAGGAAGGGTTTCTACCTTGGACTAGTGGTTTCTGTTGGAGCCAGTATTGAAAGGAAGGCCATACATGCACATTTTGCAAGTTATCGTGTACGCGATTATGCAGGGAATCACAGAGCTATTCCCTATCAGCAGTGTCGGTCATGCGGTCATTTTGCCGTACTTGTTTAATTGGAAGCAGTTCTCTGAATCAGACGTCTTTCTACCGTTTGTCGTGATGCTTCACCTGGGCACAGGTGTCGCCCTGCTTCTCTACTTCTTAAAGGATTGGGTGCGACTCATCGCGAGTCTATTTATCCGATCACGCCGCCGCGAACGTAGACAATTGTTCTTGATTATCGTGGCGACCATTCCGGCTGCGATCATCGGGAAACTGTTTGAGCACAAGCTGCAGGCGTTATTCCCGTCCGCTCTGTCGGCGTCCATCTTTTTGATTGTGAACGGGTTTATCTTGTTTGCGGCGGATCGGATGCGTCGTCGGCGGAGTACTGCGCGCGACTTGAGCGAGCTTTCGTATGGTCGTAGTTTTATCATTGGCGTTGTGCAAACTTTCGCGCTGATCCCAGGGTTTTCGAGATCGGGCATCACGATGACCGCCGGTCTCGCCAGTGGTATGTCGTATGAGGAGTCCGCTCGGTTCAGTTTTCTCCTGGCGACACCGGTGATTTTAGGAGCTGCGGTGTTGGAAGTACCCAAGCTACTGCATCACGGAAGTGCCCAGATGATCCACGATGGACTCATCGGTGGCGTCGTCGCTGGCATCGTCGCAGTGTTGGCCACCGCCTTCTTGATGCGTTACTTCCGCACGTCTGAGGTACGAGCCTTGCGGCCATTTGGCTGGTACTGCATCATCGTAGGCGTGGTCGTAGGTATCATGGCTGCTACGCACCTTCACTTCTGATGCCGGACAAGGGCCCCAGGCCTCCGTGGGCTCTTGTCCAACTCCAAATCCCTTCCTGTACATAAGATGAGTGCAGAACTTGCTGTCTAGTACATCAGCAGCAGGGAGGGCCGCATATGAAGCACCGTTTGAGTGTCATTATCGCCGCACATAACGAAGCTAGAACCATTGGCCCGTTGGTGCGGCGTTTGTTACAGTGGCAGCGAAAACCGGAAGTCATCGTCATCGCAAATGGCTGTAGCGATGGTACTGCGCGCATCGCGAAGCGGGCAGGAGCGCGCGTATTGCGCTTTCGCAACAGACTTGGTCCGGATGTAGGCCGAGCCATCGGACTGTCTATTGCCCGAGGGGACATTTTTCTCGTTCTCGACGCGGATATGCTCGTGAAGCTGACGCAACTAGAGCCATTTGTTCGCGCCGTCGAGCGCGGTGTCGATGTCGCACTCAACCGTTACCCATTTCCAGGCACAAAACAATTTCATCATCCGACAGCGGTCGCGAAGAATGCATTGAATATCTTTGCTGACAGATCGGACTTGCAAGCTGCTAGTCTCACTGCAGTTCCCCACGCCTTATCGCGGCGGGCGGTGAACGCGCTAGGCCCGCTTGCCTTCTGTGTTCCAGCCGTAGCACAGGCGCGAGCGCTCTGTAGCTCGGACTTGCGCGTGCAACTGGCCGGACGCGTACACGTAGGACAATTGAACCGGCGTCGCGGAGTGGCACATATGAGGGAAATGCGCCGCCTAATCGTTGGAGATTGCCTCGAAGGAATGTCCGTGATCATCGAAGAGAGAGGCAACCGGGCGGGATTTACCGATTTGGGCCGGCGTCGCGACTTGGCCTGGCAGCCGGCATTCTTACCGCCACCCAAGACCGACGTGGCTGTCATCATTCCAACGCAAGGCGAGCGGAATCTCCCTAAAGTCGTTCATGCGTGCTCTCGGTCGAATATTGATCAGATTCGACTCGTCCTCAATGGAGCGGACGATGCACGCTTGGATGACTACAAGGGCATGGAAAAAGTTCAAGTGGATTATTACCGTCACCCGGTCGGGCACGACGTGGGCAGAGCGATTGGCTGTCAACAGGTGGATTCGGAGAAGTATTTTATTACGGATTCGGATATTCCACTCAAGCAAGAAGACGTTACACCATTTCTCGACGCCTTGGATGACGGCGTCCACCTCGCCCTCAATCGGTTAGACAGCGTCCTTGGAAAGTCTCACCAGACAGATCCGCCATCGATCGTTAAACGCTTTCTCAACATCGCACTTGGTCGGTCGGATTTGGGCGTCTCATCGTTGACAGCCGTCCCGCACGCGATTCGAGGAGAAGTCATTCGAGAGATTGGCGCAGATTCGCTGGCGGTCCCTCCTTTGGCACAGGTCAAAGCCATCCTGTCCGGCTTTCGCGTCGAAGCGGTACACCCCGTGGACGTAGTAAGAACGAACGCGTATCGACCACATCTTCATAAGGCGTCCGCAGGCAAGCCGCTACAGCGGCTGATTATCGGCGATTACGCGGAGGCGATTTCCTACTTCCAACGGTCCTCGGGGACGCGCGGAGACTTTCCAGATACGTTGCGTAAGCGGGATGTGGCCAAGAACTACATTGCCCGGAACAGGAGGTCAACACGGCATCGCCAGTAGGAAGAGCCGCGGAGTGATGACCTGGCAAAGCGAGGAGCAATTCGAGCCGGAGGCAACGGCAAAAGACAAATAGGGTACGCTTGGTACCCTATTGTGCTACTGATCTGACGGATGGTCCGGTGTGGTTATACATAAAGTTAGAAAGTATACTACTTCGCAGCTGAGCGACGGAAGACGACATGTTCGAAGATCAGCACTAAGACAATGCCGATAATCAACCCGTTGTCGAGCAAGTAACTGAGAACCGCGGGCAGGCCGAGCCATGCGGTAGCCGGGATGAAGTAGATGCCCACACCGGTGAGGACGGCGATCGAAATGACGAAGACGTCGCGTTGATCCAGAGCGAGCTGTTTGTAATCGCGCAGCCCAAAGCCCAGCAGTTGAGCGAACACCGTGAAGAGGATGGCGTATCCCGCCGGTGCGGGCAGGGTGGCTACCCACTGTCCGATAAAAGGGAAGAAGCCAAGCAGCGCGACTGCCGCCGATGCGATGATGAACGGCAGGCGCGAGGCGATCCCGGTGAGTGCGACTAGGCTCGCGGCCGCCGTCAAGGGCACGACGCCAGCTACGCCGAAGATGCCAGACAGCGCCGTACCCACCCCGGTGAGGACGGAGCCTCGATTGTACGCTCTACTCGACGGTATCTCGTGCGCTGCGCCGGCGAAAGCCTGAACGCTGGCAATCAGGTTGGACAGTAGGATGACGGCCGTGATAACACAAGTGATACTAACTCCCATGTGAAACTTGGGCGGGCCAAATGGGAAGACGGACGGCACAGAGAAGACTGCGGCCGCGGTATGAGGTGTGTCCACTAAGCCAAGCATTGCGTAGACAATCCAACCGACCACCAACCCAATGAGCACAGCGATCGATTGGATGATCCCGCGCGCCTTGAACATCAGGAAAATCGTAAGGACCATTAAAAGTACGGACAACAGAGCGATTTCAGGAGAAAAAGTGGGCCGATTTCGGAACCCGATACCAAGTACGCCCTCTACCAGTGATTTGGACACCTGTAAGGCGAGCAGCACCAGAAACGTACCAGTCACCACAGGTGTGAACAGTTTGCGTATCCAGGCGAGAAGACCTGTGGCGCCGAGAACAATGAATACCACGCCCGCGATGATGAGTCCGAATTCCAAATCCTGCAACAAACTTTGGAGAGATCCGTGTTCGTCTTTGGTCATCTGAATCAGAACGAGAAAGACACCCCACCACATCCCGGCGGGACCTTCGATGATGGCGTAGCCGTGCCCGATGAGCGCCTGAAGGAGCCCGACCAAACCGCAGATGAAGAACGAGCGCTCCGTGTACAGCGCGATGCCACTTTCCGATAGGCCGAATGCGTGTCCCAGAACAATCGGGACGGTAATCACATTTGCCAGAGAGAAGACAAACCATTGTACAGACGACAGAATGAGCGTCGCGTTTTTGGGTTTATCATTCAACCCGTATCGCAATCCTTCCAAGCCCAGAACCCCCTATATGTAGCAAACACACTTTCGTATGATATCATTCGGGAGGTAAATCTTAAAAACCGCAAGCGGTCATCGGGAGGGTGATTCCAGAGTGGCAGAACGAGGTTCCGTTCGGGCACAAAGCGGACTCAACCGCAGTGTGGTTTGGAGCTTGGGCGGATCGCATTTGTTGAACGACCTGGTAACGACGGGGGTCGTGCCAGCGCTTTCGCCTTTGTATATGAGTACATACCACCTCAATTACACGCAAACCAGTCTTGTCGTCCTATGTTCTTATTTGACATCTTCCATATCGCAACCGCTCTTCGGGGCACTCACGGATAAGTATCCACGCGCTTGGCTATTGCCACTGGGGTTATTTCTTTCCACGCTGTGTTTGACGCTGACAGGTGTCGCGCCGAACTTCGCGTGGCTGCTGCTCTTGATCTCCATCAGTGGGCTCGGCTCGGGCGCGTTTCATCCGGAAGCGGCTCGTGGAACACAGTTGGCATCGGGAGATGCGAGAGGGCGTGCGCAGGCCATCTTCCAGGTAGGAGGCAACAGTGGGCAGGCCTTGGGGCAGCTGATGATGCCGTTGTTCCTGCTCTCGCTTGGGGTGCACGGCCTACTCTGGTTCGCCATCGCCGTCGGTTTGGGCCTCATTTTGACCGGCCGACTTTATCCATGGTACCGGAACAGTTTGCGCGAGCACGGCAGGCGGATGAGGGAGGCGAAGGGGGACAACCAGGTCGGGGCCGTCGTATTACTCGTCGTTGTCGTCATCGTTCGGTCGTGGTGCCAGATTGGCATTTCCGTGTTCTTGCCATTTTACTATCGGCATCAGTTCGGAATGAGTTATGAATTGGCGGACTCGTTCACTTTCATTTTTCTGGCTGCCGGGGCTATAGGGACGTTTATTGGCGGGACGCTCGCTGATAAGATGCCGAAGCAGAGGATTCTTCTCTATTCCATGTTGTGTTCGATCCCGTTTGCGCTGTTTTTGCCATTTTTACACGGCGCAACTGCGCTGTTCGTCCTCATTCCCTTTGGATTCTTCATTCTTTCGTCGTTTGCAGTGACTGTCGTCTATTGTCAGTACCTGCTCCCGCGAAACATCAGTTTGGCGTCTGGCCTCACGATCGGCTTTGGCGTAGGTGCCGGTGGCATCGGAGCCACTTTCTTCGGAGCTCTTTCCGACGCCGTCGGACTGAAAGTCGTGTTCTACGTGTTGATGGTCCTGCCAATTCTCGGGAGCCTGTTGAGTTTCTTCCTACCAAATGACGCTAGAGACGTCGCGGCCCCGTAAGGAGGTCCGGCAGAGGTACGGTACGCGGAGGGCAAGACGATGGCCCCTCCGTTCGCCGCTCTACGATTCTCGATCTGCCGCGTGGGTAGCCACAGCGGCACGGCCGCACAGCCACCGAAGCACCCCTAGTAGTCGCCCTAAGCTCAGGCGGGCTTCCCCTCAGCCGTCATATCCCGCTAGGAACTTCCCAATCCGATCCGCCGCCTCGATAAGCGTGTCCCGGGCGTGGACGATGGCCATCCGCACATGCCCTTCGCCGCGTGGACCGAAGGCGGCGCCTGGCGTCACGGCGACTCCGGCGTGACGAATGAGGTCCAACGCAAACGGATAGGATTTCGCTCCGCTCGGCGTCGGGGCCCAGACGAACATGGTCGCTGCGGGTTTGCGAACATGCCACCCGTATGCAACCAGCGACTCGCAGAACGCGTTGCGTCGCAATGTGTATTCCGCTCGCTGGGGCAACAGGCCGTCCCACTCTGTCGTCAGGGCTGCGATAGCAGCACGTTGAATGGGAAGGAAAATGCCGTAGTCGATATGTGACTTCAGCTTTCGCAAATAGCCAATCACGGTCGCGTTGCCGACGACGTAGCCGATTCGGCACCCTGCCATGTTAAACGTCTTGGATAGCGAGTTGAATTCCACAGCGAACTCGGAGGCGCCGGGTAAGGAGAGAATGCTAACCGCTTGGTGACCGTCATAAATCATCTCCGAGTAGGCAAAGTCGTGGACTATGAAGATGTCGTATTGGCGCGCGACTTCGAGGACGCGAAGAAACATTTCCCGCGTAGCGACACCTGCCGTCGGGTTGCTGGGATAATTCAGGATCATCAACTTGGCGCGTTCTAGTATTTCTTTTGGGATGAGATCAAAGTTTGGGTGCAGCGTTGCTTCATCGATCGGGATCGGATATGGAACGCCGCCGCTGAGGCGGACGCCGCCCTCGTAGATCGGATAACCAGGGTCGGGAAGCAACACGGTGTCTCCCGGATTGATCAGGGCAAGTGCAAGGTGTGCTAAGCCGTCCTGCGATCCCATCAGTTGGAGAACGTCGGTCTCGGGGTCGAGCGTGACGCCGTAACGGCGATAAAACTGGGCCACGGCGCGCTGGAACTCAGGAAGGCCCGTGATGGTGTATCCGTATACGGCAGGATTTTGAACCCCCTCCTTCAAAGCCTTGACGACGTGCGGCGGCGGGGGGAGGTCCGGACTGCCGACGCTGAGGTCGATGACATCGCGCCCGGCAGCCAAGATTCTTCGTTTCTCCAAGGCCAGTTCTTGAAAGACGCCTTCGTCCAACTGGCTTAGTCGCTCTGATGGGTGAATCATGTTCAGCACTCCCCGTGGTATAGTGATAGCAGAAGTTGGCCATTCGTCGTTCTTTACTTCGTGGAGATTCGTCTCTGCTGAGTCGTTCTGATCATCCACGCAAATAACAGGGGTGTAGATGCCGTGACACTGAGTCTTGGCTTTCTTGCGTCATACAATGGATCCAGTATGAGGGCCATTGTCCAAGCGATTGAAGCCGGTCGCCTCGACGCAGAGGCAGCAGTTGTAATCAGTAACAATCCTGACGCGGGTGCGCTCGTCGCCGCCAAGCAGGCAGGGATCCCGGCGTACTGCCTGAACGCCAAGCGATGCGGGAGCTCCGAAGTGCTCGATGACGAAATTGCCAGAGTTCTCGTCGAGCACAAGGTCGATTACGTCGTACTCTCCGGCTACATGAAACACGTTGGGAAACACACACTGGACGCGTTTCCTGACCGGATATTGAACGTTCATCCCAGCTTGTTGCCAGCTTTCGGAGGTCCTGGAATGTACGGATTGCGGGTGCACGCTGCCGTCCTTCAGGCAGGGGCGGAGGAGACGGGTGCGACCATTCACTTCGTCGACGAGTTGTACGATCACGGCCGGATACTCGCCCAAGTCCGTGTCCCGGTGCTCCCTGGTGACACGCCAGAATTGCTTCGCACGCGCGTCGCCGCCGAAGAAGGTGAACTCTACGTCCAAGTGATTCAGCAACTCATCGAGGAACAACAAAGACCAGAAGAGTCTCCACGCCCATCTCAAGTGTAACGGCGTGTGACGATTTTTCAACTTCCATATGCAGAAGCCTTGAACAGGCTGCACAGTCGCGAAAGGCGCGGAATACCTATGATCCGAACGGCAGACACCGAGTTCGATGGTGCCCATCCTTTCGAATGCCGAATCCGCGGCTTTTTTGTGTGCCCAGCCGCCGATATTCCATCGAGATCGAGGTGCTATGGGGTTGAGTAGCTTAGTGCTGGACGAACAGACGATTGAAACACTCGCGAAGGAGTATGAAACGTCAACACCTGAGGATATCTTGAACGCCGCCTTGGCGCGGGTCCCAAACATGACCTTCGCGTGTAGCTTTGGCGCAGAAGACATGGTGATTCTCGACATGCTCAAGAGCATGAACGCACGGGTGAACGTGTTTTACTTGGACACGCACATGTTGTTCAAGGAGACGTACCAACTCATCGAGGCCGCGAAACAGCGGTATCATCTATTCCATTTTACGCGAGTCGAACCGGCCTTGACCGTAGCTGAGCAGGCGCTCAAGCACGGGGAGGAGCTCTGGCGGCGAGATCCAAATCAATGTTGTCGACTCCGCAAGGTCGAACCCCTGACGAAGCACTTACAGCAGTACGATGGCTGGATCACCGGCATTCGCCGCGACCAAGCTCCAACTCGCGCAAAGGCCCAAGCGTTTGAGGTCGATAGGAAATTTCACCTCGTCAAGGTGAATCCGTTAATTCTTTGGACCGAAGAAGACGTCTGGACGTACATTCAGCAACACGGCGTACCCTACAATCCACTCCACGACCAGGGATACCCAAGCATTGGGTGTTTTCACTGCACTCGCCCTGTGGCTCCAGGTGAGGATCCTCGCAGTGGCAGATGGGCAGGTTTCTCGAAGACTGAGTGCGGATTACATCGATAAGTTTTCGATAGCACATAGCCACTACCGATGCAGTGCGACACATTCGAAGGAGGTCCTCATCTGTCCGATCACTCGGACAGAAGGCCTCCTTATTTGTTGTGAGGAAAAAGATGTTAAACTACAATGGATACAGAGTCGCTTGGTACGGTGAGGAGGATACTTGGATGAAGGCTGTTTTGCTCAGTGACTTCGGTGGCCCAGAAGTGTTGCATATTGGAGAGGTGGATGTTCCTTCTCCGGGTCCTGGTGAGGTACTTGTTCGAGTGCGGGCCACTGCGCTCAATCGCGCGGACCTGCTTCAGCGGCGGGGGCTGTATCCAGCGCCACAAGGAGCGAGTGACATCCTCGGCCTGGAAATGGCCGGAGAGGTCGAACAGGTAGGCGATGGCGTCTCCTCTGTCGCAGTTGGTGACAGGGTCTGTGCGCTGCTCCCGGGTGGCGGTTATGCGCAATATGTGTGTGTACCCGCAGGAATGCTGATGAAGTTGCCATCTCGGCTCACGTTTGCGCAAGGTGCAGCTATCCCAGAGGCCTTTCTTACCGCTTACTTGAACGTGTTTTCACTTGGCAATCTGGCGCCCGGGGAGACGGTGCTCGTGCACGCAGGGGCGAGTGGTGTAGGCACGTCCGCCATCCAGTTGATTCGATTGGCCGGGGCGAGATCGATTGTGACGGCCGGATCTTCCGTCAAATTGGAGCGGTGCATGTCGCTCGGAGCGGAAGCTGGATGGAACTATCACGAGGGATCGTTCGTGCCCTTCGTCGAGGAGCAGACGGGCGGCGACGGCGTCAACATGATTCTGGATTTTGTCGGCGCGCCCTATTTCGAGGCCAATATTTCATCGCTCGCAGTCGACGGCAGACTGATTATCATTGGGACGATGGGCGGGGCAGAGGTCCAAGGCGTCAATCTCGGCACGCTGCTTGCGCGGCGTCTACAGGTGATTGGCACCGCGTTGCGATCCCGCTCGGTCGCGACCAAGATCGAGCTCACGCAGGCGTTCCAAACGTTTGCTGGGAACGCGTTGGCAAATGGAGAGATCGCACCGGTGATCGATTCGGTATTCGACTGGAAAGACGTTCAGGACGCGCATCGCTACATGGAGTCGAACAAGAATATCGGCAAGATCGTGTTAAACATCGGCGAGTGATGTCAGCGGAAACTCGCGATACAGAGTGCCATACATAAACCGCCAATGGCAAACAGCCAATCGGCCTTGCGGGCGGTTTGCCCAAAGAGCGTGTCAGTTGGAATAGGGTCGTCAAACAGGTTCCGCGCCGTCAGTGCGTCGTGCGTCGTCTCGCCGTAGCGAATCAGGCGGATGACGAGTGGCGCAATCACGTGAGTGAGGCGCAGAAACGCGAAACGCTGTCGAGTTTTCGCCAATGTTCGTACCTGATACGACCGCAGTTGTACTTGATAGAGGTGGGCGATGGCGGGAATGAATCGGTAGACCATGCCACCCGTCAGCGCCCCCAGATGGCGCGCGCGCGCAGGCAGCCTCAGCGTGCGCAGCAACCAATGGATCATCGCTTGCACCTCGAGCGCCGACGTACCCGTCACCAGCAGTTGCCCGGACTGCAGAAAACACCAGTATGGAATGATGCTCACAACCGCCCTTCGCGCTTCCGACAGCGACACGCCATAACTTCCCGATGGATGAAACGGTGCACCGAGGTGGGATGCGCCAATCAGCGTAGTGACGAGCGCAAACAATCCCCACGTGATACTCCATTGCCAGACGCGCCTCAGATTGGCTCGAAACAACAGGAGCAGGGCCACAGTGGCAGCCAGGCCAACCAGAATGCCGGCAGTATGGTGGACTGTGGCGATGGCGATGGTGATGAGGCTCACCGCGATCCAGCGAGACCTTGGATCTACAGCCAACCATCCGCTCTTGATGGCAACAGGGCGGGCTAATCGCCCGGCGTCGTCAAGCGCACTCGTCTGAGTGAGCTGTGTGGGTGTGAATATGTCTGGCTCATTGAAATCCATCTCATAGGCCGATGCCCGGCGGCCTCCGTACCGCACTGTGCCATTGCGTTGTAGCTCGTCGATGAGCGCCGTTGGTTCCAGTTCACGCGTCTTCTCGAGTACGCCGGCAGCCTGCAGGCGGGTTTGCAATCGCAGGGATGGAGGCAGGCCCAAGCGGTGCTCTAGAAACAGGGCAGGGCGCTCGTAGAGTTCCGTGAAGCGCCCGTCGTACGCGACTTGGCCTGCATCCAAAACCCACGCGCGCGTCGCGAGCGACACAAACGCATCCGCGTCGTGGGTCGCCACGATCACGGTGCGCCCCTCGTCGCGCATGTGGCCCAAGGCTCCGACAAGGAGGCTGCGACTCGTAGCGTCGAGGCCAGCGGTCGGCTCGTCCAAGATCAAGATCTGCGGGCGTTCTGCGAGTACGAGCGCAAACGCCATGCGCCGCTGCATACCCGTGCTCCACGTGGCAGGGATGTCGTCGAGACAAGCCTTATCCAGCCCCACCTGGGCCAAAAGTCCGGATATTTCGGCAGCGCGCTGCTTCGCCTGTTGTGCTGAGATCCCCCAGGTCACTGCAAATTCCTCTGCGACGGTGCCCGCGAACAGTCCCATCTCGGGAGACTGGAACAGGTATCCGATGTGACTTTGGCCTGCTGCTCGCCGTGTGTCAGTCGCCCTCCCCTGTGCTTGTACATCGTCTGCAAACGTCTCGTTTACCGCTCCCTGCGACGGTTCCTCAAGTCCCGCTAACACATCCAGCAATGTCGACTTGCCAGCGCCGTTGTGGCCAAGAATGACGAGAAAATCGCCATCCTCAATTGTGTTGTCGAGCGGGTGCAATCGAGCTCGGGTCAGCCCGTCGACCGCGATGTGATCAAGGTACAGGGACATGGGACAATTCCTCCACATACTGTTCTTCCGTCAGGGGTTTGAGCGCTGCGCCCCACTTCTGGTTAGCGGTGATGGCCGCCTCGACCAGATAGGGCGGGTGAAAGCCGAGTACAGAGCACGGGGACGCTTGACCGGCCTCATCATAGAAGAAATCGCGTGGGGATGCATCGAGTCGGACTTCGCCGAGATCCAGTACGACCACCCGATCTGCCACCAGCACGTCTTCCATGTCATGCGTGATCATCAGTATTGTCATGCCGTGCGAAACGGTCAGGTCGCGCAATTCGCGGCGAAGCGACGTGCGTGTGGCGGGATCGAGGGAGGACAGCGCCTCGTCGAGCACCAAGACACTGGCCTGTGACGCCAACGCCTGAGCCAGGCACAGGCGCTGCAACTCCCCGCCGGAGAGTGCGTGGACATCTGCGTGGATCGGCGCGCGCAAACCGACCCGAAGGGCGCAGTCCTGAACAAATGGCTCCAGTTGTGTCCGCGTCAGAGACGGATTGCGCTGGAGTGCGGTGACAGCCAATTCTTCAAAGATGGTTTGACCGATGAGTTGTGCACTGGGTGGTTGAAAGACCATCTGAATTTGCCCACGGGGTGCATTGTGTAAGGGGTGTCCGTTCAACGTGATCTCCCCCTTCGCAACGGGACAAAGACCTAATAGCGTCCGCGCGAGTGTCGTCTTACCTGCGCCGTTATGACCACAGATGGACACGAGTTCATGTGAAGCAAACGCGAGGGAGATCTGATTGAGCACCGGACGAGGCGTATTCACGCGGAGCACGCTGATATCATCCACGACTAACCTCGGAGCGTTCAAAATCATTCCCTCTCTTTCAGCATGTGTGATACAGTACGTATTGTTAACCTAATATACATTTTAAGTTAACAGACACTTCCTCGTAAAGGAGAAACGACATGCGCTTTCGTGGACTTGTATTTTCTGCATTATTTGCCGCGCTGTTTGCGGTGCTGAGCTTAGTTTCGCTCCCCATCGGACCGATTCCCATCACCATCGAGAATCTCGTCATCATGTTGACGGGAGCGCTTCTCGGACCGTGGTACGGAGCACTTACGTTCCTCATCGTCATCGGCTTAGATCTGCTGGGCCTCCCCCTGATCGGCGGCCATGGCGGAATTGGACTCCTCATCGGCGCTACAGCCGGCTACATCTGGTCGTGGCCGTTCTTGGCGTGGCTCACAGGCTACTTTGTCAGCAAGATCAAGAGCCGAACCCGCAGCGAGTACTGGCTCCTGCTCATCGTCCTCTTCATCTGCGGCGACTTGATCTCCTACGTTCCGGGTGTGCTGTGGCTGCGCCATGTAGTACCAGCCGTCTCCCCCTGGGGCAAAGCGCTGATGGCGGGGGCCATTCCATTTTTGCCTGGGGACTTCGTGAAGGCCTTGGTGGCGAGTGCAATTGTCCTCATCGTGCGCCGTGTCTATCCGCAGGAGCGGATCATCCAAGGGCAGCAGTTCGTATCGAAACCGTTCGGGCCGAGTGCAGGCACCAGGGATTGAGTGGGGTGAGCAGAGCGAGGGCGATTTTCTTGGTTCCATGATCCGTGGAGGAGGCAACGACTGAAGAACGACTGGTCCCCGTCGGTACCAGCCGTCCACAATGGCTTGTCATCGAGATGCGAACGCCTTGCCGTAAAGGCGGGGCGACCCCGCCCTTAAATCGTGAATCTTTCTAATGTCGATTTGACGAATAGGTCTTCTAACTGCGGCCGGGTCTTGATCAGTCCTTGTTCATAGGAGTATCGCACCGCTGCCTCTAGCGTCTTGCGGTTGCGCTCGATGCCATATGGCCAGAAGTCGTCTCCCAATGCGAGCTTTGTGCGCTCGATCTCCGCCGTGAGCCATGGCAAGGTCACCTTCAGTGCCGCCGTCTGGTTGAACCCGTCGTAGACCACTTGTTTAGCCTTCTCGAACGCGACATACAAATTCATCGCAACCCAGGGATTTGCCTCCAGGACATCGTCTCGGATTGCAATTACATGCATGATTGGAAAAATGCCGGTCTTCCGAAAATAGGCTTTCTCGTCTTCTTCGTAGTTTGGAAAGAGCCGGGCGACGTTCGGAGAACCCTGGAGGAAACAGGACGGCGCGCGCGGTGCGATCAGCGCGTCGATATCACCAGACTCCAGCATCTCGTTGAGCGTCTGCGTCTCACCGATCGGCTGAATGCGAATTTCCGGCGGAAGCTGTAAGGTGACCTTCTCGAGACGGCCGGGGGTTTCCTCACCGCCTGTAAACCACTGAATGGAAGACGGCGAGACCCCGTACTCGTCCTGGAGGATCCCGCGGATCCACAAGCATGCCGTGAGTTGGTATTCCGGCAATCCGATGCGCTTTCCGCGCAAGTCTTCCGGTTTTTCAATCCCAGCCCTCGTGTTGACGAAGATGCCAGAGTGGCGAAACGAGCGCGACATGAAAACGGGGATGGCGGTGACGTGAGGATATCCCCGATCCCGGCCCACGAGATACGACGAAAGCGACAACTCGGCGACGTCGAATTCCTGATGGCGCATCATGCGCCAAAATGTCTCCTCGACGGGCATGTTGAGATAATTCAGGTCGATCCCCTCAGGTTGCACGCTTCCATCCACGAGTGCAGTGATTCTGTCGTAATTCCAACATGCGAACGACAGTGGCAATTTGGACATATGATGACCTCCGTTCAAATACGGGCTTTCTGCTACCAGTGCTTCTCCCTGTGGATCCTCCGGCCGCTACACGCCCTTTTGCGGACGTGTTGAGTAGGACCCAAGTTCAGCGGGAAAAATAGGAGTCAGAAGGTATGCGCTTTCACCATAACCCGAATTTACGGATTCCGAAACGTCCCTATTTCACATACAGGAACACATGCTGCCGCTATTCTTCGCTCCGACCCCTCTAACCTTGACAAGCTAGCCTTCGGCAACGCCACGGCGCATGTAAACTACGGCCCGAAGTGGCTGGTGAGCAACTGGATAAACTGCTCCACGGTGGGGCGGAGTTGCCTGCGCGGCTTGGTGATCAGCCAAAACGTCAGATGGGGATTGGACGTAAGCGGCAGTTTTATCTCGACGAGTTCCGCTTGTGACAGCTGTGCTTCCATGCAGCTTCGGGGTAGAAATGCCACGCCGCAGCCCTGCGCCACCATCGCCTTGATCGACTCGATATCATCCAGCCGAGCGCGCACGTGATACTGTGCTTCTGTCAGCTCAAGTGAATCTAGGATGTACTTGGTTTCACGCCAATTTGTGGAATCTTCCAGCGAGCTGATGAGCGGCGCGGCTTCGAGCACTTGGAGCAGGGGCAAGGCCGTCCAGGGCGCGCGCGCCGAGGTGACAAGGCACCACTCGTCGCGATGGAGAAACCGAATGTTCAACTTCGAATGCTTGAACTGATGATCGTCCGAACTGACGACCCCGATATCGACCACCTCGTCTAGCACCAACTCACAGATTCGCCGCGTGTCTGCGTACTGAATGGACACATCCGACCGCGGGTGGTCCGCGATGAACCTCGACAGGAACTTCGGCAGCAAGTAGCGGCCGAACGGGCGATTCGTCGCGATTGAAACGTGTCCGACCTGGCCGGAGTTCAATTCTTTCACGGTGGCTCGCAAGCCGTGCTCCAAGGCTATAATCTTTTTAGCCGAGTCGTAGACTTGCGCCCCTGCTTCGGTCAGTTGCAGTTCCCGGCCTGTACGCTCGAGCAGAATCGCCGCTAACGATTGTTCCAACGACTTGATCTGCGAGCTGACTGCCGGCTGAGTCATCATCAGGACCTGCGCCGCCTTACTGAAACTTTTGCATTCGACCACCGTACAAAACAGGTGCAAGTGATGAAAGTTGAGTGGAGTGTCCAAGCAACATAGCCCCTTGCGCAGCAGGATGGAAGAGAGTGTATGCGTCGGGCGGGCCTGTTCAACTTGCACCGCCGCAGGGCAGCGCACGGCGCCTACCCGGAAGTATGGGCATCTCTCGTTTTTCGTCAGTATAAACAATTTATTATATCATCGAAACTAAATATAAATTTGATCCCCTTCGATCCGGCCCGTATCCTAAACCTATGAAAACGCATTCCTGTATTCATGATGCGAGGAGGGGATTCAGGATGTCCGACGAGATGGCCAGTTGCAAGTTGAGCCTCGTCAAGGCGATACGAATGATGGAGCGGATCGATCTACTGGACATGAATGGGCATATCAGCTGTCGGGTCGCAGGCGGCGACGGCAGGTTTCTGATCAACGCGCGCGCAGCGAGCAGGGCATCGTTGACTACTTCCGACGTCGTACTGTGCAACGCCGATGGTACGCCGGTACCCGGAGCACCGGAACCGCCGAGCGAGGTGTACATTCATACGGAAATTTACCGACTTCGCCCTGATGTTCAGGCAATTGTCCACAACCACCCACATTGGCAAACCGTGCTCGGGATTGCCGATTTACCCCTCAAACCAGTGTTCTCCATTGGGTCATTCTCTCAATTCATCCCGTACTTTGAGCGTTCCAGCCTCGTAAACGAGCGGGCGATGGGTGAGGAGTTGGCGCGAGCGCTCGCCGACAATCGGGCGGTTCAAATACGTCACCACGGAAGCGTGCTCGTCGGGAACAGCGTTGAGGAGGTGTTTGCGACTGCGGTCTTCATGGAAGAAAACGCAAAAAAACAGTACCAGGCTTACTTGGTCAATCGGAACCATCGCGTGCTAGAAGGCGAAAATTTAAAGCGGACGCAAGAGACCAACTGGTCCTCAAAAATTGTCAGAAAAGTATGGAGATATCACGAGGAGAAATCTTTGATCTCAGGCCACCTCAATGGGCTGCAAGCAGATGAACGCTAGAAGAGAGGTTGTGGTGCGACGATGATGACGACTGGACAGAACGAGACACTCACGCGCGTTGGGCCGGGCACGCCAATGGGGGAATTGTTGCGGCGTTACTGGTTTCCCGTCGCGGCGGAAGTGGAATTGGAACGAAAGTGGACCAAGCGGGTGCGCTTGTTAGGCGAGGATCTCGTGCTCTACCGGGACCGCTCTGGAAACCTCGGCCTCATTGCCGAAAAGTGTCCGCATCGTGGGGTTTCGCTCGTCTACGGGATCCCGGAGGACGAGGGGATTCGGTGCCCCTATCACGGGTGGTGTTTCAATCATACTGGGCAGTGTACGGATCAGCCGAACGAACCGCAGCAAAGTACGTTTAAACAGCGCATCAAAATCTCGGGCTACCGCGTACAGAGACTCGGCGGATTGATCTTCGCTTACCTCGGCCCTGAACCTGCGCCTTTACTCCCGCGTTATGACGCCTTTGTCGCAGAAAACGCGATTCGCGTGGTCGGGCAGGCTGTGTTGCCGGTCAACTTCCTCCAGATCATGGAGAACTCTTTGGATCCAGAGCACACGGAGTGGCTGCATGGCCACTATCATGAATTCATCCACCATGAGCTCGGCGACCAAGTGCAAGTTGCGTTCTCCCGCCATCACGTCAAGACCGCGTTCGACGTGTTCGACTACGGGATTATCAAGCGCCGCCTGCTCGAGGGGCAAAGTGAGGACTCAGATGACTGGCGAATCGGGCATCCCGTCGTGTTCCCGTATATTCTCGCGGTCGGGAGCGGCGGTCTCGGCACTTACGCATTTCAGATGAGAGTCCCGATCGACGATACGCATACCTGGCACGTCTGGTACAACGCGTATATCCCCGGAGAAGGGGTGGAGATCCCGGAATCGCTGCAAAAACTGTGCTTATACGAAGTGCCATGGCGCCATCCAAATGGGGAATTCATTACAGACTACATTGACGGCCAGGACATCATGACGTGGGTGACGCAGGGTGCGATTGCCGACCGAAGCGACGAACATCTTGGGACGACAGATAAAGGGATCATTCTGTTGCGGAAATTGTACGCTGAGCAGATCAATAAAGTCCGCCAAGGCGTCGATCCGCTTGGGGTCATCCGAGATCCGGCCAAGAACACCATCATCAATCTGCCTCTGGAGAGGAAGAAGCATCACTTCAGCGAGGGCTTTGAAAGTGTCACGATGCGCTTCCAGACGAGACATTGCCCAGTGGCGCGGGATTTAATTGACCTCTTCACGAATCAAGGTGTGCTCAATGGCCAGTGACTCCGCGACGATGGAGATCCAG
This sequence comes from Alicyclobacillus fastidiosus, assembly GCA_029166985.1. GTDB lineage: Bacteria > Bacillota > Bacilli > Alicyclobacillales > Alicyclobacillaceae > Alicyclobacillus > Alicyclobacillus fastidiosus_A. The sequence continues at coordinate 4,566,510 of CP119138.1, read as the reverse complement.
TTGGACGACTCCCGCCGCTGCCCTGGATGTGGAGACCCCCTGGGCAGAGCGACCAGTCTCATCGTCGCCTACTGGCGCGATTATGAGTCCGTCTACTTTTGTTACTGTGCCAACTGTGGTTGGGAAGGTGAGATCGTAGAGCACGTTCATCACATTGCCTACGAGTTAAGCGAGGAATGACGGTTCGAGACTCACCTACTTGAATTTTGACGAGACGGGGGTAACGTGTGTGACGCAGCCGATTCGTATAGGCATCGCTGGGCTTGGCACCGCGACCAGGCAGATGCTTCCCGCCTTCCTCGCCGACGCAGCCATCGAGATCAGCGCCGCTGCGACAAGAAGTGCGGAAAAGCGCAACGCGTTTCAACAGGAGTATGGGGTGCCGGTGTTTGAGGACGCAGAGCAGTTGTGCCGATATGACGGAATCGACGCCGTCTACATCGCCACTCCGACAGAACTTCACACGCAGCAGATCCACCTTGCGCTGGACTGTGGCAAGCACGTGTTGGTAGAGAAGCCGATGGCCGTGACACTGGAAGAGGCCCGTGGAATTGTCGAGAAGGCAAAGCAAAGCGGGCTAACGGTCATCGTGGGTCACTCTCACAGTTTTGACCCGCCGATCAAGGCCATCAAGGATGTCCTCGACAGCGGGCGACTCGGTCCTATCAGGATGATTCACAATTGGAATTACAACGATTGGCTGTATCGCCCCAGAACGAAGGAGGAATTGGACACGACGTTGGGCGGTGGCGTGACCTTTCGCCAAGGCTCTCACCAGTTTGATATCATCCGCTATTTAGGTGGCGGGATGGTCCGCAGCGTGCGTGCGATGACGGGCCGTTGGGACGAAACAAGACCGACTGAAGGCAGCCACGTCGTGTATCTGGAGTTTGAGAACGGGTTGGCGGCCACTGCCGTGTACAACGGATACGATCACTTTCACACCTCTGAACTCACTTGGGATATCGGCGAGTGGGGAGGCCACGCGAGACGTACGGATGACAGTCAATACGGAATGAGTCGCAAACGATTAAAGGGGATCAGTGAAACTGAGGAGATGTCGCTCAAACAAAAGCGGAGCCAATATCAAAAACCGACTTCCGATCACGACCCCATCCGCAGCCCCTTCTTTGGATTGACGATCGTCAGCTGTGAGCACGGCGACATTCGGCAGAGTCCGAGTGGATTGTTGATCTACTCCGACGAGGAGGTGGAGGAGGTCACACTGAATCGGGTACCGACAGCACATGACCTTGTCGTGCGCGAATTTGTCAGCGCCGTCAGTGGAAGAGACGAGTCTACCACGCACGACGCCGCATGGGGTCTGGCGAATTTGGAAGTGTGTCTGGCCGTATTAGAATCCTCCAAACGCAGAGAGGAAGTTTTGCTCAAGCATCAGGTGCCCTGGTAGAAGGCACCGCCCCGAGCTAGTTGTAAGCGCTTTCCGATAATTGTAAAGGGGTGTCCGATTATGGGGAGTTCCCCGCAGGTAGAGTCTCCCATCGCGCTGGTCAAGAAGATCGGAAGAACGCGGTGGCTATACATCCTGCCCGTATTGACGAGTTTGTGGGCCGTCGGGTCCATTGAAAAGACGAATGTTGGCATCATCAGTGCGTACAAACCGTTTCTCTCGGATATGGGTCTAGCCAATGCTCCAGGAAAAATTGGATTGTTAACCACTCTGTTTCTCATCACCTACGGCATTGGGATGGTCCTTTGGGGATTTGTCATCGATCGGTGGGGGCCCAGAAAAACGGCCATCACCGCAGTGGTCATTTGGATCGTCGCGACGTTGCTCGCAGGTGCTTCGACCGACTTGGTCACGCTGTACGTCTCGAGGCTGCTGTTAGGGCTCGGTGAGGGAGCGCTATGGCCGATCTGTACAAAAATGACGTCGAATTGGTTCCGAAGAGACGAGGAGAGCCGGGCAACTTCGATATGGGTCAACGGGATGAATGTGGGGATCGCCTTTGGCGGGCTCATTATCACTTCGATCATCGGCAGTCTTGGGTGGCACTCGGTATTCTTTATCCTCGCAGCGCTCGCGCTCATACCGCTCGGGTTGATCATCACACTCGTCCGCGATCACCCCGCCGATTCCCCCTTCATCGATGAAACAGAGCGGACATTTATCGACCAAGGGAAAGCGGTCGTCACGTCCAAGTCTGCAGGGGGGCTTCGCAACTATCGCCTCTGGCTGTTGCTGGTCGCCAACGTCGCCACGGGGATGGGATTTTGGGGAGTGAATTCATGGGTTCCCAAATATCTCGTGGACGTGCGCCACTTGTCGATGGCCGGCATGGGGATATTTACATTGGTAGCATGGTTGCTCTGCGCGGTGGTACTGACGATTTTTGGGGCATGGGCAGATAAGCTGGACAGAAGGGCGCCGTTCGCCGTGTGCGGGTATGTCGTATACGCCGTTGTACTTTGGGGATGTACCGTAGTGTCCAGTGCCTTGCTAGCCATGCTGCTACTCGCCATCGCCATTTGGACCTTGCAGACGACGACCCTGATGGTCTTCTCCCTCGTCCATGGCGTTTCCAAACAGTCCAATGTCGGCAGCCAAACGGGGGTGATGTCAGGGGGAAGCAACATCGTTGCTGCCTTTGCTCCGTTTATTATGGGCCTGATCATCGGCGCGAACAGCAATTACACAGGGGCGTTTGTGTTCCTTAGTGCAGCGGGGGTCATCGGGGCGATCATGGTCGCCATCCTCATCCCGCAACGATTTTGAACAAGGATGGGCTCTAAAATCGTCACTATCTGACGCGGCGGGTACCTGCTAGGTGCTCGCCGCGTTTCGTCTTGCCTCGATAACGGCAATCCTTCTAGGAGAACTCAACGCTGTTATTTTGACGAGTGCTTGCATACATAACTTGATAGAACGCGAAGGAGGGGACGGCGTAGTGGTCAAATATTGCATCGTTGGGACGGGATCCAGAGGCATCGGTATGTTTGCAAGAGACTTAGTCAGTGAATACGCAGACGTCGCACAACTCGTGGGGTTATGTGACGCGAACATAGGGAGACTAGAATACGCCCAAGCCATCCTGGGGCAGCGGATTCCAATCTTTACGGATTTCGACGAGATGATGAAGACTGTGGCATGTGACACCGTGATCGTGACGACAAAGGACTCGACGCATCACGAGTTTATCGTCAAAGCCTTACGGTCTGGTAGAGATGTCATTACAGAAAAGCCAATGACCATAGACGATGAAAAAGTGCGTGCTATTCTCGAGGCCGAACGGGAGACGGGCAAGCGCGTCCGCGTCAGTTTTAACTACCGTTACGCCCCCTATAAAACGAAGGTAAAGGAACTGTTGATGCAAGGCATCGTGGGACAAGTGCATTCGGTAGAATTCCGTTGGTACCTGGATACAGTGCATGGAGCGGATTACTTCCGGCGCTGGCATCGTCAGAAGCGGAACTCTGGTGGATTACTCGTGCACAAGGCCACGCACCATTTCGATTTGATCAATTGGTGGCTTGGTGAGGAACCTATCGATGTCTTTGCGTTTGGATCGCGCCAGTTCTACCGGCCTGAACGAAAGCCTGGGCACGGTGTGCGATGCCAGGCATGTGAACTGGGGCACAACTGCGAATTTTATCTGGACCTGTCCAGAGGTGAGTATCGTACGCTGTATTTAGACCAGGAAGCGCACGACGGCTACTTTCGAGACCAATGCGTGTTCTCGGACGATACGGATATCGAAGACACCGTGTCCGTATTGGCGCGCTACCCAAATCATATTCAACTTACCTACGCTCTGACCGCAGCGACGCCCTTTGAGGGCTGGCAGGTGGCCTTCAATGGTTCGAAGGGACGACTGGAAGCGTTTGAACCAGAATTTTTCATAACGGAGGGGAATCAATCGGATTTCGCTTCGCGGGAGGGCAAAAGCGTCCGTATGCCAGTCGACTGGCGATGGGCGAACCCAGGGCAGAAGGAGACCTTAACATCGCTTCAAATTCGCTTTTACCCGCTGTTCGGCGGTGTGCAGACGTTTGAACTCCCTCTCGGAAACGGTGGGCATGGCGGTGGGGATAGGTTGCTCAAGGACCATCTGTTCCGCGACTCGACAGCCGATCCGCTCGGGCACCAAGCGGGATCGCGAGCTGGAGCGATGTCTGTCCTGCTAGGTGTAGCAGCTAATCGCTCGATTGCTCAAGGGCGGCTGGTATCGATCTCTGAGTTGCTTGGTGGAACAATTTGAAGAGGACTGGCGAAGTCGTGGTGCTAGATGAAGCAGGGGAAACTGTGATGACGTGATGAGACGGTAGGGTGCATTACCGTTGAGCTTAAAATAAATAGCGACCGACTCCCAAGTTGAAAGTCGGTCGCTTGAATTGGTGGGCCCAGGAGGACTCGAACCTCCGACCTCACGATTATCAGTCGTGCGCTCTAGCCAGCTGAGCTATGGGCCCTTACATTTGGCGGAACTGACGGGATTCGAACCCGCGGTCTCCTGCGTGACAGGCAGGCATGTTAGGCCTCTACACCACAGTTCCAAGTGGCGGAGTGAGAGGGATTCGAACCCTCGATACGTTTTTAAGACGTATACTCGCTTAGCAGGCGAGCGCCTTCGACCTACTCGGCCATCACTCCATAAATGGTGACCCTAAGGGGATTCGAACCCCTATTACCGCCGTGAGAGGGCGGCGTCCTAACCATTAGACGATAGGGCCTGACGCGTTAAGCGGTCAAAGCTTGACGCGCCGTACGCAGATGGTGCGACTGACAGGAATTGAACCTGTGACCCCCACCGTGTCAAGGTGGTGCTCTCCCCCTGAGCTACAGTCGCAAGACTTTGGAGCGGGTGAAGGGAATCGAACCCTCGCTCTCAGCTTGGGAAGCTGACGTTCTGCCATTAAACTACACCCGCATTTTCGAAGGACCATTCGATCCCACGAAATATGGAGCGGAAGACGGGATTCGAACCCGCGACCCTCGCCTTGGCAAGGCGATGCTCTACCCCTGAGCCACTTCCGCAAGAGATACGATAAGTATCGTACAGGCTAGCATACTACTCTGTCAAGAGGGAAGTTCCTTCCTTCTCAACAATGGTGACCCCAGCGGGATTCGAACCCGCGTTACCGCCGTGAAAGGGCGGTGTCTTAACCGCTTGACCATGGGGCCATAATCTGGAGCTCCCAACCAGGCTTGAACTGGTGACCTCATCCTTACCATGGATGCGCTCTGCCAACTGAGCTATGGGAGCAAAACTTGGCTCCCCGAGTAGGATTCGAACCTACGACCCTCCGATTAACAGTCGGATGCTCTACCGCTGAGCTATCGAGGAATGTGGTGGAGGTAGACGGATTCGAACCGACGACCCCCTGCTTGCAAGGCAGGTGCTCTCCCAGCTGAGCTATACCCCCACATGGTCCCGGAGGCCGGACTCGAACCGGCACGGTTTCCCGCACGATTTTGAGTCGTGTGCGTCTGCCAATTCCGCCACTCCGGGAGGGTGATGCATGCAATGATGAATTGCACTGGTCGGAGCAGCGGGATTCGAACCCACGACCTCCTGCTCCCAAGGCAGGCGCGCTACCAAGCTGCGCTATGCTCCGTTAAACTGGCGTGCCCTGAGAGATTCGAACTCCCGACCTTTTGATTCGTAGTCAAACGCTCTATCCAGCTGAGCTAAGGGCACATTGGCTGGGGAAGAAGGATTCGAACCTTCGCATGACGGTACCAAAAACCGTTGCCTTACCGCTTGGCTATTCCCCAACTTCAAAACATGGCAGGGGCGGCAGGACTTGAACCCACGACATGCGGTTTTGGAGACCGCCGTTCTACCAGCTGAACTACGCCCCTATAATCGTGATTCACAATATGCAAATCACTGATGGAGCCAGCGACAGGAATCGAACCTGCGACCTACTGATTACAAGTCAGTTGCTCTACCTGCTGAGCTACGCTGGCATGGAGCCACCTGTCGGATTTGAACCGACGACCTGCTCATTACGAGTGAGCCGCTCTACCCCTGAGCCAAGGTGGCATATAAATGGTGAGCCATGCTGGACTCGAACCAGCGACACCCTGATTAAAAGTCAGGTGCTCTACCAACTGAGCTAATGGCTCTTGTGATCGCCTACTTGAATTAGGCAGTAGCCAATTTAACATGGGCTCAGACTCAAGTCAAGCAGTATCTTTCAAAAGTCGTCCGTAATCGACGGGTTTCCTCGTTCGCAACGACGCACCTGAAATTTTGCTTCATATATACACGTGTGTCCAATACTCGACGCACTTTTTCGATGTGTTATCCTGCGTATCCGCTCTTGCTTCCAGCTCCAGCTTACATTATCCGACACGACCAAGGGACCGTACTCTCTTAAGTCTGATTCATAATCTGGTGATTGACGAAAGAATGAGTGCATGTTAGTATACTTCAAGTCGCTTCGGCGGCACTGCTGAACAACAGGATATATACCGAGTCACTTGGACATCAGCTCACACGTTTGAACCACAGCGTTCGAACGAATGAAGCAAAATGTTCCAGTGGACAGCGATGCTGGATTCGTGGTATAGTATCTGAGCTGCTTCGGCGGCACTGTTCAAATGGTTCCTTGAAAACTAAACACACACGCCTAAAAGTTTCGGTCGAGACGACAGTCGTCGTCGAGACATTTATGAAGTAACGCCAGTAACATTTTTTGAGAGTTTGATCCTGGCTCAGGACGAACGCTGGCGGCGTGCCTAATACATGCAAGTCGAGCGAACCCTTCGGGGTTAGCGGCGGACGGGTGAGTAACACGTGGGCAATCTGCCTGTCAGACTGGAATAACACTCGGAAACGGGTGCTAATGCCGGATGACACACGGGAAGGCATCTTCCTGTGTTGAAAGGTGCAACTGCATCGCTGATAGAGGAGCCCGCGGCGCATTAGCTAGTTGGTGAGGTAACGGCTCACCAAGGCGACGATGCGTAGCCGACCTGAGAGGGTGACCGGCCACACTGGGACTGAGACACGGCCCAGACTCCTACGGGAGGCAGCAGTAGGGAATCTTCCGCAATGGGCGCAAGCCTGACGGAGCAACGCCGCGTGAGCGAAGAAGGCCTTCGGGTTGTAAAGCTCTGTTGCTCGGGGAGAGCGACAAGGAGAGTGGAAAGCTCCTTGTGAGACGGTACCGAGTGAGGAAGCCCCGGCTAACTACGTGCCAGCAGCCGCGGTAATACGTAGGGGGCAAGCGTTGTCCGGAATCACTGGGCGTAAAGCGTGCGTAGGCGGTTGTGTAAGTCTGGAGTGAAAGTCCAAGGCTCAACCTTGGGATTGCTTTGGAAACTGCATAACTTGAGTGCTGGAGAGGCAAGGGGAATTCCACGTGTAGCGGTGAAATGCGTAGATATGTGGAGGAATACCAGTGGCGAAGGCGCCTTGCTGGACAGTGACTGACGCTGAGGCACGAAAGCGTGGGGAGCAAACAGGATTAGATACCCTGGTAGTCCACGCCGTAAACGATGAGTGCTAGGTGTTGGGGGGACACACCCCAGTGCCGAAGGAAACCCAATAAGCACTCCGCCTGGGGAGTACGGTCGCAAGACTGAAACTCAAAGGAATTGACGGGGGCCCGCACAAGCAGTGGAGCATGTGGTTTAATTCGAAGCAACGCGAAGAACCTTACCAGGGCTTGACATCCCTCTGACCGGGCTAGAGATAGTCCTTCCCTTCGGGGCAGAGGAGACAGGTGGTGCATGGTTGTCGTCAGCTCGTGTCGTGAGATGTTGGGTTAAGTCCCGCAACGAGCGCAACCCTTGACCTGTGTTACCAGCACGTAGTGGTGGGGACTCACAGGTGACTGCCGGCGTAAGTCGGAGGAAGGCGGGGATGACGTCAAATCATCATGCCCTTTATGTCCTGGGCTACACACGTGCTACAATGGGCGGTACAACGGGAAGCGAAGCCGCGAGGTGGAGCAAAACCTAAAAAGCCGTTCGTAGTTCGGATTGCAGGCTGCAACTCGCCTGCATGAAGCCGGAATTGCTAGTAATCGCGGATCAGCATGCCGCGGTGAATCCGTTCCCGGGCCTTGTACACACCGCCCGTCACACCACGAGAGTCGGCAACACCCGAAGTCGGTGAGGTAACCTTAGGGAGCCAGCCGCCGAAGGTGGGGTTGATGATTGGGGTGAAGTCGTAACAAGGTAGCCGTATCGGAAGGTGCGGCTGGATCACCTCCTTTCTACGGAGAAACAAGGCTTTTAGGACGTGGGTGTTTAGTTTTGAGGGAGCCAAAGCCCATGTGGCTAGGTCAACTCAAAGCGCGTTTCAAGATGCGAGGAGTACAAGGCGGGAGGACGATGACGAGTCGAGCGTACTTTGTGTACGTGAGCGAGTCAGAGGACGACCAACGAAGGAATCCGAAGCAGATTGGAAGGCGCGTGGTACCTTGGCAACTGAATATGGAACAACCTCTAAAGAAGTAAACCGGTAACCGTAAATGCGTAACAGGTTAACGAAACCGGATAACGGTGAAGTTAGAAAGAGCGCACGGAGGATGCCTAGGCGCCAAGAGCCGAAGAAGGACGGGGCGAACACCGAAATGCCACGGGGAGCTGTAAGCGAGCATTGAGCCGTGGATGTCCGAATGGGGAAACCTGCTAGTGTGAAGCGCTAGTACCGTATACTGAATACATAGGTGTGCGGAGGCAACCGAGGGAACTGAAACATCTAAGTACCTCGAGGAAAAGAAAGCGAACGCGATTCCGTAAGTAGTGGCGAGCGAAAGCGGAGAAGCCTAAACCGTATACGTGGTACAGACTGCAGTCGATGCGTATACGGGGTCGAGGGGCTGTTGGTGGCAACCTGCAGGGAGCCAGCAGGAAGCAATTCGTAGGAGAACGGCATGGGAAGGCCGGCCATAGACGGTGAGAGCCCGGTAACCGAAACGGATTGTGGAATGTGCAACAGACCCCAAGTACTGCGGGACACGAGAAATCCCGTGGGAATCTGGGAGGACCACCTCCTAAGGCTAAATACTCCTTGGCGACCGATAGCGGATAGTACCGTGAGGGAAAGGTGAAAAGAACCGCGGGAGCGGAGTGAAATAGAACCTGAAACCGTGTGCTTACAAGCAGTCGGAGCATCTTTAAGGTGTGACGGCGTGCCTTTTGTAGAATGAACCGGCGAGTGATGATGGCAAGCAAGGTGAAGGCAGTGGAGCCTGTGCCGAAGCGAAAGCGAGTCTGAATAGGGCGAATGAGTTTGTCGTCATCGACCCGAAACCGGGTGATCTACCCCTGGTCAGGGTGAAGTGCGGGTAACACCGCATGGAGGCCCGAACCCACTGGCGTTGAAAAGCCAGGGGATGAACTGGGGGTAGGGGAGAAATTCCAATCGAACCCGGAGATAGCTGGTTCTCCCCGAAATAGCTTGAGGGCTAGCGTCAGGGAATGAGAAGTGGAGGTAGAGCACTGATTGGGTGCGGGGCCCGCGAGGGTTACCAAGCCTAGTCAAACTGCGAATGCCACTTTGTCGAAGAACCTGGCAGTCAGACTACGAGTGATAAGACCCGTGGTCAAGAGGGAAACAGCCCAGACCAACAGCTAAGGTCCCAAAGTACTGGTTCAGTGGGGAACGATGTGGCGTTGCACAGACAACCAGGATGTTGGCTTAGAAGCAGCCACCATTTAAAGAGTGCGTAATAGCTCACTGGTCGAGTGGCGCTGCGCGGAAAATGTAACGGGGCTAAACCAGACACCGAAGCTATGGATGGAAACATGGTAGGGGAGCGTTCCATTTGCGGCGAAGCTGAACCGGGAGGTTTGGTGGAGCGGATGGAAGTGAGAATGCCGGTATGAGTAGCGAAAAGACAAGTGAGAATCTTGTCCGCCGAAAGCCCAAGGTTTCCTGGGGAAGGCTCGTCCGCCCAGGGTAAGTCGGGACCTAAGGCGAGGCCGAAAGGCGTAGTCGAAGGACAACAGGTTGAAATTCCTGTACCACCAACATCGCGATTGAGCGAAGGGGTGACGCAGGAGGCAGAGGGAAGCGGCCGGATGGAAGAGGCCGTCCAAGCAGCAAGCGAGGGGTGTAGGCAAATCCGCACCCTGATAATCGTGAGCTGTGATGGGGAGGGAAGTACAGTACCGAAGTCCCGTAAGTCACACTGCCAAGAAAAGCCTCTAGCGAGTGATGAGGTGCCCGTACCGGAAACCGACACAGGTGGGCGCGTGGAGAACACGAAGGCGCGCGGGAGAACTCTCGTTAAGGAACTCGGCAAAATGGCCCCGTAACTTCGGGAGAAGGGGCGCTTCGAGAGAAGCCGCAGTGAAAAGGCCCAAGCGACTGTTTAGCAAAAACACAGGTCTCTGCGAAGCCGAAAGGCGAAGTATAGGGGCTGACGCCTGCCCGGTGCTGGAAGGTTAAGAGGAGGGGTTAGGGTGTAAACCCGAAGCTCTGAATTGAAGCCCCAGTAAACGGCGGCCGTAACTATAACGGTCCTAAGGTAGCGAAATTCCTTGTCAGGTAAGTTCTGACCCGCACGAAAGGCGTAACGACTTGGGCGCTGTCTCAACGAGAGACCCGGTGAAATTGTAATACCTGTGAAGATGCAGGTTACCCGCGGTTAGACGGAAAGACCCCGTGGAGCTTGACTGTAGCTTGATATGGGATACGGGTACGTCATGTACAGGATAGGTGGGAGACAGAGAAGCTTGGGCGCCAGCCTGAGTGGAGTCGGCGTTGGGATACCACCCTTGAGGTACTTGTGTTCTAACCAATGGCCATGAAACTGGTCATGGGACAGTGTCAGGTGGACAGTTTGACTGGGGCGGTCGCCTCCTAAAGAGTAACGGAGGCGCCCAAAGGTTCCCTCAGCGCGGATGGAAATCGCGCGAAGCGTGTAAAGGCACAAGGGAGCTTGACTGCGAGACGGACAGGTCGAGCAGGGACGAAAGTCGGGCTTAGTGACCCGGTGGCACCGAGTGGAAGGGCCATCGCTCAACGGATAAAAGCTACCCCGGGGATAACAGGCTGATCTCCCCCAAGAGTTCACATCGACGGGGAGGTTTGGCACCTCGATGTCGGCTCATCGCATCCTGGGGCTGAAGTCGGTCCCAAGGGTTGGGCTGTTCGCCCATTAAAGCGGTACGCGAGCTGGGTTCAGAACGTCGTGAGACAGTTCGGTCCCTATCTGCCGCGGGCGCAGGATACGTGAGAGGGGTCGTCCTTAGTACGAGAGGACCGGGATGAACCGACCGCTGGTGTACCAGTTGTTTCGCCAGAAGCATAGCTGGGTAGCCAAGTCGGGAAAGGATAAGCGCTGAAAGCATCTAAGCGCGAAGCCTGCCTCAAGATAACGTATCCCATTCCGTTAGGGAAGTAAGACCCCTTGAAGAAGACAAGGTAGATCGGTCTGGCGTGGAAGCGTAGTGATACGTGGAGCGGACAGATACGAATCGGTCGAGGGCTTCACCCGCTAAGAAGAGGTTGTTCCATAGTCAGGAAGCTAAGAAACCAAAGCCACGAACAGTGGTGGTCTGGTGGCCATAGCGGAGGGGAAACACCCGTACCCATACCGAACACGGACGTGAAGACCTCCAGCGCCGAGGATACTTGGAGGGAGACCTCCTGGGAAAGTAGGTCGTTGCCAGGCGCGAGAGTAGGACCCTGAGGGAAGCAGAGATGCTGACCTCAGGGTCTTTCTGTGTTGGGCGAACATCCAGACATCCCGGTTCATGAGCCCTAATTGTCTACATGTCGGTCTTACGGTACGCTACAAGGGCAAAGCAGGACGTGCAAGGCATGTGCTGTACTTGTACGTCCTGCTGGATGTGTGGGATGGAGAACTCGGAGAGGGAGGATTGTTCGCAATGAAGCTAGAGGGGAAGAGAATTGTCGTGGCGGCGGATCGACGGAGTGAAGAGATCTCGACGTTGGTTCAAAAGAATGGCGGCGAGCCGCTCATCCGCCCGCTCCAGGGGACGTTGTATACAGACGAGGCAATGCTGGACCGTGAGCTGACGGACATGTTGGCGTCCGACGTTGACTGGGTGATATTTACGACCGGGATCGGGGCGCAGAAAGTCTGGCACGTGGCTGAGCGGCTTGGTTTAGGGGAGGCGTTGTCATCGTTTTTGCAGCGGGTGCGCGTAGCGGCGCGGGGCAGGAAGACGACGAAGTTTCTGCTTGAGCAGGGTATTCACCCTGATGCCCGGGACGACGATGGTACCACGCAAGGGGTTCTTCGTGCGCTGGAGCCGTTTGCCATGGAGGGTACGAAGGTGTGCGTTCAACTGCATGGGGAGCTTCCCAAGGCGTTGGAGCGCTGGTGTGCACAGAAGGAGAGACGCGTGTCCTTTTTGCACGCGTACGACTATCTGCGTCCAGAACAAGCTGTTCTAGAACAGTTGGTGAATGAGGTTTGCACGGGAAGCGTGGACGCGGTAGCGTTTACGAGCGCGCAGCAGCCAAGGTTTTTGTTCCGTTACGCGAGTCAGATAGGTGTCGATAAGGCCCTTGTGGCTGGATTCGAGAAGGTGGTTGCGGCCGCTGTCGGAAAGGTCACGGCCGAGGCGCTTCGCGAACAAGGGGTGACCCGCGTCATCGCTCCTGTGGAGGAGCGGATGGGAGCCATGATCATCGAATTGGTGCACTACTTCGACGGGCTGGTGACGGGGGAGATGTGATCGCGTCTCCACGTCCCGCCACAGCCATTTAATGCGGGACCTTCAAGCCGCTTAGACAGGTCAGCCGAATGGCGTCAAAAACTTGCTCCTTCGTATATCCTCGTTCGTCCCGCTCGAACATATAGAGCGCCGGACTCGTGGCGGCGAGGATGATGTCAGACGTCAGGGTGGCATCAACTGGGCTACCCTCTGGCTGGAGTTCCGCGACAAGTGACCTGATCAGGCGGTGAATGTACTGGTAGAACGGATTATTGCTGATGAATTTCGAGCTGTTTACCGCAGTTAGCAGAGAAGTGTTGATATCCGTAAAGTCGATAATTTGTCGGATCACCGACTCGAGGATATCGTAGGGCGGAAGTTGACCGCGAGACGTCTCTACCCAATTCGTCACGTCTTTGAGAAAGTTCTCCGCACTTTCTTTCAACAGTTCAAGACATAGATCCCCTTTGTGTGCGTAATGGCGGTATAACGTCCCCTGGCCGACGTGCGCACACTGTGCAATTTGATGCATACTCACGGAGTGAACACCACAATCTTTGAAAAGCCTCCGAGCCGTGTGGAGGATTTTATTCCGACTCTCCACCGCGTCTTTCCGCCGTCTACGTATCGTCACATTGTTCACCTATTTCTGTGGTTTGAACTGTATTCGCTGATCATAAGTATACACCGTGTCGTTGACAAACGGACATATGTCCGTTACGATGCGTATTGCATAAATCGGACATCTGTCCGTTTTGGGATGTGCCACAACTTTGTTAATGAAGCGGCCGAAAGAGGCTGCTCTAGGAGGCCAAATTCCTGTGAGTCAAATGGCAATGTCGATGGATTCCAGCAAGGAATTCAGAATATCGAGTATCGCCGTGCCGTTGATCGCCATCATTGCAGGCGTGTTTATGGTCGTGCTCGACAATACGGTGATGAACGTCGCTCTTCCGAAATTGGTGACCGACTTTCACACGCAACTACCTACGTTGGAGTGGAGCGTCACAGGCTACACGTTGGCACAGGCTGCGGTGATTCCGCTATCCGGGTGGTTGGGGGACCGATTCGGAGCGAAGACTATCTTTCTGACGTCGACAGTCCTGTTCACGATTGGGTCTGTGTTGTGTTCAACGCCGCATTCCGCGGGATTGTTGATTTTCTATCGAATTCTCCAGGGGCTTGGCGGCGGTAGTGTGCTGCCCGTGGCGATGGCGTACATCTATCGGTTGACCCCACCTGAGAAGGCTGGCGCGGTCATGGGCATGATGGGCATACCAATCCTGTTTGCGCCTGCGATTGGCCCAGTATTGGCTGGGTGGCTGGTCCAGTATCATTCGTGGCGCTGGATTTTCCTCTTGAATTTACCCATCGGGATCCTCTGCCTATTGATCGGGCTGAAGGGGCTTCCGCAGTGGAAGAAACCGAACGTCGGCAGAATGGACGTGTGGGGGACCATTCTCGGACCGATTGCCTTTGCCGCACTGTCCTACGGTGTCAGTGAAGGTGCGAGCGGATGGCACAGTTCGAAGACGGTTGCGGGTCTCGTCGTGGGCGGCGTGGCACTGTTGCTGTTTATCGTCGCTGAACTGCGCACGGACACGCCATTGCTCGAACTGCGCGTGTTTAAGTCGATTGACTTTACACTCGCCATTATCGTGCAGTGGGTGGGGCAGTTCGCCCTCTTCGGCGCGTTGTTCTTAGTCCCTCAATTTCTTCAACAGGCGAGAGGGTTCGGTGCGTTTGACACGGGGCTCATTCTCTTGCCACAGGCCATCGCGTCTGGTGTTTTAATGCCGTTCGGCGGAATCCTCTTCGACAAGATCGGTGCCCGTTGGCTGGTGGTGGTAGGCCTCGGCATGGTGTCCACGGCCGTCTTCCAGTTGTCGCATGTGACGCCGACGACCGACGGCAAAGATTTGATTTGGGCTCTGCTGCTGTCAGGCGGAGGTATGGGTCTGATGATGATGCCACTGACGACGCACTTGATGAACAAGGCCCCACGGGCGTTGGTCAGCCGCGTCACGTCTCTTTCGAACGCGCTGCAGCAAGTCGTGACTTCACTTGCCGTGGCCACTCTCGTCACTATCCTCACGGCGCGTGTGAACACGCACACCAACGAGGCAAAGGCGCAACTCGCCAAACAGGGGATCCAAGTTCCCGATACGACGAGTCTCAGCGCGCAGAGCAGTACAAGTGCGGCCTCGACGCACTTGTCCCCGCAGGCGGCGCACGCAATGGCCATGGTGAAACAGTCGCTCGTCGGCGCGGCGGTCAAGGGATTCGACGACACGTTTTGGATTATGATGTTCATCGCGATCGCAGGTGCACTGTTAGGCTTCGTCTTGCGCCGCGGACGCGTTCAGCCTAATCCGGCTGACGGCGAAGAGCAGGAGCAGGCGATTCACCCAGGGTTTACGCACGGCTAACTCGATTTGCCACAGTTGAAAAGAGATAGACAGCGCTCGCCAAGTTGATTTTGGCGGGCGCTTTTTTGGGTGTTGAGGGCCCGTGTGGAGACCGTGATCGCAGTGAGGACAGACCTGCGTGCTTGCACCTCAGGGACGATTGCATCATGCTTGGTGGAGGAATTTGTACAGGATTCGACGGCCAGACCGTCCGGTGGTTACACGGATACTATAGACGTTCAGGGGGAACGGCCTTTGCAGGTGAAACGTTGTACGCTGCGCAGAATCCATATGCCACTGCGAACGCCGACGAGGACATCGTACGGAGTACATACAAGTCGCGACGTGATCATCGTAGAGATGGCAACCACGCATGGCGCCATCGGCGTGTCGGAATGTGTCGCAATGCGCGAACCGACCTACACCGAGGAAACGGTCTTCACTGCGTGGCATATTTTACAAGATTTTCTGGTTGGTCGGCTGCGGGACAAGGTGTTTGAAACCCCGGCCGACCTTCGGGACTTTTCGGATGGGCTGCTTTCTATTCGCGGCAATGCGATGGCTAGAGCAAGCCTCGAAATGGCCGTTTGGGACGCGTTTGCAGCAGAGGTACAAACTCCCCTCCATCTGCTGCTCGGCGGCGAGGAACGAGAGGTCCCGGTGGGGATTAGCCTGGGAATAGAGGCGTCCATCGGCCGATTGCAGGAACGTGCGTTGCAGGCCGCGGAGGCTGGGTACCGACGGATCAAGTTAAAAGTCAGTCCCGGCGAAGACTTGTTGCCCTTGCGTGCGGTTCGCTCGCTCTTGCCCGACATGCCCTTGATGGCGGACGCCAACAGCGCGTATCAAAACGCTGGCGAAGCGGTGTGGGCAGAGTTGGACGAGTTGTCACTGATGATGATCGAACAGCCTCTGGCGCACGATGACTTGGTCGATCACGCCGCGCTCCAACGCCGCCTGCGCACGCCGCTCTGCCTCGATGAGAGCATTCGCAGCGCGGACGACGTCCGCCGCGCAGCCGCCTTGGGTGCCTGTAGGGTGATCAACCTGAAGCCTGGGCGCGTCGGCGGATTCGAACAGTCGCGCCGCGCACACGACTTGGCGGTGCGCTATGGCCTTTCGCTGTGGTGTGGTGGCATGTACGAAACGGGCATCGGGAGATTGCACAACATTGCGCTGTGCAGCCTACCTGGGTTTGACATGCCGACAGACGTCGGGCCGAGTGACCGCTACTTTGTCGAAGATGTCGTCGACCCGCCAGTGACCTTCTCTCGTCCGGGCTACTTGCGGGTAGAGCCGTTGTGCGGCGTCGCAGCGCGGGTGAACTGGGCGCTTCTGGATCGATATACGGTCGATTCGTTGACAATTGACTTCCGCCATTGAGAGATATTCACAACAGGAATTATGCCGAATGACGTCGAATTATTTCATTGGACCCAAAATCGGCGTTTCTCGTTACTGGGCGGAATATCGCTCGACACCGAAACATTCGAGTAGAGGAGTTTGATTGCACAGTGATAGAAATGCAGGATGTCTGGAAGGAATATCCCAATGGCACCTCTGCTCTGAACGGGATTTCTGTTCACATTCAAAAAGGTGAATTCGTGTATGTCGTAGGCCCGAGTGGTGCCGGCAAATCCACGTTTATCAAATTGATGTACCGCGAAGTCCGACCGAGCAAGGGGCACATTTTCGTCAATGGATTCAATATTGAGCGATTGAAGGATCGGAAGATCCCGTTGTTGCGACGCAGCATTGGCGTGGTGTTCCAGGACTTTAAGCTGTTGCCGAAGCTCACCGCTGGTGAAAACGTCGCGTTTGCACTCGAAGTGATTGGACTCGGCCATCGGCAAATCCGCCGTCGGGTGACAGATGTACTGGGGCAAGTCGGGCTTGAGGACAAGGTCGACATGTTGCCGTCGCAGCTGTCTGGTGGTGAACAGCAGCGGGTCGCCGTAGCGCGCGCGCTCGCTAACAACCCCACGGTCATCATCGCGGACGAGCCAACAGGAAACCTAGATCCGGACACCTCTTGGGATATCATGCGTCTATTTCAGCGCATCAACGACCGCGGGACGACCGTTGTCATGGCTACGCACAACAGAGATATCGTGAACTCGATGCGCCGTCGCGTCATAGCGATTGAAAATGGTGCTATCGTTCGCGATGAACAGAAAGGGCTATACGGATATGATGAGTAGAGTCGTGCGTCATCTCCGCGAGGGATTGCGAAATGTACTGCGCAACGGCTGGATGACGTTTGCCTCGGTGAGCGCCGTCACGGTGACGCTTGCCGTGCTCGGGTTTTCGCTCATCTTGGCGATGAACGCGCAACAGATGTCGAAATACGTGACGAAACAAGTACTGGTTCAAGCCTATTTGCAGCCGAATGCTTCCGAGCAGACGGGTGAGCAGTTGGCCGGGCAGATTCGCGCCATGTCAGATGTGGGTTCGGTGCAAGTGATCAGCAAGGCAGAGGGCATGCAGCAGCTCAAGCAGGACATAGGCCCACAGTATCAGGACATTCTCGCTCAATACAAGACGAGCCCGTTGCCTGTCCAACTGGTGATCAAGGCAAAAGACCCGAATCGGACGCTACAGGTCGCGAATGAAGTGCGGCACGTGCAGGGCATCGCGCAGGTGCAGGACGGACAACCGTACGTCAAACCGCTGTTTAAAACGCTAAATATTCTCCGTGACATCGGTTTGGTGTTCGTCATCGCACTGCTGGTCACCTCGATGTTCCTAATTTCCAACACCATTCGTATCACCATTTTCTCGCGCCGGCGTGAAATTGAGATCATGAAGCTGGTCGGAGCCGCGAACTGGTTTATCCGTTGGCCGTTTATTGTGGAAGGTATGCTCATCGGCGCCTTTGGATCCATCGTTCCGTTGGCCATACTGGGTTATGGATATCAGGTCGTCTACAATCGAATCCACGATCTTCCGTTCATCATGTCTATCGATCTCGTATCGAGCGGCACGCTCTTCATCAAGATGGCCGTCGTCCTCGTCGGAATTGGTATTCTGCTCGGCATTTGGGGCGGCGTGATGTCTGTGCGCAAATTCCTTCGCGTTTAATCGGTGAACGGCTGTCGCGCGACAGGAAATTCCATGCTGTCGCGCGAATACATGAAAGGCATAGGCGCGTAGAAGCGCTTGTGCCGACAGCGGTCACACGGTAAGAGAAAGGAACACACGGCATGCATCACTGGACAATATCGGGCGGCTGGGGGGCCATCATCCTAGTCGCCATCATCGCGTTTTTATGTAATCCCCTGCACTATGTTGCAACCGCGCTGGTGATTTGGGACTTGATTCGGAATATCAAAAACGAACGGATCTGGTTTGGCATCCGCGTGACGAGAATCATCCAGCCCGTGATCTTCCGTTATATGAAAGCCTCCGCCGTCGGCCTAGTCGGCTCGTTGGCCCTCGTGCTGCTCGGTGCGGTCGTTTCCTGGCAGACCACGCTGTTTGTCGCCGTCTTATCCATCGCGTTGGGTCTTATCCGATCCCGATTCCTCAGTACCCCCACAGCTATTTCCATCGCGCTCTCGTGTTCCCTGATTGCCAAATATATCAAGGTCCCTGAGGGAGTTTGGTATGCAAGAATCATCACCTTCCTGCAGACTTTTGAGATGAGGTCTTGGCTGCTTATAGCTCTCGTGGCCTGTTTGGCTGAGTTGTTTTTGCAGTGGTGGAACCAGCGGGACGCTGTGTTCCCCGCCGTGGTGACGAGCAAACGCGGGCGGAGAATTGGCGCCCTAAAAATTCAATTGGGTTTCTCCGTTCCGCTCGTCGTGTGGATGACCCCAATTCAGGGCGTGAGTTTCACCTTCCACGATGGCGTTAAGCCTTGGCTCGTCGCTGCTGATCACCCGGTTGCACTGTGTGTCGTGCCAGCGGTTTTCGGAATGCACGCGCTGTTTACGGCCTTGCGCCCAGAGCGGGTGATGCGCCAGTTTCGTCGGTGGAACTTGGTGTACGCTGCGATTTTGGCCGCGGGATTCGCGGTGGCTTATTGGCTTCGCTCGGACGCTGGATACCTAGCTGCACCGATTCTCGTCGTGCTGATGGAAGTCGTTCGCTCCGTCTGGAGGCGTGTCGACGAATCGAGTGAGCCGGCGTACGCACCGGCGAGTCGCGGTGTGATGGTGCTGTACACCATCCAGGACTCGCTCGCGCACAGGTTGGGGATTTTGCCGGGGGAAGTGATCACGCATGTCAACCAGACACCCGTGCACTCAGAGTACGATTTGCACTTTGCGTTTGAGCAGAATCCAGCCTACGCGAAGTTTCAGGTGCTCGACGCGCGCGGTGAGGTCAGGCTGATTGGAAACCCCGTCTATGAAGGGGAACGACATCAACTTGGTTTGCTTGTCGTCGTGCCGGATGAACAACCGGCACTGAATGTGACGCGGCCATTCGGATTTCTTGAAACGTTGTATTTGAGGCGGCAAAAGTGACGAGGCACACGTTGTGGTAGCCGACAGACGAAACATCGATATTAGAAGCTGGCTCGGCTCTTTCATGGGGGAGGAACCACAATGGATTTCGCAACGATTATCGGATTAATTGTCGGCGTGGGTGGGTTATTAGTCGGCTTTATCCTGGACAAGGGGGCGCTTGGCGCCCTCATTCAGCCTTCCGCGGCGCTCATCGTGCTGGGGGGAACGCTCGGTGCGACATTGGTATCGAGCCGCATGAAGTCTTTTACGTCGATTGGAAGGTACCTGAAGATCGCATTTTTCACGAAGTCGAAAGACCCGCACGAAACCATTGACCTACTTGTCGAGATGGCAGTCACTGCCCGTCGTGAAGGTATTCTTGCCCTCGAGGAGCAGGTCGACGACTTCGATGACGTCTTCTTGAAGAATGGCGTTCGTCAAATCGTCGACGGGGTCGACCCCGAGCTGGTCAAGGAGATGTTGGAGACCGAAATCGCCTACATCGAGCGGCGGCACGAGGCCGGCATCGGCCTGTTTGAGGCGGCTGGCGGCTTCGCGCCGACGATGGGGATCATCGGTACCGTCATGGGTCTCGTTCACGTGCTCGGCAACTTGCAAGACGTGACGTCGCTCGGCCCGGAAATTGCGACCGCGTTTATCGCTACGTTGTACGGTGTCGCAAGTGCCAACGTGCTCTGGCTGCCGATCGCGAACAAATTGAAAACGAAGTCAGAAGACGAGATCCTGGAGAGAGAAATGACATTAGAGGGGATTCTCTCCGTTCAAGCCGGGGAAAACCCGAACGTGTTGCGGCAAAAGCTGTTATCGTTTCTAGCTTCTTCGCAGCGTGTGAAAAAGCGCGCAAAGGCGGGTGAGACAGATGCCGAGACAGCGGAAGCCTAGGAAACCTCAAAATCACGAGCGATGGATGGTCACCTACTCCGACTTGATCACGCTTCTCCTCGTGTTTTTTATCATCATGTTCGCTATGTCGAGTGTCGACAAAGTCAAGTTCGCGACGTTGGCGGAGTCGCTGGCGTCGGCCTTGCACCCGAATGACCAGATCCCGTTAAACGGACTCGGCACTAGCTCGCTGCTTCTGTCTGGTGACAACAATACGGGCACTCAGGCTCCGCTCCCTGTCCCGACTCCTGCGAAGTCGGTTCCGACACAAACGTCGACGAAGGACGACCAACAACAACTTCAAAACCTGTATCAACTCGCTAAGAACTATATCAATTCTCACAACCTGCAGAACAAGGTTTCCATCACGAATCAGCAGCGCGGCGTCCAAATCACGATGAAGGATATCGCGCTATTCGATACCGGACAAGCCGCATTGAAGTCCAATGCACAACAACTCATCGCCGGATTCGTGCCGTTCTTCAAGTCTTTGCCCAACAACATCGTCGTGGAAGGGTATACGGACAATCAGCCAATCAGCACGAGTGTTTATCCTTCGAATTGGGAGCTCTCGTCAGCTCGCGCGATGAGTGTCGTACGCTTTCTGGCGAGCAAAGGCGTCAATGCGGATCGTCTCTCTGGCACTGGGTATGGACAGTATCACAATATCGTTCCGAACAACTCCGCGGCGCATCGGCAGCAGAACAGACGGGTGAACATCGTCGTGTTGCGACAGGATACACAGCCGGGGACGGTTGCGGCTTTGCCACAGTCGAATCCGACCGCCAAGTGAACTGGCGCCGATGGGCTGATGCATCTCGCTGAGCTTATCAACGAACAATTTCCAGTGACCTCAACTTTACCCTCCACCCGCACTTCTCTATAATTCCAAGGAGAAACATTTTTCACTTGACCAAGGGAACGCACGTTCCCTTTTTTCCGTGTTCATGTTAATGTAACCGTATTGACGATCTTTCGTTTCCGATAAAGAACCATTTGACGGGAGGGTTTGGCTTGTCTACGCAACCCGGTCAGTTTGAACTGGTTTCAGAATATAAGCCGCAGGGGGATCAGCCTGCGGCGATTGACGCTTTGGTCGACGGCATCGAATCCGGACTGCGACATCAGACCTTGCTCGGAGTAACTGGATCCGGCAAGACGTTCACCATGGCGAACATCATTCAAGAAGTAAATCGCCCGACGCTCGTCATCGCTCATAACAAGACGTTGGCGGCGCAGTTGGCTGCGGAGTTTCGCGAGTTTTTTCCGAACAATGCGGTCGAGTACTTCGTCAGTTATTACGACTATTACCAGCCTGAGGCGTATATCCCCTCGACGGATACGTTTATCGAGAAGGATGCAAAGATCAACGACGAGATCGACAAGTTGAGGCACTCGGCGACGGCTGCACTCCTCGAGCGCAACGACGTCATCGTCGTGGCGAGCGTGTCGGCGATCTACGGCTTGGGTAGCCCAACCGAGTACAGCGAGCACGTGTTGTCGTTGCGCGTAGGTGCGACGATGGAGCGAAACCAGATCCTCCGTCGCCTCGTCGACATGCAATATGAGCGCAACGACGTCAATTTCACGCGCGGCACGTTCCGCGTTCGCGGGGACGTCGTGGAAATTTTCCCCGCCTCCAGGGACGAGAACGCGATCCGCGTGGAGCTCTTTGGCGACGAAATCGACCGGATTACAGAGATTCACGTGGTCACAGGCCAAGTGGTCGCGCGCCGCAATCACGTGAGTATCTTTCCGGCTTCCCACTTCGTCACGTCGCGCCCGCGCCTGGAACAGGCCGTCGTGCGAATCAAGGATGAACTGCGCGAGCGCCTCGCCGAACTGCGGGACAACGGCAAGCTGCTCGAGGCACAACGCCTGGAACAGCGGACGATGTACGACATCGAGATGATGTTGGAGATCGGTTTTTGCTCGGGGATTGAGAATTACTCCCGACACCTTGAGGGACGTGGCGCGGGAGAGCCGCCAAACACGCTGCTCGACTTCTTCCCGCCTGGGTTCCTGACGCTCATCGACGAATCCCACGTGACGCTGCCACAGATTCGCGGCATGTACGGCGGGGACCGGTCGCGTAAACTGACGCTCATCGATCATGGCTTCCGCCTGCCGTCCGCCGCAGACAACCGACCGCTTACGTTCGAGGAATTCGAGCGAACAGTTGGACAGTGCGTCTACGTCAGCGCTACTCCTGGGCCGTACGAAGAGGAGCACCAACAGCGAATCGTCGAGCAGATTATTCGCCCGACGGGCCTCTTGGACCCGACCATCACCGTCCGACCGATCAAAGGTCAAATTGACGATCTCGTCGGCGAAATGCGCGAACGCATTCGCAAGGATGAACGCGTCCTCATCACGACGTTGACGAAGAAGATGGCAGAGGATTTGACGGATTATCTGAAGGAGATCGGCATTCGCGTGCGGTATTTGCACTCGGATATCAAGACCATCGAGCGCATGGTCATCCTCCGTGACCTGCGCAAGGGCGCGTTTGACGTGCTCATCGGGATCAACCTCTTGCGGGAGGGCCTCGATTTGCCCGAAGTCTCGCTCGTCGCGATTCTCGACGCGGACAAGGAAGGGTTCCTGCGCGCGCACAGGTCGCTCATTCAGACCATCGGCCGGGCCGCTCGCAACGCCAATGGCACGGTCCTCATGTATGCGGACAAGATCACCGACTCGATGCGCATCGCGATCGACGAGACGGAGCGCCGCCGCGCCAAGCAGATCGCCTTCAACGAGGCGCACGGGATCACCCCGACCACGATTCGCAAAGCTGTGCGCGACGTGATTGAATCCACTAAAGTGGCCGAGGAGACGGTGGACTACGTCAGTGTGGCAGAGCAGGCGCAAAGCCTTAGCAAGCGCGAGCGAAAGGACCTCGTGGCCAAACTCGAACAGGAGATGCGCGAGGCGGCCAAACAGTTGCAGTTTGAGCGTGCAGCAGAGCTGCGCGATATGATTTCTGAGTTAACGAACGCGTCATAATGAGTCGCCGGCCCGTGTCGCACCTTGATGCGAGACGGGGTTTGGCTTTGAATCGAAGGATGTGATAGTCGTGCCACAAGAGTTTATCCACGTGCGGGGTGCTCGTGCACACAACCTGAAGAACGTCAGTGTCAAAATTCCGCGCGACCAGTTCGTCGTCGTCACAGGACTTAGTGGCTCGGGCAAGTCGTCGCTCGCGTTTGACACCATTTACGCAGAGGGGCAACGCCGCTACGTCGAGTCCCTATCCGCGTACGCAAGGCAGTTTTTGGGTCAGATGGACAAGCCGGATGTCGACGGTATCGACGGATTGTCACCGGCCATCTCCATCGACCAAAAGACCACGAGTAGAAACCCGCGTTCCACCGTCGGGACTGTGACCGAGATCTACGACTACTTGCGGCTGCTCTTTGCTCGGGTGGGCCATCCATACTGTCCAAACTGTCATATTCCGATTGCGTCTCAGACGATTGAGCAGATGGTCGACCGCTTGATGCAGTTGCCCGAGCGCACGCGCCTGCAAGTGCTGGCCCCGGTGGTCCGCGGACGCAAGGGCGAGCACCAGAAGGTCATCGAACAAATGCGCAAGGGCGGTTATGTGCGCCTGCGGGTTGACGGTGAAGTGCGCGAACTGGACGAAGACATTCAACTCGAGAAGAACAAGAAGCACAACCTCGAAGTAGTGGTCGATCGCATCGTCCTCCGCGACGACGTCCACAGTCGCCTGGCTGATTCTCTGGAAGCGGCTCTGAGCTTGGCTGATGGCACCGTGATCGTCCACGTGATGGACGGCGAAGAATTGATGTTCAGTCAGAATATGGCCTGTCCGACATGTGGATTTAGCGTCGACGAACTGGCGCCGCGGATGTTCTCGTTCAACAGTCCGTTTGGGGCGTGTGACGCATGTGCTGGCCTCGGCGTGAAGATGGAAGTGGACGGCGATTTGGTGATTCCCAATCCCTCCTTGAGCATTGACGAGGGGGGCGTTGTGCCCTGGGCGGGATCGACGTCAACGTATTATCCACAGCTGTTGAAGGCGGCTTGCCGGGCGTTTGGCATCGATACCGAAGTTCCGATTGCCCAACTGCCAGCGGACGCACTGCAGAAGATCTTCTACGGGACAGGCGAGGCGATTGAGTTCACGTACGAAAACGACTTTGGTCAGCGCAAGACTGCCCAAATTCCGTTTGAGGGCGTGATTCCAAACCTCGAACGCCGCTTCCGGGACACGGTCTCGGAAGGGATTCGCGAATTTATTGAGTCGTTCATGAGCGCGAAGCCCTGTCCGACGTGCAAAGGGCGCAGACTGAAGCCGCAGAGCCTAGCAGTGCGCATCAATGATCGCAATATCTCGGAAGTGACCGATTTCTCCGTGTTAGAGGCGATCGACTACTTTCAGAGCCTCACGTTGTCCGACAAGGAGATGCAGATTGCTCGACAGATCTTGAAGGAGATCGAAAGTCGACTCGGCTTTTTGCGCGACGTGGGCCTCGACTATTTATCGCTCTCCAGGTCTGCTGGCACCCTGTCGGGCGGTGAGGCGCAGCGCATCCGCCTGGCGACGCAACTCGGGTCGTCGCTGATGGGCGTGCTCTATATCCTCGACGAGCCGAGCATCGGGCTCCACCAGCGCGACAACGAGCGCTTGATTCGGACGCTGGAAAACATGCGGGACCTCGGGAATACGCTGATTGTCGTCGAGCACGACGAGGACACGATGATGGCGTGTGACTACATTATCGACATGGGCAAAGGAGCGGGCGCCCACGGCGGCGAGGTCATCAGCCAAGGTACGCCGCAACAGGTGATGAACGACGCTGAGTCGGTGACGGGGATGTACCTGTCGGGACGGAGGTTCATCCCGGTGCCGGAGAAGCGGCGAAAACCGGACGGTCGCTGGTTAGAGGTGCGCAAGGCGCGCGAGAATAACTTGAAAAACGTAAACGTAAAGATTCCCATTGGCGTGTTTACCTGCGTGACAGGCGTCTCGGGCTCAGGCAAATCGACGTTGGTCAACGAGGTGCTGCACAAAGCCTTGGCGCGGGATTTAAACCGTGCGCGCGTTCGGCCAGGTGCACACGATGCCATTCTTGGACTCGATCACCTCGATAAGGTGGTCGATATCGACCAGTCTCCGATCGGGCGGACGCCGAGATCGAACCCGGCCACGTATACAGGCGTATTCGACGACATTCGCGACCTGTTTTCCACCACCAACGAGGCGAAGATGCGCGGCTACAAGAAGGGGCGCTTCAGTTTCAACGTCCGGGGCGGCCGGTGTGAGGCCTGTAAGGGCGACGGGATCATCAAAATTGAGATGCACTTTCTGCCGGACGTCTACGTCCCATGTGAGGTCTGCAAGGGGAAGCGTTACAACCGGGAGACATTAGAAGTGCGCTACAAGGGCAAGAACATCTCCGAGGTACTCGACATGACGGTAGAGGATGCCGTGTCATTTTTCGAGAACATCCCGCGCGTTCACCGCAAATTGCAGACGCTGATGGACGTCGGGCTCGGCTATATACAGCTTGGGCAGCCTGCCACGACGCTGTCCGGCGGTGAGGCGCAGCGAGTGAAGCTGGCTTCTGAGCTGCATCGGCGCAGCACAGGGCGGACCTTGTACATCTTGGACGAGCCGACGACGGGCCTGCACGTGGCAGATATTGAACGGCTCTTGACCGTTTTGCACCGCCTCGTCGACAATGGAGATACGGTGCTCATCATCGAGCATAACCTCGATGTCATCAAGACGGCAGACTACTTGGTCGATCTCGGCCCCGAAGGCGGCGACCGCGGGGGACAACTCGTCGGCGCAGGTACGCCAGAGGCGATTTGTAAAATCGAAGCTTCGTACACAGGGCGTTTTCTGAGACCCATCCTGGAACGGGACAAAATGCGCGCTCGACAACAGTCATCCGATGCATTAGAAGTCAATCTGGCAGCAAATTGAGATGTTCACGAGTGGTCATGTTTGTCCCACTTGTGTGAATGGATTAGGTGGGGTGTGGTGTGACAGAGGATCGCGGCGTGAGTGTTCGCCAGCTAGTGAAAGATTTGGACCTACATGTTTTCAACGAGGACTCGGACCTCGACAGGGTGATTCAAACCCTGGATATCAACCGACCTGGGCTGGCCTTGGCGGGATACCTTCGGTATCACCCTGCGGAACGCGTCCAGGTCCTGGGCCGCACAGAGTTGTCTTTCCTACGTGGCATGAACGAGCGAGAACAGGCCTTGCGCGTGTTTGCGTTCTGCTCGTATCAACAAACGCCGTGTATTCTCGTCACCCGTGGTGACGCACCGCCGACCGTCCTGTTGCGGGAAGCTGCGGCTAAGCGGATTCCCGTCCTCGGGACCAATATGGTGACGACTCGCCTCACGGCGACGCTCTCGACGTACCTTGAAGAGCGCCTCGCCCCTGAGACGCTGGTCCACGGCGTGTTGGTCGACGTGTATGGGATCGGCATTCTGATTACTGGTTCTAGCGGCATTGGTAAGAGCGAGACGGGACTGGAATTGATTAAACGCGGACACCGTCTAGTCGCAGACGATGCGGTAGTCATCCGCCAAATTTCAGACGAAAGGCTCGTCGGCACGGCACCTCCGTTGCTGCAGCACCTACTTGAAATTCGCGGACTGGGCGTGCTCAATGCGATGACGCTGTTCGGAGCTGGCGCCGTTCGCACACATAAAAAGATCGCCTTGGTCATTCATCTCGAAGCCTGGCGCGAAAATGTGGCGTACGATCGCTTAGGCATCGAACAGCACACGATGAAAATTCTCGATCTCGAGGTGCCACTTGTGACGGTTCCGGTTCGTCCAGGGCGAAACCTAGCGGTTATCGTCGAAGTCGCCGCGATGAACTTCCGCCTGAAAGGCATGGGCTACGATGCGGCCAAATCGTTCACAGAGGAACTCGCCGAAGCCATCGCTGCACAGGGTGAAGGAGAGAAGTAAGATGATGTGACCGCGGCTGCATCCTTTGCTGGCCGACGGCGAACATCTCCGATCTGTACAACAATCCACTTCAGATGATGGAAATGAGCACTTGGGACAGCTCTACTGCGTCGATATCGCCCTCCTGGGCGATGCGACAGCAGCTGAGCAGTTCTGGAGTGCTCGTTCTTTTTTTGATCGCTGACAAGTTTCCAAGCTGCGCGCATAGTCTATACAGTCGGCTGAACGATCAACTATGTCGACAGAGTTGACAAATTTATCACAATTGTTTATATTTTTCATGCGCCGCATCATTATCCACTTTTAGGGGGTATCCATCGCACATGAAACTCGCGCATTGCCTCATGTAACCAATTGAATATTGGGTTACGACTTTCGCAGTAGCTTACTGAGGAAGTACGGGCAATGTAATGTGTCTGATGGAGCCAAATCCTCGTCTGTTCAACTACCAGAGCCGATTCATCACATTCCGCATACCGTCGTTTTGATGGCCAACTCCGTTTGTGTTGGGGTTTGTTGTGCCCGTCTGAACCTCTGTGTTTTGCGTCCAATTCCCAAATTGGATTGCCCTACTTCCTCGTCCACTTATGTGGAAATTTGTGAATGACAAATTAGAGGAGTAGGTGAACGTATGCATTTGTATGGCTATGAATATCTCGTCAAGATGCAACAGGCTTCAATTGAAAAGAAATCGCGATCATTCTGGATGATTGAAGACTGGAGGCGCGCTCGTAAAACTTCGCGCAACGCGGTCGACAAGCGGGTGGCTCGCGAGCGAACGCACTTAGGAAACGTAAAGACCTAGATGGATGAACTCATCGAGCCCTCGATCGATATCGGGGGCTCGACTCCTACAGTGGGAGACGGGGGACACACATCGTCGACGACGAGGATTTTCGGGATATTTGTCGAATACGGACTGTCGGGCTCTTTGGCACGTCTTCATCGCCTCAATACTTACTTTTGCATAGGAGGCCTGCGCAGTGAAATGGAAAGCGGCCCTGCAAGGCGTCAAAGGCGCACTTGCTACCGCTCGCCAGGAAGTAAAGGCGAAGCAAATACTAAATAGACCATCGCATCTCACGAGTTCAATCTCTCCTTCGCGCTCCCGAATGTTCATCGCCGGCACAGCCGCCATTGTCGTTCTAGGCAGTACAGCTACCCTCGTCGCGACACAGGTGGCACATACAAGTTCCTGGTTGCAGGTGTATCGAAGCGGGCAATATGTGGGGTTGGTACCTAATCAGTCAAACGTAACCCTTGGTATGGAACGAATTGCGGACGGGTACGGAATACAGTTCCAGACGACATCTGTTCACGAGAACATCCCTTCAACCTACAACTGGCATGAAACTGCATCGTTTCCGACCCAGGCGGTGGTCATTCAGTTGGACGACAAGCCATTAGTCTACACGACGTCGAAGCCTGCCGCTCAAAAGGTTTTAAACGACGTGAAGCAGGCACTCGCTCCCAAAGTGAAGGGGGCCTCCCACGTGACGTCACAGTTCGTGGGGCACGTCACGGTAGCGGCGGTGACCGTGGGAATCCAAAATATTTTACAGGCGGACGACGCCACGCGGCTTCTGTTACACCCGGTCAGCAGTCAGATTGCAGGGCGCTCTTCTTCACCAGCCGCTATGTTGCTAAAAAGCAGCGATGAATCACGGCAGAATCCGCTTCAGCCACTGCTGACGGTGCAGTCAGTAGCGACGGTGACGAAGACTGTTTCGGTGCCCTATCACGTGACATACGTGGATGATGACGCACTGGCCAAAGGTGACGAGAAGGTTGTCGCTGCTGGGCACAATGGAAATGAGCAAGATGCGGTACGAGAGACCCTCGAAAATGGCAAGGTGATCAAGTCGCAGGTCATCTCACGGCACACGGTCGAGCAGCCTGTCAACGAGGTCGTGCACCGTGGAACGAACAGCGGTGTTGCGAGCGGAGAATGGGTGTGGCCGACGGTCGGTACCACCATCACGTCTCCATTTGGCGAGCGTAGCTTAAATGGCGGAGAGTTTCACCCAGGTGTCGACATTGGCGTGCCGATTGGGACACCCGTGTACGCTACCAATAACGGTACAGTGATTTCAGCAGGTTGGAACTCTGGTGGATACGGGAACTGGGTGGAAATCGATAATGGCGGCGGTATCACGACGGTGTTCGGTCACATGTCGCGCGTCGTAGCGCAAAGTGGACAGACGGTGAGCAAAGGTGAACTAATCGGGTATTCCGGAGATACGGGCGAGGCGACTGGTCCGCATCTGCACTACGAAGTTCGCCGCAACGGGACGCCGGTCAATCCTATGCCGTATACGTAATTCGAGTAGTGAAGAAGTAGATTCAGGGACTATCGATTCCTATTCATCCTCTTGGAAAACAACAAGGCTGCCGCGAAAGTACATGGTACTTCGGGCAGCCTTGTTTGTTGCGTGGCAGATGTAATCGGGCAGAGGCCCGAGCCATTACATTTCGTTCGGTGCGTCCATCCCGATGAGATACAGCGCGCGCGCGAGCACATTGCGGGTGGCAAGCGTCATCGCGAGGCGACGAGTCCGCTGTACGGATTCGGACTGCAGGATGGGGTTGTGGTGGTAGAACCGGTTGAACGCATGGCACAATTGCAGCGTGTAGCGAGCCATCACGGACGGATCGTACTCGTCGACGGCTC
Organism: Alicyclobacillus fastidiosus; assembly: GCA_029166985.1. Classification (GTDB taxonomy): domain Bacteria; phylum Bacillota; class Bacilli; order Alicyclobacillales; family Alicyclobacillaceae; genus Alicyclobacillus; species Alicyclobacillus fastidiosus_A. Next base: position 4,536,501 of record CP119138.1, on the reverse strand, counting down.
GGTTGAGCGCCTCATTCGCCTGAGCCAGTTGGAGGACAAGCGCCCATTCGCTGTCGTTGAGTGCGTTCGCGCCCTCATCGTCGCCGCCCAGTGCGTTCATATCCAGGCGCATGGTTTCTTCGCCTTCATTCGACTTGCGCAGGACGCTGCAAGCGCGAGCGTGCGTGTACTGCACGTAAGGGCCCGTTTCGCCGTCGAAGTTCAAGACGTCTTCGTAGCGGAAGTCGACGTCGTGAATCCGATAGGTCTTGAGGTCGTTGAACACGACCGCGCCGACGCCGACGCTCGTCGCCACGGCATCCTTATTTGCGAGGTTTGGATTTTTCTCCTCGATGATCTTCTGCGCCTCGTCGATCGCCTTGGCCAACACATCCTCGAGGTACACGACGTGTCCCCGCCGGGTGGACAGGCGCGCCCCGTTGAACTTCATCATGCCGAAGCTGACGTGCTGTGCGCGGTTGGCGTACGGTTTGCCCATCAATTCGAGGACTTTGAACAGCTGTTGGAAGTGCAGTCTCTGCTCTCCGCCCACGACGTAGATGAGTGTATCTGCCCCAAGCTTGTCGTGACGGTATGCTGCCGCGGCTAGATCGCGCGTAGCGTAGATAGAAGTGCCGTCCGACTTCTTGATGATACACGGTGGCATGTCGTACGCGGACAAATCGACCACTTCTGCGCCGGCGTCCTCGACCAACAGCTTGGCTGCGATGAGTTCCTCGACCACGGCGTCCATCTTATCGTTGTAGAAACTTTCACCGAGGTAGTGATCGAACGAGACGTTGAGTAGTGCGTACGTCTGTTTAAATGCCTTTAAGCTCTCGTCGATAAACCACTGCCAGAGTGAAACCGCCTGTTCGTTGCCATCTTCGAGTTGTTTGAACCAGTAACGGCCCTCGTCCTCGAGCGCCGGGTCTCGCTCTGCCTCCTCGTGGAACCTCACGTACAGCTTAAACAGTTCCCGCACAGGGTCGGCGCGAACAGTCGCTTCGTCGCCCCACTTCAAGTAGGCGGCGATGGTCTTGCCAAACTGTGTCCCCCAATCGCCAAGGTGGTTGATGCCAACGACTTCATAGCCGTCTTCGCGCATCAGCCGGACAATCGATTCCCCAATGATGGTCGATCGCAAGTGCCCGACGCCAAACGGCTTGGCGATGTTCGGTGAGGAGTAATCGACGGCAGCCTTGTGCCCCTTGTTTCGATCCGACGAGAACAGCGCATGCGTATCTACAGCCCCGACATTTACGATCTCGTTCGCGAAGGGCAGACGCGCCAGTGAGATGTTGAGAAATCCGCCCGCTGGCTCCGCCGCTGCGACGGCCGGTGTTTGAACGAGCGCTTCGGCGAGGGTTTGAGCGATTTCAGCTGGGTTCTTACGCAACGTCTTCGCCAGCTTGAAGCATGGGAGCGCGAGATCGCCCAACTCTGGATTGGGTGGGTATTCGAGCATTTGAATCAGAGTATCTTCATCTAATCCTGTAACAGGCTGAAGTGCCTTGGCTATTGTGGCCTTGACCGCTTTCACCAATCATCCTCCTATATTTGGAACTGTCCAGACAGAAGCCCCGCGCGAAAGATTTAGCTTGAGCTTCATATGATTTCAGACAGCTTTGTCTTATTATGTAATGGAATACCAAGTGTGTTCCACAACGGTGTCTAAAATCGAGATGGCGCGTAAAAATGGACAATCCGCCAGTTTAACTTCACTGATTCTTCATTATAACATGGGGTATGGCGCATAGGTACTTCGCGGTTATCACCTGATGTGGTATACTTTTTTCACCAGTTCACATAACTCCATGTCAATTGCGTCCTGTCATTGACTGGCAGCTTCAGGAGGTGCCTCATGGACACACATCATTTTCGCAAATCGTCCGGCAACGGGAGCAGTAACGTCATCGCGATGAATTTTGATGCCGCTTACTTCTTTGAGCGGGGCGTCCGCTTCCTGCAAAGGAATGATTTGAACAAGGCCCTCAAAGCGTTTCGCAAGACTGTGGAATACGAACCGAACAATCCCGTTAACTACTGTAATTTAGCAGGCGTGTACTCGGAAATGGGTGACTTTGAAGCGTCGAATGAACTCCTCGAGCACGTTCTTTGCGATTTAGATCCGAATATGACTGAATGCCAGTTTTACCTTGCCAACAACTATGCAAACATGGGCGAGTACGACACGGCTGAAGAATATGTGCTGCGGTATCTCGATGCTGATCCGAACGGGGAATACGCCGATGATGCGGAAGAGATGCTCAGCGTATTGCTCGACGAATTCGGCGGCGGCCGAGCGTTTGAAAAGTGGCAGGAAGAAAAGCGAAAGTTAGATGCACAACAGGCGACGAAGGACGGCCGCTACTTCCTCGAAAACGGTCAATTTGAAGCGGCTGTGGAGTGGTTGGAGAGCGTGATCGAGGAGGAGCCGGAGAACTATGCGGCCTACAACAACCTCTGTTTAGCGTATTACTACACCGGTCAGCACGACAAGGCGCTCTCCCTGGCCGACGACGTTCTCCATCGGCAGCCAGACAACATTCACGCCCTGTGCAATCGCGCTATTCTCGTCAAGCACTTCGGCTGGCGCGACGCGCTGGACGCCGCCGCGGAACCTCTGCGCAAGGTGTTTCCGCTACATTATGATCTCGCCATGAAAGTTGGCACCACGCTCGGGATCATTGGGTATCACGCCGATGCGCTCGAAACATTTCGGCGGTTGATCCGCCTGACGACTCCGGCGGAGCCGGTGCTCATCCACGCTACGGCAGCAGCGGCGGCAAACTGCAGGAACTGGTCGGTTGCGGAGCGGTTTTGGCAGATGCTCGCCAGAGAGACCGACTATCAGGCGGTGGCCGACCACTATTTGCAACGCGTTGCAGAAGCGCGCAAGGATGATACCACCACGTTGCGCGTGAGTTATCAGCTCGATTTGCCTGTCGAGGAACAACTCGCAGTCGTCAAAGATAAGCTGAAAGATACGAAGTTGGAGGCTTGGCGCCGCGACCCGTTGTTGCGGGCATCGCTCTATTGGGGATTGCGCCACGGAAATCACGAGACGCGGCGTCGGGTCATCCGTGCGCTTGCGGTCGTCGCCGACGAGGACGCGGAAAAGGCACTGCGGCTCTTTGTTGGTCGACCGGATATCGACGAGACGTTGCGCCTGCATGCGGTGGTCGCCCTCAAGCGCATTGGGGCGCGCGGCAGCGTGCGCTTGGTTGCAGCGGACGGCGAACGCGAAGTGTCAATCGAACAGATCGATCCGGACGTCATTTTCGATTTGAATCCGAGCTGGCGCGATGTTTGGGTTCGAACGGAGGAGTGGCTGCACAAGGAACACCTGCAGCGACTCGTACCGGAGGCGAAACGCCTCTGGCTCACGTACTTGTACGACATGTTTTTACATGTGCACCGGCGAATTGGCAAAGCTGACATTTGGGTGGCGGGCCTCATCTACATCACGTTGCGCTACTTTGGCGTGCCGGTTGTGCAAAGGGAGTTGGCGGAGGAGTTCGTCGTGGCCGCTTCCTCCATTCGCAAGTGCAGCGCACGGTTGGAACAATCGTTGCTCACGTCTGGCATCTAGAGTCGATATCGGCATGGATTCGACACACCGCAATCCGAAATGGGCAGATTGTTCGCCAATCTTGTGCAAAATTGTTGCCGATGTCACAGTTTTTTAATGCGCTTGTAACACGGTTGAAACATGTGCGGGGTAGGATACAGATGTAGCACATTTGACCCCCTTTTAATATATTTCTCCGGGCGCCCTCTGGCGCCCACTTTTTTTGTCGGCAATCGGATGCACCAGACGCTAGATTGTTCCAGAGGTGCTCGCTGGTAGTTCACACATCCGCGTGCTATGCTTTCTTCAGTGAGGTGGAGCAGGTGCAACTGATCGTAAATTGCTTTGTTCCTTGGCAAGATGGGTTTGTCATGCTACAGAAGCCGCGCAGAGGTTGGTGGTACCTGCCGGGCGGTAAAGTGGAAGATCACGAATTGTGGCGACAGGCGGCTATGCGGGAGTTCTCCGAAGAGTCTGGCCTGCAACTCGCGGATGCCAGCTTGCGCGGGATCTACCGCGTTCAGGTCGCGGCGGGTCCGGATTCGACGGCGAAGGACAGGATCATCGCTCAATTTGTCGGTCATGGACCAACGGGTACGCTGTTGAAGGAAAATCGCGAGGGGAAACTGGCCGTGGTGAAGGCGGATGAACTTGCCCATCTCCCGATGGATGAAGGGGATAGGCTGATGGTTCAACACACGTTGGCCGCAGAGGCCCGCGGGACTTCCGTCGTATTTTTCGGACGTTTTACATATGATGCAGACCATCAGGTAAAAAGCTGGACAATCGACCCAGACAATTACCTGAACTCGGTCTGAATCTGTTTGGAATGGAGGGGCTGCATAGTGACTGTGCGCTTGGAAACCGTGGTTCTCACCGGCATGTCGGGAGCGGGCAAATCCGTTGCCATGCAAGCACTCGAAGACATCGGCTTCTTCTGTGTGGACAATTTGCCACCCGCCTTGATGCCGCGCCTGCTGGACATGGCGGAACACACGTCCGGAACGCTCAGCAAGGTGGCGTTTGCGTGTGACCTGCGCGGTGGTTCGCTGTTTGAGCCACTCCTGACGACCGTCGAGGAGTTGCGTGGCCGCAAGGACATGGATACCACGCTTGTGTTCCTGGACGCCAACGAGGCGACACTGGTGCGCCGGTACAAAGAGTCTAGGCGGCGCCATCCGCTGTCGCCGACATCGCGCCTCACGGAGAGCATCGAACAGGAGCGCGTAGCCTTGGCTGCCGTGCGGGCTGCAGCGGATTTCGTCATCGACACGAGCGACATGGCCTCAGGGACCCTGAAGAAGGAATTGACCAGTCGCTTTCAGCCCCACATTTCGCGAATGCCCGTGCACGTGGTGTCGTTTGGGTTTAAATACGGTGTTCCACTGGATGCGGATATGGTCTACGACGTGCGTTTTCTGCCTAATCCGCACTACATCGACGAACTGCGCCCGTTCACAGGCGAGGACCAACCGGTCTACGACTACGTCATGCAGTGGCCGGCGACGCAACACTTTGTCACCAAAGCAGAAGAGATGCTCGACTTTCTCCTCCCAGAGTATCAGCGGGAAGGGAAGAGCCATCTGGTGGTCGGCATTGGTTGCACCGGCGGGAAACATCGGTCGGTCGCCATCGCCCGGCATATCGCCAACCATCTGCGAGCGGTGGCGGACGTGGAATTGACACACCGGGATCGCGGTCGGGAGGGGTGAGCATGCGGCAATGGTGGTTACTCGCTTGGACTATCGCGTGCTTTGGAGTAGGTATCCTGGCGGGTGTCCTCCGACTGGCGCGATTGCCCTATGGCACAGCCCTTGGGATCCTGGTTCTCTTTGCGGCCATCATCTTACTCGCGTTCGGTTGGTGGCGCGATATGCGGGAAAGCCGTCGCCAAGCGAAGTGGAACGAGCGGCGGTTAAAGATCGTCGCCTTGGGCGGGGGCACGGGTCTGTCGACGATTCTGCGTGGATTGAAGGAGTTTCAGGTCGATCTCACCGCAGTTGTCACGGTTGCGGACGATGGCGGGAGCTCGGGTCGCTTGCGCAACGAATTCGCCATGCCGCCGCCTGGGGACATTCGCAACTGTCTGGTGGCGATGGCAGATACGGAGCCGCTTCTCGAACGACTACTTCAGTTTCGCTTTCCGTCGGGAGAAGGACTTGAAGGACACAGCTTCGGCAATCTATTTTTGGCTGCGATGACGCACATCATGGGCGATTTTGAATCCGCCATTCGCGAGACCAGTCGAGTGCTGGCTGTTCGCGGACAAGTGCTGCCTGCGGTGAAGGAAGACGTGCGTTTGCGGGCTTATTTGACGAATGGCATGGTGGTCGAAGGAGAGTCTAACATTCCAGAAGCTGGTGGCGAAGTGGAGCGCCTCGAATTGGTGGCAGAACACTTGGAGCCCCTTCCGGAGGTGTTGCGCGCCATAGCTGCGGCGGATGCCATCGTCGTCGGACCGGGAAGCTTGTTTACGAGCATTTTGCCGAATTTGATCGTTCCGGGGATGGTCGAGGCCATTCGCGCCAGCAAGGCGCGCAAGATCTACGTGTGCAACGTGATGACGCAACCTGGAGAGACGGACGAACTCTCTGCATCGAGTCACGTCAAAGCGATCTACCGCCACGTGGGCGAAGAACTGTTCGATTACGTGCTGGTGAATGCGGCGCCTTTGCCCGAGGAAGCACTGCAGCAGTATCAGTCGCAGCAGAGTTACCCCGTGCGGGTGGACATTGAAGAGTTGAATCGCATGGGGCTTAAAGTGGTGGCGCGCGACTTTGTCCACTATGCGACCTACGCCCGTCACGACAGCCGCAAAATCGCGGAACAGATTGTGAGTTTACTCGGTTACGAGCGGGATCGACGTCGAGGATAGGAGGGTTCGCACTGTGTCGTTTGCAGCGGATACGAAAAAGGAACTGACACAAATTGATCAGCAGAGTTGCTGCGCCAGGAGCGAACTTCGGGCCATCCTTGGGCTGGGCGGCTGCTTCGCGGCGATTGAGGGGCGGCGCCAATTGGTAGTCGAGACGGAAAACGTCGCTACGGCGCGGCGAATTTACACCATTCTCAAAGAGCAATTCGAAACGCGCTGCGAAGTCGTCGTACGCAAAAAGATGCGGTTGAAGAAGAACAACGTGTACGCGATTCGGTTGCCGAGTGCGGCAGCGGAATCGGTTTTGGAGCAACTCGGGTGGACTGGCGTCGTCCAGGATGGGCCCTTGGCGGCGAATTGGCCGAAACCGGACGACGATTGTTGTAAACGGGCCTTTCTTCGGGGAAGCTTTCTCGCGGGAGGGTCGGTCAACGCGCCGGGGAGCCCGTCTTATCACTTGGAGATCTACACGGTGTCGGAGCCGATGGCGCGCTGGGTGCTCGAGTTGATGAACGAGTATGAATTGCACGCCAGGCTCACGCCGCGCAAAAAAGGACATATCGTCTATTTGAAGGAGGGCGAGAAAATCGTCGATTTTCTCAATCTCATCGGCGCGGTGCAGGCGTTGTTAAAATTCGAGGACACGCGAATTTTGAAGGGGATGCGCAACCAAGTCAACCGATTGGTCAACTGCGAGACGGCTAATTTGAACAAGACGATCACAGCGGCCGTGCGGCAACTCGAGAACATCCAATATATCGACCACCGGCTCGGCCTGCAACAGCTCCCTGACAATCTGCGCGAGGTCGCCGAATTGCGTTTGCGCTATCCGGAGGCGAACCTGCAGGAACTCTGTCGGCGCTTGGGGAATCGCGTGTCGAAGTCTGGGTTGAACCACAGGTTTCGAAAAATCGAGGAAATAGCGGATCGGCTGCGGGGCAATCGAACTACGTAGTCAGAATATCGCCAAAATTGGACAGGCCAAGCGCTGTCTATCAAAATCCTTACATGCTATACTTGAACTTACTCGAATGAGGGTATTCGGGGCCTTGCTCTGGATTACTACTACGATGAAACACGGTGATACCCATGGTTGAAAAGGAAGTTATAGTCAAGATTCAAGGTGGTCTGTTTGCTCGAGCAGCGGCAAATTTCGTGCAGGCTGCAAATCGTTTTCGAGCGGAAGTCACCCTCGAAAAGGGCGGCAAATCCGTCAATGCGAAGAGCATCATGGGCGTGATGTCCCTGGCGGTGGCCTCTGGACAGACGGTCGTCGTACGCGCCAATGGTGGGGATGAGCAACAGGCAGTCGAGCAACTCGTGGAGTTCATTCAAACCGAGCACCTGTCATAACGAATAGATAACGCGCAACAAGGGTGCTCGTCCTCGGCTTGTTCTTTCCCGATGGGCTTGGTCATATACTGAGACATCGGTTGAAAGCAGGGGGGCTAACCAGTGAGGATGCGTCTTGTCAAGCGGCGTGGACGCCTACCCTATCGCGTGGTCTTCGTGATACTCGCCATCGTTGGTCTATGTCTCTTTGAGGCGTATCGTTTGGTAATGCCTTACGTGGCACGAAACCCAATGTATCACGAGGTCACCATTGGGGAACCAGTGATTGACAAGTGGAATTACGATGGTGAGGATGAAGAAGGTTATCTCAAATTTTACAATACGTCCTCCGACCAGGTTGCGGTCTTGCCACCGACCTCCAAATTATTTGGAGCGGATGGGAAGTTTGTCGTGATCGAGCGGGCGGATTCGGGGTCCTTGACGTACGCTTCTGCACTCGAAAGCGCACCGCCAATCTGGTATGCCGTGATGGTCATGTTTGTGGGGGCGGCCATCTGGCTCATCATGTACAGGCTGAGCTCCGGCCGAAAACATCGCATGCATCTTCGCAAGGCCCCGCCGTTTCCATCCGCGCTTTCAACACCGCACCCATTCGGCCATACTCGCCGTTTTCGTCCCTCCAAACGCCAAAAATCGCGCTTTTTCCGTTGACATTCGGTCGCGTTAGGATAGCTTTGTGTTTTTTGCAACTCATGGTAACCTATACTATGACTGTTTTGTTTGGAAGGGGGGGCGTGTGTGGCGCTGCGAGCGGGCCGCGTTCAACAAATCCACAAGCGTGAAGAACGTGGAATTGATAGATCGAATGAGCCATTTAAAATTGAAAAATTCTTTCGACGGCCTGGACTAGTTGTCGTGGAGCGGCCAGCGTTTGAGCATGGCTACAGCAACCACCTGCGAGAAATATACCCCCAATGGGGAATCGCGGTGAGCACTTGCTTGAATATGGGTACGCCCATCAAGCATCCCCGTCTCCGGTTTGACCATTATGTAGATCTCGTCAAAGTCTGGGAGGATCAAGAGTACATCTACGTTGAGGATATGTATGTCGATGTCCTGTTATACGAGAGATCCTACTACCACGTCATCGACTTAGAAGAATTTGGCGAAGCTTTGTTCACGCGTCAAGTCAGTATGGCAGAAGCTCGACGCGTGCTTGAAAATACCCAAAAATTTGTGGATAGCATGAAGCGCAGCCGATTGTCTTACCAAGTGTGGAAGCACAAGTACGGGATTCATCGGCGCTATCTATAAAATCGTCGGACTGTAGACGAGCGGCGCCGCATCTGTATCGGTGAGCGCACGAGAAGGAGACAGAGTTTTTCAACTCTGTCCCTGCTGTCGCCGTCGGAAATCAGCTTTCAATTTCTCGCATGACCTCTTCCGCGATGGCGGTTGCACTGCTGTCGGATGGTGAATGAGATCCAGCCGTCATTCGCGCACCCTGAGCTTTACGCACAGCTTCCCACGCAGCGATGCCCACACTGGCACCGACAAACAATGCGGTCATCGTCCCCATACCGCTTCTGCGTCTCGGCATGATACGATGACGGACAGTACTTGCCATTGCGTTCATAAGACCCATGGACAGCACCCCCTCGGTTGTATTTTGTCCTTCTTCCGCGTTTGTATGTTCGACGATGTACTGGGTTGATGTGTACTCGGATACAGATGCGATCTCATCGCCCTGTTTCAATCATCGTCAATCCGAGGTTAGGACAGAATCGGCCGTTTGTAGGACCTCGTAAGGAGGTATTTGATGCATTTGCGAAAGAGTTCGGAAAGGCTGGCCGCCTTTGCACATAAGTTAGTAACGTGGTACGAGCAAAACAAGCGTGCGCTCCCGTGGCGGGAAACGTCAGATCCGTACCGGATTTTGGTGAGCGAGACGATGTTGCAGCAGACTCGGGTGGAGACCGTGGTTCCGTATTATCACCGGTTCTTGGAGCGGTTTCCAGACGTCGAGAGCTTAGCTCGGGCGCCTGAAGAAGATGTGATGAAACTTTGGCAGGGGCTTGGTTATTACAGACGCGCTAGAAACCTACAGCGCGCTGCAATGGCAGTCGTCGAGCAGCACGCTGGTGAATTTCCGCGTGCCGTGGACGAGGTGCGCGCGTTGCCTGGTGTCGGGCCGTATACGAGCGGAGCGGTGATGAGCATCGCCTTTGATCGGCCTGTCGCGGCGGTGGATGGGAATGTCCTGCGCGTGATGTCGAGGTATCTGGGCATTGATCAGCCGATCGACCAACTACCCGTCAAACGGGAGATCACAGAACACGTGCAACACGCCATCGAGCAGAGCGTTCCGCAGTCGTTTACGCAGGCGCTCATGGAGCTTGGGGCGATGGTCTGCACGCCGCGGAAGCCTCAGTGTCTGGCCTGTCCGATTCAGGACGATTGCACGGCCTTTGCAGAGGCCACTGTGGATTCCATCCCAGTCAAGCTTCCGAAGCGAGCCAGGAAGCCGCTCACGGTGATGGCGTTGTGGATTGAACAGGATGGCCAATTGCTCGTGGAGCAGCGGCCGGACGACGGGCTGCTCGGGAGTATGTGGCAGTTGCCATGCTTGGAAGTCGATGGGTCAGCCAGGGATGAGGAACTGCTCGCCGGTCTGGCTCGACGACGTTTGGCACAGCTGTTTCCCGGCCATACCGAAGATATGACCTGGCTGGTTCGGGAGCGGGCTGACGACGTGCGCGAGTTTGCAGAAATCGCGTCGGCGAAGCACATTTTTACCCACCTCGAGTGGGATGTGCGCGTAATGCGGCCGATTGGCCTGCCGTTTGACCTAAAGGCCATCGATGTGTCGTCCAACCTGCAGTTTGTACCGATTGCTCAGTTGCGGCAACTGGTCTGGCCGAAAGTCTATGTAAACATACTGTATGATGTACTGAAGGTCGACGTCGCGACCGCGACGTCTTAAGCGAGTCCCGGACCGGGACAGACAGGGGCCTAACGCCTCCGGTCGCTCGGATCACCGGAAAAGGTGGAGGGGTAAATCATGCAAACGTACACCGTGTCTCAGAATCGGGTTCTCGGGCGCGTCTTTTTTGGCCTGTTTGGCACACTGCTGGCCGCACTCGTCGGCGTCCTGGTAGGCACGCAAATTCCGACGCTGCTGATTGGGGTGCTTGGCATCGTGGAACTCGTGATGCTCTTCGTGGCGATGTTCCGCCAGAGAAAGCGGGCGATTGGGTTTCCGTTCGTCTACGCCTTCACGTTTATCTCCGGCGTTACGCTGTGGCCCAACATTCACCACTACGCCGTCACGCTTGGAGCGGGACTTGTGATTCAGGCGCTCGGCGTGTCTGCGGGGGCGTTTCTCATCGCGGCGATTGTGGCGTCGCGAACCTCGATGGACTTTTCGTTTCTCGGAGGCTTTTTGTTCATCGGCCTCATGGCCCTGTTGTTGATGGGGTTGATCGCTCTCTTCACAGGATTTTCATCGACGATGAATCTCGCCTATTCGCTGATTGGCATCGGTGTATTTATCGGCTACATCCTGTTTGACATCAATCGCATAGCCAAGTACGGGATATCGGAGCAAGCCGTGCCATTGGTCGTGCTTTCTCTGTACCTCGACTTCGTCAACCTATTCTTGTTTGTCTTGCGCCTCATGGGCGTATTGGGATCGTCGGATCGCAGATAGAGTTTGCAAAAACACGGTGCATGGGTATACTGATAGACAGCGAAATACACAAATCCGACGAAGCACAGCTTTTGCTGGAATCAGCGATTGTTAGGCGCATTCCGTTGCCTTTGGCAGCACTGTGGCCTGTAGAGACTTGGTGGTTGGTGCAAACCAAGATCGCGTTCCTGTAACCTCCGTGCAAAGGATTTCACCTGAAAGGCTCCCTTCTTCACGAGGGTTGGCTGACTAGGGGGAAACGCGAACCTGGCGTTAGAGGTTGAGTGGAAACGAGTGCGATCATCTGTCGCATCGTTTCAATGTAGGTGGTACCACGGGATTCATGCCTCTCGTCCTATTCGGGCGGGGGGCTTTTTGATGATCAGGAGGATCAACACATGGACTATCAGTCGCAGCAGGTTGAAGCAAAGTGGAAGGCGCGCTGGAAGGAATCCGGTGCACATCGCGCAGACAAACACAGTGGGAAGCCGAAGTACTACTGTCTCGACATGTTCCCGTATCCATCCGGCAACGGGCTGCATGTCGGCCACTGGCGAGGCTACACCATCTCTGACGTTTGGAGCCGCTACAAGCGCATGCATGGATTCGAGATCCTACACCCGATGGGCTGGGATGCGTTTGGTTTGCCAGCCGAAAACTACGCCATCCAACACGGTGTGCATCCGCGGATCAGCACGGCGGAAAACGTAGCCAATTTCAAGCGTCAGCTTGAAGAAATCGGTGCTATGTACGATTGGGATCGAGAGATTAATACCACAGATCCCGAATTCTATCGTTGGACACAGTACTTCTTTGTGAAGATGTTCGAACAGGGTCTTGCGTACCGCAAGAAGATGCCGATCAACTGGTGCCCAAGCTGTAAGACGGGGCTCGCGAACGAAGAGGTCGTCGACGGCAAGTGCGAGCGCTGTGGTGCTGATGTCACGAAAAAAGAGATGTATCAGTGGATGCTCAAGATCACGGCCTACGCGGATCGCCTGTTAGACGATCTCGATAAACTCGACTGGCCGGAGCACGTTAAGCGCATGCAACGGGCGTGGATCGGCCGCAGTGAAGGGGCGCGCATCCGCTTTAAATTGACGAATCACTCGGATGAAATCGAGGTGTTCTCCACCCGACCGGACACCATCTACGGCGCGACCTACATGGTGTTAGCGCCAGAGCATCCGCTCGTACAGACGATCACGACCGCTGATCAGCGCTCCGCGGTCGAGTCATATGTCGATGAGTCCTTACGTAAATCAAATATCGAGCGTCAGGTAGGCGACAAGACGAAGACGGGCGTCTTCACTGGGGCATATGTGGAACATCCCCTCGTGGATCGCAAACTTCCGGTATGGGTTGCCGATTACGTTCTGATGGACTATGGCACCGGTGCGATTATGGCTGTCCCAGCACACGACGAACGCGACTACGAATTTGCACAGCAGTTTGGGCTCGAGATCATTCCTGTCGTCCAACCAGTCGACGAGACTGCCGATGGCCTGTACACGGGCGATGGGGTACTCATCAACTCGTACACGCTGAATGGAATGAAGGTTGCCGACGGCAAGCGCGCCGCCATCAAGCTTCTGCAGGCGGCTGGGCAAGCCGAGGCGACCGTCAACTACCGACTGCGCGACTGGGTGTTCGCCCGTCAGCGTTATTGGGGTGAGCCGATCCCGATCATCCACTGCGACGCGTGTGGACCTGTTGCGGTACCTGTTGAGGAGTTGCCCGTTCGGCTTCCGGAAGTGGAGCGCTATGAACCTACGGGGACAGGGGAATCGCCGCTCGCTGCCATCTCCGAGTTCGTGAATACCACTTGTCCCAAGTGTCACGCCCCGGCCAAGCGGGAGACGGATACCATGCCACAATGGGCGGGATCTTCGTGGTATTTCCTGCGCTACGCGGATCCAAACAACGACGAGGCGCCGTTCTCGAAAGAGGCAATCGATTACTGGTTGCCCGTCGACATGTACATCGGCGGTGTCGAGCACGCAGTATTGCACCTCCTGTACTCGCGTTTTTACACGAAATTCATTTACGATCTCGGTCTGATCCAGTTCGACGAACCGTTTCAGCGCCTGTTTACTCAAGGCATGATGACGCTCAACGGCGCCAAGATGAGCAAGTCGAAGGGCAACGTCGTCAACCCCGATGACATCATTCGCGACTACGGCGTCGACGCGTTGCGGATGTACGAGATGTTTGTCGGACCACCGGAGGACGAAGCGGAGTGGAGCACAAACGGGCTCGAAGGCGTTTCCCGCTTCTTGCAGCGCGTATACCGCCTGATCCACGCACACGCGACGACCAACGTACCTGAGCGCGAGGCCTTGACCAAATTGCGGCATCGGTTTGTCGCCTCGTTGACCGAGCGGATGGAAGGTTTCCGCTTCAACACAGCTGTGAGTGCGTTCATGGAGTACGTCAACGCGTTGTCCGCCGAGTCGAAGCAGGGCATCGACCGCGCGACGATGGATACCTTGGCGTTGACCTTGGCGCCGTTTGCTCCGCATATGAGCGAAGAGATGTGGGAGATGCTTGGCCACAAGACTTCCGTGTTCGAATCGGCTTGGCCAACGTTTGAGGAAAAGTGGTTGAAGGACGATGAAATCGAAATCGCGGTTCAGGTCAACGGCCGCGTGCGGGCGAAATTGGTCGTCGCGGCGGACGCCTCCAACGAAGCGGCCATCAGAGCGGCAACATCACTTCCTGAGATGCAGGAGTGGCTGGCTGGCAAGGAGATCGTCAAGCAAATTTACGTCCAGGGCCGACTTGTGAACTTGGTCGTCAAGGGCTGAGCGGACGTACGAACTGCGGCTTTTGCATGATTTGCATGGGTGGCTGCTCGGGGTGTAACCATCACCTCGGGCAGGAGTGCCCTCTCGTCGAAGCGAAACTGTGCCGCTGAACGAGCACGTGATGTGGGACTGGAGTACTGAGTGATCCTGGGTAAGAGGGAGACTGCGCACCGGTGAACGAGTTCTCGCCAATTGGACAAAAACTCTATATGCGTATCGCCCAACAGATTCGGTCGATGATCGAGGATGGCGCATTGCGCCCTGGCGACAGGTTGCCGCCGCTCAAAAACCTCGCGGAGGAGTTCGGCTGTAGCCGTGCGACCGTGCGCGAGGCGTTGGGGGCTTTACGCGGTCAAGGATTAGTCGAGTTTCGTCACGGCGATGGTACGTATGTGCGGACGGCGAGTGTGGAAATGTGGATGCAGCCTCTGGACGCCGCTGTCCTCCTGGGGACAGATCACGTGTCTGACCTCGTCGAACTCCAAACAGCTGTCCTCGCGGCCATCGCGTCGTCGGCCGCAAAGCGGCGGGCGACAAGGGATTACTCCAACCTCTCTCGAGCTCTGTTCGAGCTCGAGGCATCAGGCCGACACAGTGAGCACCGCATTGCGAGCGAACTTCATTTTTACGCCGTGCTGGCAGAATGTGCGGAAAATCAGCTGTTGGAAAACACGTTTCGCGTTCTTCAAGAGGCCTTGCGCAGTAGCCTGCGACTCCTCAGCCCCAAGCGCGAACTTGGCCTGCGGACCTGTCGGGGCGTGTACGATGCCGTTCAAATGGAGCAGGCAGAGCGGGCGCGAGAGATCATCTACGCGTACGGTGAACAACTGCTCGAGCAGGCTGCACAAAGAAAATAACAGACACGTGACAGAGTGACTACAAATCCGTGGCGATATAGTGTAAAATAACAATGTAAGCGCTATCAACCGACTTGGTGAAAGGTTGGTTTCAGAATGGCACCTAAGTTACTCGTGGCTGCGTTTGCAGCTGAGGACCGCTCGCATGTCGACAATGCCATCCGCAACGGAGTCGACGTTCGAATTCTCGATTGTTTCGAGGATACGCACGCCCAGGTACAATCCTGGTACAAACATCGCTGTATTCACGTCCCTGCCCACAGGCTCTCCGTCAAGGGCGCTGTACAACAGGAGCGTTTCGACATGGCCGTGATTCGCGAGGGAAACCACGACTTCGTTCGTACTGCCTTACTGGCCCAGACGCTTCGCGATGCGAAAGTAGAGGAAGTGGTGGTGCTCTCGTGCGATCACTCTAAGATACCGATTTACCGTCGATGTGGTGCACACCAAGTGATCGTTTCTGAAAATCCATTAGACTTCTGGGCTCAATTCGATCTCGTCTCGATGTCGCACGTCTCAGCCTAGCGGGGGCCGGTGCAAGAGATCAAGTGTTCAGCCCCGGCCTAGCACCCAGGTGAAATATATGGCTGCTGCTCGTCCAGTAGCAGACGTTCTCCCTCAGCGGCGCAGACACGCGGTTCGTGCGTCTGCGCCGCCAAACTCGCATCTTCCACCCTGCAGGCGCGGACACCTCGACAACCCTACGCCCGTACCACCTCCATGATGGTGCTCGACTACGGTCAGTTCACGAGCTTATATCCTATGGTCTGTACGAAAGCTTTGACAATTCACCGAAGAGCCCGCCTTCCACGGCATTCGTCTAGTCGCATGTGGTATGATGAAACTAGAGCGTCCCGCCTATTTGGGTCAGGCGCGGACGCAAAGTATTCGTTGACGGAAGCTGAAGGAGGGGCAGTAGGTGACCACTTCGTTTAAGATAATGTTTTTCTTTGTTTCCCTGTTTACAATGGTATGTTTTGCACTCGGTTCTGTGATGATGGCACAGGGGCGGGGTTGGTTGGCGACGCTATTTTTCGTATTGGCGTTCGTCATGACAGGGACCGGATTTGTGACGAAGCGCCGTTTGGTTCGACCCCAATCACAGTAGGCGGAAGGGGATTCGTTGGTGCGATCATCGCGTCGTGACGTGGAAATGCGGCGGTACCTATGGCGTGTTTTAGAAGTGTGTTTCATGCTGGTGTTTATCATTGTGTTCGCACTGTTGCTTGGGTATCTCATGAAGTATATTCTGCCATTCGTCATCGGGTGGGTATTTGCAATCCTCTTTATCCCCCTGACGAAGTGGTTGGAGCGGATTGGCCTATCGAGGCTGGCAGCTGTGGTTGTGACCTTGAGTTGTGCGGTGGCCGCCGCCATCGCGGTCATGCTCGGCGTGACGATTGGGGTGACGCGCGAGGCGGGATCGTTTATCGCGAACAGTCAATCGTTCTTTACCTATGCGGACCATTTTATCCACAAAAAACTCACGGCAGGCAAGGTCTTTTATGGACAGATGCCACCACAAGTGGGCACGCAGATCCAGAACGCGCTCGTCCAATTCGGTCAGAGCATTGAGAGTTCCATGCGAAGGTTTGTCACTTCGCTCCTCGGCTCGTTTACGCAGATTCCGGAGATGCTGTTCGTGGGCGTCATCGCGGTCGTGACAGCATTTTTCATCATGCTGCGCCACGAACGGATGATGAACTCGTTTTTGCGCATCGTGCCGCCTGGATGGGACAAGAAGATCAACAGCATTCTCGACGACATGTCGAAGGCGTTTCTCGGGACGATTCGCGTCCAGTTTATCTTGATGTGCATGTCCGCCGTGCTTGGCGTCATTGGGATGCTGGTGTTGCACGTGCATTATGCGGTGCTGCTCGGCATCCTGTTTGGGCTGTCAGGGCTCATTCCGATTCTGGGGTCGGCGATTTTGACCGTCCCTTGGGCGATTGGCGCACTTGTGATCGGGGACGTGTCGCTCGCGGTGAAAGTCCTCGGTCTGCAGGTGGTCATTTCACTGATTCGACACATGGTCGAGCCGAAAATTTTGGCGGACACGGTTGGGCTCGATACGTTGACGACGCTGTTTGCGCTGTACGTAGGATTGAAGGTGCTGGGCATTTTGGGGTTGTTCATCGGGCCGATTATTCTGATTGGCGCCAAAGGGTTGCTTCGCACGCACATGTTTGTGGACTTGCTGCCGAACTTCACAGAAGTGGACAAAGACGCTGGCGGGGGTGCGGACTCGTGAATATTGTGAGTATTCGCGCGGATGGGAGCCCCCATCGGCAGTGGACGGGCGTGTTGCCGACGATGATGAGAGGCGCATACCGAATACCAGCTGGCAGTCCCGTCGTCGAGGCGAACGGCGCCACATGGTCGAGCGACTACCCAGTCGTCGCCTTCTTTTGGCCCAACGTCTACTTTCAGGTCTTCATGTTATTGAAGGAAACTGGGACGGACTACTATTGTAACGTGATGACACCCGCCCTTGTTGCAAAGGACATCGTCTATATCGATCTCGACCTCGACGTCATTGTAACTGACGGACAAGTAAAGTTGGTTGACGAAAGAGAGTTCAACGAGCGCAAGAGCGCCTATCGACCAGAGTGGGTACAGGCAGCCACGACAACTTCACAGTGGCTTGTCCAGCAGGCGAAGCGGCGTCAGGGGGTATTTCATCCCGCCACCGGGCTAGGGTGGCGGACATTGTTGTATTCATAATGCCATTAAGTCTCCGGATTGGGTCGGCCTGTGTCCCCCAACAGTTTGCGGGCGCGCTCCATAATGGCGAATAGCGTACGGGAGTCCTCCTCCAACTGTTCGGGTGTCACGTCCTTCTCGATGACGACCGATTGCGTCTGCAACTGCTGTTGCAATGACTCAACGCGTTCGGCCAACTCGTGCTTTTCCTGCTCTATCTGGGTTAGGTACGCCCGGAGTTTATGGTATTGCTCGTCATATGTTTGGAGGAAGTCGATGACGTCCTTCATCGATTCGCTTGTGGTGTGTGAAAGTGCTTCGACAGCTGGGGTGGAAGCAGGCGCGTCAACCGTATGTTTCGGCTCGGATACGCCGTTCTTTCGGCTCTGCTTTGCCGCCTCGATCTCGACGCGATAATCTTTTCGAACCACGCCGTTCCAACGGTATCCGCATGCTGCCGGCGTCCGACCTAGCAAACCGGCCGCCTCTTCAAACGCCTTCAGTTGTGTGCTTCCGTTGCGGATGTGCTTGAGTACCAAGTCCGCCAAACGAGTATCATCATCAGGTGTCCACGCGTCGGAGCGCGAGGCCCATTTCTCTACCGTTTGCAAGGTGATTCCTCCCTACAGTCTGTACTATACTTTATTTCCATGCTGTACAAGATTCATACAGTGCCTCTATGGGCTGCTCATTATCATGCTATGATCCATTTTTGAAATCGTGACCTGTTGGACTGAAATTTCGTAGAAAGCCCGGTTAGGACAGCCTGTAGTCACTTAAATTCCCAAAAAATCCGAACAGGAGTTCGTTGTTTTGCGTCGAAACATGTCGGATGAGCGGTTGGACAGGCGTTTCTACCGTAGTAGAGAGGTGGGGGCAGAATGAATCTGGAGCAATTGCTCGCCGAGTGGCAACGCGACGCGTCATTCATGTCGCAAGTCGCAGCTTGGAAAGTGACGCAGGCGACACTGGGGCAGTTTCGGCCGATCCCGCCGACGGCACACGAACACGTGTTGAAGGCGCTCAGGGATCGGGGCATCAAGCAGCTCTTCAGCCATCAAGAAGAGGCGTGGAAGGCCATTCAGGCGGGCCGCGACACGATGGTCGTGACGCCGACAGCCAGCGGCAAGACGCTGTGCTACAACCTACCTGTCCTCAATGCCATCTGTGAGGACCCATCGGTCCGTGCACTTTACATCTTCCCCACGAAGGCCCTCGCGCAGGACCAAGTGGCGGAATTGAGCGAACTCATCGAACATGTCGAGACACAAATTCACTCGTTTACATATGACGGGGATACACCCGTCCATGCGCGGCAAAAGATCCGCGAAGCGGGCCACATTGTGGTGACGAATCCCGATATGCTGCACGCGGCCATCCTCCCGCATCACACCAAATGGCTGCGGTTATTTGAGAACCTCAAGTACATCGTCATCGACGAGACGCACATTTATCGAGGCGTGTTCGGCAGCCACTTTGCCAACGTCCTGCGGCGGTTGGAGCGGATCTGTGCGTTTTATGGTGCCAAGCCGCAATACATCATGAGCTCGGCGACGATTCAAAACCCTGGCGAGCTCGCACATTTGTTGACGGGCCGTGAGGTCCACGTAGTGGACAAGTCGGGTGCACCGCAAGGCGAGCGGCATACGGTGCTGTACAATCCGCCCGTCGTCCACCAACAATTGGGACTCCGGCAATCCAGCCTGCAAGTCGCGCGGAGAATGGCTGGCCGACTGCTTCGTGAGGACATCGCAACCATCGCGTTTGTGAAGACGAGGACGCAGGTCGAGGTCCTGTCGTCGTACCTGAAGGCTGACGCCAGAGAGCGGCTGCGTGGAGGCATTGTCGGGTATCGCGGCGGGTATCTGCCGAGTGAGCGGCGAGCGATTGAGCGCGGGCTGCGCAGTGGTGAACTGCGCGGTGTCGTCAGCACGAATGCACTCGAGCTCGGAGTTGATATCGGCGCGCTCGACGCATCGTTGACAGTTGGCTATCCAGGTTCCGTCGCTTCCGTTTTACAGCAGAGTGGGCGCGCCGGGAGGCGGCGAGGTGTGTCGTTGGCGATGTTTATCGCGAATGCATCCGCACTCGACCAATACCTCGTCCACCACCCCGAGGCGCTGCTCGAGATGTCCCCCGAGTCGGCGAGAATCTATCCAGACAACTTGTTAATCTTGATGGATCACTTAAAGTGTGCGGCGTACGAGTTGCCGTTTGGCGCCGATGAGTCGTTTTCTGTCGAAACGACTTCCGAATTGTTGAAATACCTTGGGGACGCTCGAATCCTGCACGCCGGACGGGACGGGAAATACCACTGGATGGCCGATGCGCTGCCGAGTGCCGGTGTGTCCTTGCGAAGTGCAGCACAGGAGAATGTGGTGATCATTGACGAGACGGATCCAAGGCCGCGCGTCATCGGGGAGACGGACAGGTTCAGTGCCCTGACGACCTTGCACGAAGAGGCCATCTATTTGCATCAGGCGAGATCGTACCAGGTTGAAAAGCTCGATCTCGCCAATGGCAAGGCGTTCGTCCGAGCCGTCGAGGCGGATTATTACACCGACGCGGAGCTCGCAGTGAGACTTCAAGTGCTCGACGAGCTGGAGTGCGTCGACGACCGGCCCGAGGTGGTACACACCTTTGGCGAGGTGGCGGTGAATGCCACGCCGACGCTGTTTAAGAAGATCAAGTTCGATACGCACGAAAACTTGGGCTGGGGCCGGATTTACCTGCCCGAAGCGGAATTGCACACGGTCGGCTATTGGCTATCCTGGACCCCAGAGGGCTTTGAGTTCAATCAAGAAGAATGGGAAAGCGCCTTGAAAGGCATGGGACACCTGCTCAAGCACGCCTGTGCGTTGCACTGCATGTGCGCGACGTCCGATTTACACGTCACCGTTCAGGTGCGCGACCCGCTTGGCCAGCGGCCGACGCTGTACGTCTACGATGCGTATCCTGGAGGGATTGGATTGTCCGAGCGGATTTTTCGTGATAGAGATCTGATCCTCTCCTCCGCATTCGACATGATTCGACAATGTGCGTGCGAGAGTGGGTGCCCGGCTTGTGTCGGTCCAGGACACTCGGAAGAACGATTGAAAGAACGCGCTCAGATGTTGCTCGCATCGTCCATCGCCACCCTCTCGCCACATGAAGGAGCGTGAGGTGTGTGGCCCGCAGTTTGCTAGATAAATTGCGCGCGCTCGAAAAGTCGGTCAAGCAGTCGCAAGAACCTGTCGCTGTGCCTGGTACGGGACAAGCCGAAGTGGTCGAGGCAGCGCCAGAGCCCGTCAGCGGCGATGAGGCTTTCGAGCGGGCTGGATTTGACCGCTTGGAGACGCCGTACGGACACTGTTGGCGCCGCAAGACCACGTTTGACGTTTTTACGCGTCACGGACATCACCTGTTCGCGGATGCGCTCGAGGCGGACTACTCCGGGCTCGCGCACCTCATAGGTGGCCCCGTCGACCCAACGCAAATGCGTTACTACGATGTGGAGACCAACGGGCTTGGCACCGGTGCAGGCACCTTTCCGTTTTTACACACGCTTGGCTATTTCGAACACGACGAGTTGTGCTTCATGCAGTACTTCGTGGACGATCACGGCGCCGAAGCAGCCGTCCTTCACACCATCGCGGAACACCATCTGCCTGAAGGGGTAACCGTGGTGACGTTCAACGGCAAGTCATTTGATTGGCCCTTGTATCAGAATCGGCGCGTCTTGCACCACTTGGACCGCCTGGAGCGGGGACAACTCGACTTGCTTCACCCCAGCCGCCGACTGTGGAAATCGCAGTTGGCGAGCGTGAAGCTCGTCGAACTCGAGCGGGAGGTCCTCGGCGTCCATCGCGTCGACGACCTGCCAGGGAGCGAGGCGCCAGAACGGTATTTTCAGTTTCTTGACTCACGCGATGTCCAGGTTGTCGAACCGGTGATGGCGCACAATTTAATGGACGTCTGCTCGTTGGTCGCATTGCAGGTGGAAATCGCTCGGCTTTTGAATGGCGAGGAATCCAATCTGCCGTCACCTACACACTTGGCGCTCGCTTCGTGGTATGACGCATGGCACGAGGTACAGGCGGCCGCTCTCTCGTATGAACGAGCGGCGCAGGCGCACGACGCAAGTTGGCGCGCGCATTGGCTGTACAGTCTGTTCCTCAAACGGCAGCACGACGAGGACGAAGCTTGTCGCCTTTGGACGCAGATGGCTTGTGACTACCCGGAGCGAGTGGAACCGCTCGTCGAACTTGCCAAGTGTTTCGAACACCGACGGCGAGATCTCGCGCGAGCCGAAGAGGTCGTCGAGGAAGCGCTGCGGCGACTCACCAAACCTTCGCCCGCAAACCACCTCGCGATTCCTCACCGGGTAGAGGCTCGACCTGCTTGGACAGATGAGGGCTTGCAGTCGCCGATCGAGCGCGCGCTGCGACATCGGTTGCAGCGGATCCAGAGAAAACGCGCCCGCGCACAGGCCGGGAGTTAGACGCGGCGGCCGATGATGCTTGCGGATGAGTCTAGTCTTGTCTAGTGTATAGATGAACGTTGTTTGGGGGCGATAGCATGTTTTCGGGGTTTCAGGAAGTGGACTTTGACGTATTTTCCGTACCGGGTCTCGATGCTCGGATGGATGCGATAAAAGCGCACGTGCGACCCAAACTGGAAGCTCTGGGTGAGCACTTTACATCGTTTCTGGCACCGCGTCTTGGGGAGGAAGTCTACGCGCACGTGGCAAAACACGCCCGCCGCACAGTCAATCCACCCAACGACACATGGGTGGCGTTCAGTACGAACGCACGTGGGTATAAGCAACACCCGCATTTTCAAATCGGTTTGTGGCAGACGCATTTGTTTGTCACTTTCGGATATATTTACGAGGCCTCACAGAAGGTTGCGTTTGGCGAATGGTTGGGCAAGAACGCGCATCAAATACATGAGCGGATTCCGTCGGACTTTATGTGGATACCAGATCACACCAATCCGGCATCGATCCCTGCGAGTGAGGTACAGGAAGAGGATATCGTTCGGTTTGCGGACAGACTGCAGACGGTTAAGAAGGCGGAGCTTCTCGTCGGAAAGCGATACGAGCGGGAAACGGTCGTCCGGATGTCCGCCAGTGAGTTCCTCGGCGATGCGGAAGCCGTTCTGGAGGCGCTCGTTCCGTTGTATCGATTGTCATAGGCCAGATACGCGTTGTGAGGTGAGGCCGTGCAAATCCACTTACTGCATGTGAACGACGTACATAGTCAATTGGAGAGCTATATGCGATTGGGTCACCAATTGCGCACTTTGCGCACGTCTTTGGTGCATCAGGGCGATATTGTGCTGACGTTCGACCTCGGGGATGTATTGGATAGGGTTCGGCCTGAGACAGAGGCGACCATGGGTGTGATCAATGTCGACATGATGGCAGCGCTCGGCGTCGATGGCTGGGTGTTTGGCAACAACGAGGGTCTCACGATTCCCGTGGAATCTTGGCCCGCTTTGACTCGGCACGCCAATACCGTCGTGTATGGAACGAATTTCCGACGCCCGAACGGTGCATCTGACTATTTTTCTGATTATCACGTCTACGAGCGCGAAGGGATACGCATCGGCGTGTTCGGGCTGACGCCCAATTATACGTTGCCCTACGATATGCTCGGCGTCGTGGCAGAGGATCCGTTTGAGCGCGCGAAGGCAGCTGTTCAAGACCTGCGTGGTGCCGGCTGTGACGTCATCGTCTGTCTGTCGCACCTCGGCAGGAGGACAGATCATCAGTTGGCGCACGAAGTGGCACATGTAGATGTCATCCTCGGCGGCCACACGCACGAATTTATGACGGAGCCAGACTGGGTGAATCACACCGCCATTTTTCAACCTGGCAAACACGCCCGCATGTTTGGGCATACCACCATCACACTGGACGTAAACAACCGTGTGATTGGCGTGTCAGCGGTGCCGGTCAAGGTCTTGCTCGAAACGCCGTACGACGAACGGATGGAGCAAGCGTATCTGGATCACTGCGAAGTCGTATCCGAAACGCTGCATCGGTGCGTGGCGACCATCGCGGAACCATTGCCCGTGGTCTATGAACGGGAGTCCGCGTTTGCCAACTTACTTGCCGATGTCGTGTACGATGAGATTCCAGGCGATCTCTGCGTGATGATGACAGGTGCGCTGAATGCCAGCTTGATGCCAGGAGACGTGGAACTCGTTCATTTGTTAGGCGCTTGTCCAACGCCGACCCGCCCGATCCTGGTGACACTCACCGGCCGCGAACTCATCGCTGTGTTCAACCAGGGGATCCAAGCGGGGACGTATGCGAGACATGGCATCGGGTTTGGATTTCGCGGCGGTCAAATCGGCTATCTCGTGGTGTCCGGCGCGACCATCGACGTGACGGTCGGGGAAGGTGCGCCGACGGTTCGGGAGATCCGGATCGGCGGTAAGCGGGTAGAGGAGGAGCGGGAATACCGCGTGGTCACCTGCGAATACCTATGGCTTTCGCCCGTCTTTGCACCATTTCGAAACGCGCGCGACGTGACGTATCAAAGACCGCTCGTGCGCGAGGTCCTGCTCGCCAGGCTTCAGGACGAAGGACGCATGGAGCGGGCCAAGATGCCACGCTACCGGTACCATAGAGCAAATGTAGAGGAGGTGGCGTCCGGTGGCCCTGTTATCGAAAAAGGAAACGGCAGAGGTGATGGATAAGCTTTCTGAACGCTATCCTGATGCCAAGTGCGCTCTGAATCACTCGAATCCGTTTGAGTTGCTGATCGCGACCATGCTGTCTGCGCAGTGTACGGACGTGCGCGTCAATATCGTCACAGAGCGCTTGTTTCAAAAGTATCGCGGGCCGGAAGATTTTGCCGCAGCGACGGCGGAGGAAGTCCAGGAAGACATCCGCGAGGTCGGCCTGTTTCGGTCAAAGGCTCAGAACATAGTGGCTACCTGCCGGATACTCATGGAACAATACGGTGGAGAGGTCCCTGCAGATCGGGACAAGCTCGTCAAATTGCCGGGTGTGGGGCGGAAGACGGCGAACGTCGTTTTGTCCAACGCATTTGGCATACCTGCGTTGGCGGTGGATACACATGTGTTAAGGGTGTCCAACCGGATCGGGCTCGCCAAGAGCGAGTCGCCGGATGACACGGAGCGCCAAATTTGCCGACGTGTCCCCAAAACCCTGTGGTCCCAAGCGCATCACTGGCTGATCCACCACGGGCGGCAGATTTGCGCCGCGCGAAAGCCCAAGTGCGACGCGTGCCCGCTTCAGGAACATTGTCAGTACTTCCGCAAAACGACTGGACGCGACGGTCGGGCCGTCAAGACGTCCTGATGAACGACCTTGACAGGCGCTAGGAGGAGGTTCAAGTACATGTGGTGGAAGCGCGGCTTTATCATTTTGTTGTCTTTGAACATCCTCGTCTTCGTCGGAGGACTTATTGTGTTGGACACCTTTCCATCGCAGAGTTCCTCATCGGTGAAAAATATGCAGTCCACGCAGGACGACAGTAAAACCGCGGCGGTACAGGTGGTCATCGGTCAGGATGCCATCAACAGCTACCTGGCCTATGAGCTCACGCAGGAGGCGGATGTGCAAAAAATTATGAGCTATGCGCACATTCAGTTCGCGTCCACCTGGAATTGCGATCTCGGCGTGAAATTGCTCGATAAGGTCGTCCCATTTCACCTGGTATTCGTACCGGACGTCGAGAATGGCAACCTGAATCTACAGGTGAAAAGTGCGTCGATGGGTGACGTGCCTGTTCCCGACAGCCTTTTATTCCTGGTCTTAAAACACCTTCAATGGCCGAATTGGATCAACCTCGATGCGAATCAGCACACCATCCAACTCAATTTCACCGAGCGGCCGCAGCAGCCGTTTGGCGTCCGAATCCTAAACTATTCGTCCGCCACTCAACAGCTTACTCTGCAGGTCATGATGTCCCCGTCAGCAATCGCACAGGGGACAACGGCGAGCTGATCTACGTCATCTTCACAATTCCCTTGCCAGTCTCATTTCAAGGAAGCATAAGCTCTGCACCGGTGTCGCAGGATATATGGAGATTCTAGGACCGGGAGGAAACACTCGTGCAGAGCAGATTCACTTCCTTGTTAAAGCGCTTGGTCACAGTGGACGACACCGTCCTGGACCAGCAATTCACGCTCATCGACGACGAGTCGGACACGAGTTATGAGGCCGACGGCAATAAGCATACCCCCGAAGTCATCGATTTTGATACGGATGAGAACAAGACAGAGACAAGGCGCCCCGTGTCCATGCGGGAATTTATCCGCAAAGGGACAGACGAATATAACGAGGCTGTGCGAAAATCGCACGTTGGTCAGGATGATGCTTTGCCCGTTTCCATCGACGAGATGAAGCAACGACTCGAACGGTTCTTCCACCTGCCGCAGAACAAGGACGTCGTCGTCCGCGAGTTCAGCGTCGGTGTACACACTAATCAGCCGTGGCGGGGCCTTGCGGTATTCATCGACGGGATGGCGGACAAAACCGTCATCAATCGGGACATTCTCGAGCGCTTGATGCTGTTCACCGAATTCATCCACGACGAACCGCGCCGGAACATGGAGTACATAGCGGAGAACCTGCTTACGAGCAACCAGACGGTGACGCTGGAAAAGTGGTCGCAGGTGGTCCAGACTGTGTTGTCGGGATCGACCGCCGTGTTGCTTGACGGCTGCAACGGAGCTTTATCGGTCGAGACCAAAGGCTGGGAACACCGTTCTGTTGGAACACCGCAGACGGAGTCAGTGGTGCGAGGGGCTCACGACTCGTTCACGGAGAGCTTCCGGGCGAACACGGGGTTGGTGCGCGCCCGATTTCGTTCCGAGCACCTGGTGACCGAGATGTTCAGCGTCGGCAACCTTGCCACCACCGACGTGGCAGTCATGTACGTGCACGGTATGACGAATCCGAAACTCGTGCGCGAGGTGCGTCGGCGGATCGAGGCCGTTGATGTGGATTACATCTCGAGCGCGGGAATGTTAGAACAGTTCATCGAGGATCAGCCGAGTAGGCTTATCCCACAGGTGCTGTCGACAGAGCGGCCGGATCGGGTTGCTGCATCGTTGGCAGAAGGGTACGTCGCGATTTTCGTCGGCAATAACCCGTATGTCCTGATCGCACCCGTTGTCCTCTATTCGATGGTTCACACTTCGGAGGATGCTAACCTGCGCTTTCAGGCCGGGACCTTCATCCGCTGTCTTCGCTGGGTGGCCTTGTTTGTGGCGTTGCTGTTACCGTCATTGTACGTCGCTGTGACGAACTATCACCCAGAGATGCTGCCGACCGACTTGATGCTCGCCATCGCGGGAAGTCGCGAACAGGTTCCGTTCCCCGTCATCGTGGAAATTCTACTGATGGAGTTCGCGATCGAATTGATCCGCGAGGCGGGTATCCGAATTCCTTCTGTCATCGGCCCCACGATCGGCATTGTTGGGGCACTTATCATCGGACAAGCGGCAGTTCAGGCGGGCATCGTCAGCCCATTGTTGGTGATCGTCGTGGCGACCACGGCGTTGGCGGGATTCGCCATACCGAATTACGAACTGAGCATGGCGATTCGCATCACTCGCTTTATCTTCCTCTTGGCGGGTGCTGTATTAGGCTTCTATGGCATCGCCATTCTCGGCTGCGTCTACGTGGTGCGCCTGTCGATGCAGAAGTCGTTTGGCGTACCCATTCTCGCGCCGATCGCGCCGAGCAAAGGAAGCTCCAAAGACGTGTTGTTGCGCGGACCGGTGTATACGATG
This sequence comes from Alicyclobacillus fastidiosus, assembly GCA_029166985.1. Taxonomy (GTDB): domain Bacteria; phylum Bacillota; class Bacilli; order Alicyclobacillales; family Alicyclobacillaceae; genus Alicyclobacillus; species Alicyclobacillus fastidiosus_A. Next base: position 4,508,969 of record CP119138.1, on the reverse strand, counting down.
AACCGCCGCCCCGTGTTCTTGAACCCTCTTCGCAGTTGGAGACAACAACCGATTACCCGGCCATGGAGTTCGGACACGGGCAGGCGCAAGGGTTCCGGTGAGAATGGGAGTGACAAATCGTGAAAGACCAGCAGGAGACAGCGAAAATTACGGCCAATCAGTTAACCGCGATGCTGATCATCGTGGTCGCGACCAATGCGTTTCTCACGTATCCGCAGTACGTCAGTCAATCTGCTTATGAGGCGGCGTGGATGGAGCCGATCATCTCCGGGGTGATGACGCTTGTCCTCTTTTTTCTGGTGGAGTGGGTATTGCGCAAGTTCTATCCCCAATTGGACATCGTCGAAGTCAGCAAGGAGATCTTCGGGCGGGTCGGTGCAGCGCTCATCGCCATCGTGTTTGCAGCTTACTTCCTTTGCACCACAGCGGTGGTGGTTCGCGAATTCACCGAGAACGTCATCAGCACTGTGTTGCCCTCCACACCGATTTTGCTGGTCGGGGCGGTGTTTATGGCGGCCGTCGGCTACATTGCGTACGCGGGGCTCGAGGGGATCTGCCGCACGGCGTATATCTTCCTGCCCGTCCTCCTGATTGGGCTCGTCGGCGTGTGCGTGGCCACGATGAATTGGTGGCATATGTCGTTTCTGTTGCCGATTTGGGGGACGGGGGTCAATCACGTTTTGATGGGATCCTGTCGCTACAGCGCAGTTTTCTCCAACGTGTTGTTGCTGACCATTATCTACAAGCACGCACACAATCCGAGGCAGATGCGCCAAATCGGCACCGTCAGCATCACGGTGTCGACGTTGTTGCTCACGTTTCTCATCGTCACGTATCACATGGTGTTTCCAGCGGTGGAGTCGGAACAGGTGTCGTTCGCGCTGTACCGATTGGCACGCCTGATTTACCTCGGACCCTTCTTTCAGCGAATGGAGAGCGTCTTCATCTTTCTCTGGGTCACCTCTGCCACCGTCAAAATGGCCGTGACACTGTGGTGCTCGGCGTACCTCTTAGGCAAGGCGTTTGGCTGGCCCACCTACCGCCCAGCGATCCCGATCCTGTCGCTGTTGTCTTGGTCCATTGCTATGTGGGCCGACAATTGGGTGCAAGTGGTGAACGTGGACGGGAGGTACTTGATGAGCTGGGGATGGTTGATCGTGTTCGCCTTGCCGATCGCGGTGTTGTTCATCGGTACCTTGGCTCGTGGTCTACGGGGCCCGCACGACGGCCCTGGTGACAGGCGAAGACGAAGGAGGAGGGTTCGCCATGCTTAGATTTATTGTGGCCATGATCATTCCTTTGATCATCTTTATCTACACGATGTCATTTACGCGCTGGATGGGCCGCCAAAAGCACCTCGCGGCGGCTACGTCAGCAGCCCTTCTCGGGGTCATGACGCTAGTAGCGAGCGGTGCGACGATATGGAAGCTCTTGAACTGAGCATGTCCGAGGTGGCAGTTGCTGGGGTTTGACCGACTCGCCCCATCAATTATATGCTGGGAGCGAACGGCAAGGCGTGGACCGATTTGTCTCTGCTCCACGGTGATTGTGCTTGTCGTCGAGGAGGTTGTAAGGCGTGAGTGACGCAGCGAAGGAAGTCGTGGTCTATACCGACGGAGCATGCTCAAAGAATCCCGGACCGGGTGGTTGGGCGGCCGTCTTGAAATACGGGGAGCACATCAGGGAAGTGTCTGGGGGCGAGGAGCACACGACGAATCAGCGCATGGAGATTATGGCCGTGATCGGCGCGCTACAGGCTCTGAAGCAGCCGTGCGAGGTGGTTGTGTACTCCGACTCTGCCTACGTGGTGAATTGCTTTCAACAAAAGTGGTATGTCAACTGGCAAAAGAACGGATGGCGGAACAGCAAGGGTGATGCTGTACAGAATCGCGATCTGTGGGAGGCGTTGCTGGCGGCGATGGAACCTCATCAGGTGCAATTGAAGAAGGTCAAGGGCCACGCGGGCGTCGCTTGGAATGAACGCTGTGACGAACTGGCGAGGGCAGCTATTCCCCGATGAGTGGCGAGTTTGACTTACTGGCGCTACAAGAGATGGCGCGAGCCGAAGGCATCGATGATATCGCGGTGACAGATACCTCGCCGTTTCCGGAGTTGATCCCGTGGCTTGAATCGTACGCCAATCGCGGCCGCACGGGATTTGAGGCGGAGGACATCGAGGCGAGAATCAATCCGCTTTTGTGGATGGACACAGCGCTGTCGATCATCGTCATCGCCCTGCCCTACCTGACCGAGGAGGGTGCTCGTACCGCTCGTTCTCACCCACGTGGGCGCACCTACGGATTGACTTCCCATTACACCTATGGAATCGACTATCATCGCGTTTTGGCGGACAAGCTCCGGGCACTGCATCGTCGGATGGAGGAGGCAGTGGGCCGGGACATCGAGATGAAGCTCTCGGTGGACACCTCACCGCTCGTCGATCGGCGCATTGCCGAGCGTGCGGGCCTCGGCTGGATCGGCAAAAATGCGATGTTTTACAGCCACAAGCACGGCTCCTACGTGTTTCTGGGCGCCATGTTAGTCGATCTCGCCATTCCCCCCATCACCGCACATCCCGCGAAGGTCGGTCTCCCGTGTGGTACGTGCACGCGATGTTTGCAAGCATGTCCTACAGGAGCGATTCTCGCACCCGGCGTCATTGATGCGACTCGTTGTCTATCGTATGTTACACAGATGAAGGGCGTCATTCCCCTCGAATTTCGAGATAAGTTGGGCCGCCGGGTCTGGGGGTGTGATGTATGCCAGTCGACATGTCCGTTCAATCGAGATGTGGAGCCGTCGCGGGTCGATGCATTTGGGCCGAGTGACGAGTTAGCGTATCCTGATCTTGTCGAGCTTCTGCACATGTCGAATCGGCAGTTCATGCGCAAGTTCGGGCACACGGCGATGGCGTGGCGAGGGCTTCGCACCCTTCAACGCAATGCGTTGATCGCGCTCGGCAACACAGGGGTTCGCGGAGCAGTGCCGGAGTTGGTTCCGTTTTTGACGAGTGAGCGTACGGAGTTGCGGGCGAGTGCGGCGTGGGCACTTGGTAAACTAGGCGGCCCGGAGGCATTGCGCGCGCTCTTCACAGCGTTTGAGGTGGAAGGCGATGACGCCGTTCGAGAAGAATTGCGAAATGCACTGGAGGCCTGTAATGAACGCGATTGAACGAAGCATTTTCAAGATGGCTGTCGCTGAGGCGTGCGGACGAACTATTGATACCCCGTTCGGTCCATTCTCTATCATCGCTTGTGAAAAAGGTTTGATGTATGCCAGTTGGGGGACACTCCATCCGTTTGAGGCGCTTTTGGACAAGCTGAAAGCGGGGGAGCGCACGCGTGCGTTTGCCGACCAGGCAGAAGCGGAACTGCATGCGTACTTTTATCGCGGTGAGGTCCAGTTTCAAGTGCCACTCGTGTACCACGGAACCCCGTTTCAAGAAGCAGTCTGGGCTGGACTTCGCTCCATCCCGTACGGTCAGACTTGGTCCTACCGCGAATTGGCGCTTCAAATTGGCAACCCGCTCGCGGTTCGCGCAGTTGGGCAGGCCAACCGAGCGAACCGCATTGCGGTGGTGATTCCGTGTCACCGCGTCATTGGAGCGAACGGTGCGTTAGTGGGCTACGCGGGGAGTGAGACTGATCTAAAAGCCTCTTTGCTTCGTCACGAGCAGTCAGTCGTCGCCTGTCGACAGACTTCGGACTTGGTCCGTGAATGACTTTAAGAATGATTGTCGACGAGCCTCTTGGTCTGCGTATGCCAGCAGATCGTCCACTTGCGCAGGATCTTTGAAGAAGTGGTAGCGAGTGTGGGCTAAGCGCCAAGCGCGATACGGGAACTTCAACAGAGCCTCAACCAGTCGATACTCCACCTTCGGTATCGACTTCACCGTGTCGAAATGGAGAAAACACGCGTAAGCGATATCTCCACTCCAATGGTTCGTCTGCAGGCTCCGACGCAAGAGGTGACCCATGTCGAGAACCCGCGGTGCGAAGGTCGACAATTCAAAGTCGATGAGGTGCACATTGTGGTCGGGTGCGTACAGACAGTTCCCAGGAATGACGTCGAGGTGTCCGATGCCCGGGTTCGTTTTGTCATGGCTTAAAAATGCCACGCACTCGCCTTGTTGCAACAACTGAAGGCTCTCTGCCGCGTCGTCCTGCAAAGCTGATTTCAACGATACAAAGAGCTGATCGAATTCATCCTTGTCTTTCTTCGCCTCGGCGCGGTACAGGAGCTGGCGCAGATCCCGATTGCGCTGTTGCGTCAACTCCAACAGATTAAATGCGTCTTCTGGCACGAATTTCTCCGATGTAAAACCTCGCGTCGCTTCGTGGAATTGTGCAAGAGCATAGGCCGTTTGCGCGACATGTTCGGCGGAAGCGAAATTCGCGGGTTGTCCATCAATCCACTCCGTGGCGTAGTACACGTTTCCGTCATATACCACTCCAGGCGACTTTTTTTTGGTCAGCAACAGCTTGCTATAGCGGGTGAATCCCTGTTTTTGCGCGTATCTCAACATCTTATGGATAAACCAAACGCGGGGCAGCGAGATCGTGGTTCGTTTGACTGCATATCGCTGTTCGTCGTCGGTGACGACGCGCAGAATATCGGGAAGCTGTTCCCGGTGGTTCACATCGATTGGATAGCGTTCGAGCACAGTCGCTGGCACCACCGGATAGCTGGTGCCCGAGGCAGTCGCAGTGCGTCCAGAGCGCGTCGCCGGTGGTCGCACTTGGCGGACGGCTGGGCGGCTCTGGCGAACGGTTGCTGGCGTGTCATCGTCGTTCGAGATCCCGTCGCCGGACGCGTGACGAAGGCTATCCGTAGACGGCTCGCGTTGTCCATAGCCGGAGCGCGGCTCGAATGATCGCGCTGGAGCGTCTTGGGTGGCCTGCGCCGTAGCTGTGTTACTACCGTTCGACTTCGCTTCGAATTGGGCCTGTAGAAAATAGGGCGGCTTCAGGAACTCTGCGGCTATCCCCTCAAACCAGTCTGGCATCTTTTGTCGTTTTGTCATCACCATCACCTAACGAAGGATTAGATGACATTAGCCTATTCCTGCCTGCAGTAAATCGGCTGGGCACATGCCCGCAAACGCCGTCAAATCAAAAAGAGCCCGGAGAACGAGGTCGTATTCGACCTGCCCTTCGGGCTCTGGACCTTTGTATCGTGGCGTCACGATTACATTCCGTCGCCGAATGTGCTCCAAACTTCGAGTTTTGTCCGAATGCGGCGGATAACTTCATCGGTGAATTCGGTCGTCGTCGAACTGCCACCAAGATCGGACGTGCGAGTACCTTCCATGATCGCCTCTAGCGTACTTTCGTAGATAGCGCGTGAGACGGATTGCGCGTGCTTGTCGTCTTGATAGCCAAGCAGTGCTGCGCCAGCCAAAATCATGGCCATCGGGTTGGCGATGTTCTTTCCGAACAGACTTGGCGCCGTACCGTGTGGGGCTTCTGCCATAATGACATTCGGACGGAAGTCGTCGTCGAGTGCCAACAACATCGATTCCGATCCGGCGATGGAGCCGAACATCTGCAGCACCAAGTCAGACAGACAATCCCCGTCGCGATTGAGAGCCGGGATCACCAGTGGCTCACCCGCTTTGACGAGCAACAAGGCGTAGGTGGCATCGATGAGTTGCGGATCGTACTCCACGTCTGAGTACTGCTTTGCTGCAGCGTCCAATTCTTCCTTGAACATACCCTCGTAAATCGGGCTTACGGTGAATTTTGGACCCCCGAACACCTTTGCGTTCAAGCGCTTTGCGTGTTGGAATGCGTATTTGGCCACGCCTTTACAAACGGCGCGAGAGATTTTCTCCGTGCGGAATGCGTATTCGCCGTCCTCGGTCTCTTCTCGCCACTCCTTAGCTCCATAGGCGTCATCTACAGCCATGCGGACGACGGAGATTGGGGAGTAGACGCCAACCGGGGGCGCGATACCAGGGATGCGGCGGCCTGTGCGCACGATGACAGTGCCGTTGATCTCTTTTCGCAAAATCGCGTTCGGGCTGCCGACGTCGCCTTTGGTCTCCGGCGTGATCGTGGCAGCTTTCAGGCCCAAGCCACTTTCCCGCATCGCGGCTGCTGCTTCATAAACCACTTGGTTGTTCGTCTTGCGCCGGTTTTCCAGGCTCAGGTCAAAACGTTGAAACGCGACGTCATAGCCAGTCACGTCTGGGGAGAGCACGCGCAAGGCCTGCTCGAGTAACTCCTGACCCGTTTGGTCGCCTTCCATCACGACGATGGTTGGTTTAGACATGCCTTTCACCTCAACTTCTTCACTTTTGCGCTGGTGCATGTGGAATTCGAGTGCCAAGCAGGTTGATTCGCACAAACACTTAGTGGGAGAGCCTCTTTGCGAGCCAGGCCGCCGATGTACACAGGGCGTCGACAAATTGGTTCATCTTGTCGACTGTAAATCGAGAAACAGGTCCGGAAATGGATAATGCAGCGATACATTCATGATTGCGGCCAAATACAGGGGCGGCAATGGCAGCAGCGCCATTATCCCGTTCCTGGATGCTAACGGCATAACCATCTATGCGTATTTTGTCCAACTGGCGCAACAAATCCTCACGCGCGAAGTCGAGTGGGATTTGTTCCCGCAAGAAAACCTCTTCGACAAGCGCTTCGTCTGCAAATGCCAATAGGACTTTTCCGGATGCGCCAATGTACAGCGGATATTTCTTGCCAATGGCGACCACGTTGCGAATTGGTTCGTTGCTCTCGACGGCCTGAACGCGAATGCGTTCGATACCAGACCGAATATACAGGCTCACGGTTTCGCCAGTGACATCCCGCAAGTTGGTCATTTCAGGCAAGGCCAACGTCGTCAACTCGTCTGACAGGTACACATTCCCGAGGAGTTCGAGCACACTCCAGCCCAATATGTATTTGTCCGATCCCGGCTGTTTGCGAACAAACCCCTTTGTCTGTAGCGACAGCAGCAGGCGATGGGCCGTACTCTTGTGCAGACCAACCTCGCGCGCAATTTCACTCAGGCTCAATTCGCGCGGGGATTTTGCAAAACAGAGTAGGATGTCTAGCGCTCTTTCAACTGAGCGGACTGTCGTCGATGTGGTGATATTGTCCGCCAAACATGGCTCCCCCTCTGTCTCATCATACAGAACAGCGCTCCACGGAGTAGTATAGCATAATTCGTTTCCGGTTTCATGAGCGACCTAGATGAACAAGCACAAGTCACGGCGTTTGTCATAGAATGCAGCATTAAACTGTGAGGTGTGGTGCGGTGAAATCATGTATTGAAGCGATTCGTCAATATTTTGACGCACGCACGCAAAACTGGCTGACAAAAGATGAGTCCCTGTTTCTGGATCTCACTCCAGATGGAACCCGTCCCAAATGGCTGACAAGGGCGGTTCACCAGGCGGAACGCAAACGCCAGGCGTATCTCGCCCAAGGCAAGCGGTTGGGTCGGGCACACACCCATATCGACATCGTCGACATGCAGGTGGCAGAGGATAAGGAAACGGTACACGTCACGGCGGTGGAGAAAATCTGCTGGGCGTACACGGACACCCGTACGCCATCTGTCGAGTGTCGCACGATTGTCCACCGACAGGTGTGGAGGTATATTGACACATCTTGGCGCCTGCAGAAGGCGGAGGAGACAAGTGACGGTAGGTCGTTCTTGCAGGAGGACGTCGGGCCGCGGTTGGAAGAGTCCCTGCGCACGCCGAAAAATCCGCAGCGTAAAGCGGTATACGATCGCGTTCGTGCTACACGTTACGCCGATGTGTGGTGGGATGAGTTCAACCCACGGTACCCTAAGCTCTCGGACGATTGCACCAATTTTATCTCGCAGTGTATCCACGCTGGCGGTCTACCGATGAGCGGCGTTGGCAGGCGGGATAGTGGTTGGTGGATACGCAGCGGATCCGGCAAAGGGAGCTCGTGGAGTTACAGTTGGACTACCTCCAATGCCCTCTATCGCTATCTGCGCAAGAAGGTGGGCGCAAAACTGGTGTCCGCGCCATCGGAATTAAAGATGGGGGATCTGGTGTTCTACGACTGGGACGGTTCCGGTACTTACCATCACAGCACAATCGTGACCGAGTTTGACGACTCGGGGAACCCGCTGGTCAATGCGCATACGGACCCGAGCTACCACCGCCCGTATACGTACTACGACAGTCGAGCGTGGACGGAGCGCACCAGGTATGCGTTTGTCCACATCCCTGATCACCCATCGTAAAGCGGACGTTACCTCCATTGGCATTCTGTTGCGCCGACGAACGTGCTAAACTGTTCATGGCATTAGAATGGTGGAGGTATCTACATGAACATCGTACTTGTAGAACCCGAGATCCCGGCGAATACGGGGAATATTTCGCGGACGTGCGCAGTTACTGGCAGTTCGCTGCACCTGGTTCGACCGCTCGGGTTCTCAACGGACGACCGACAATTGAAGCGTGCCGGTCTCGATTATTGGTCTTTGCTCGATCTCACCTACTACGACTCCATACAGGAACTTTGGGATACCCATCCCGAAGGGCGGTTTTACTACGCATCCACGAAAGGCGGACAGTGGTATACCGACGTTCAGTTTGGCATGAATGACTTTCTCGTGTTTGGCAAGGAGACGGCTGGCTTGCCACGGGACGTGCTGGACGCTCACCGCGACGACGTGATTCGCATTCCGATGCGAAATGACGCAAAGGCGAGGAGCCTCAACCTGTCGAATGCGGTAGCCATCGTAGCGTTTGAAGCGTTGCGCCAGAATGGCTTCCCGGGAATGGTATAGAGATATGCTTACGACACTCCTGTTCGATCTCGACGGCACACTCTTACCGTTCGACTTGGATTCGTTCATGAGCGGGTATTTCGAACGATTGACTCCGCACCTGCAGGGCTACGTCCACTCGGACGAGCTAGCACCTTGGATTTTAGGTGCAATGCGGCGCGTGGTGGAAAGCGAGGTTCCACACCTGACGAACATGGACAAGTTTCGTCGGGCGCTTTTCGACAATGATTCCGAGAAGGAAGCGCAGATTTGGCCAATTTTCGAGGCGTTTTACGATTCTTCGTTTCAAGAGCTTCAGGATTTGACATCTCCCACGAACATTGCTCGGGAAATATGTCGAACTGCGTATGACAAAGGGTATCAACTGGTGTTGGCGACGAATCCTATCTTTCCGAAGGTAGCGACACAGTCCAGGATGTGCTGGGCGCGGCTGGAAGAGACTTGGTTCAAGCTCGTCACCACGATGGAAAACAGCCATTATTGCAAACCAAATCCGAAGTACTTCTTGGAGATCTTGGACGCTTTGGACCTGGCACCAAATGAGTGCATGATGATCGGGAACGACGTACAAGAGGATGGGGTAGCGGGGCACGTCGGTATTCCTACGTTTCTTGTGACAGACGACCTGATCGATCGCCAGTTGGGCACGTTCCATTTTGAGCATCAGGGGACTCGTGAGGACGTCTTGCGGTTTGTGAAGCGGCTGCCGACACGCGTTTGATGCTCGTCGAGGTCGCAAGGGTGTTGAGCGATTTGCAGACGGAAAAGGGCCCTCCCCGTCATCTTGGATGACGTCTGGGAGGGCCCTTTTTTGCGAGAGAAGCTGGTTTTAGCGAGTGACGATGTGGATTGGTGAACCCAAGCCCACCTCAGCGGCCTCCATCACCATTTCTCCGAGTGTTGGGTGAGCGTGAATGGTCAGCGCGATGTCTTCGAGTGTTGCGCTCATCTCAATCGCGAGGCCGAGCTCTGCAATCAGGTTGGATGCTTCATAACCAACCACTTGCGCTCCTACAAGGACACCCGTTTCCTTATCGGCAATCAGCTTCAAGAAGCCCTCCGATTGGTTGAGAGCCGTCGCGCGGCCGTTTGCGGCGTACGGGAAACGTCCAACGGAGACGCTCGAGTACTCTTTTTTGGCCTCGTCTTCAGAGAGGCCGACGGATGCCATTTCGGGATCCGAAAAGACGACCGCAGGGATGCAACGGTAGTCGACGACGCTCGGCATGCCGGCAATCGCTTCTGCTGCGACCTTGCCTTCGTACGACGCCTTGTGTGCCAATGCGGCACCAGGCACGATATCGCCGATGGCGTAGACGTTCGGGTTGGTCGTACGGCACTGTCCATCGACCTTGATGAGACCTTTCTCACCGAGTTCGATGCCAGCGTCTTGCAGACCCAATTCATCGGTGTTTGGTCGACGTCCGACGGTTACGAGCAGGTAGTCCGCTTCAATCGTCTTCTCTTCGCCAGACTTGTCCGTGTAGGTCAACTTTACGCTATTGTCCGTCTCTTCGACCGACTTGGCCATCGCTTTCGTCTCAATCTCAACATCGTATTTCTTGAGGTTCTTTTCGACGAGGCGAACCATCTGTTTGTCGAATGCGGCGAGGATGCTATCCAAGCCTTCGATGATGGTCACTTTCGAACCGAACTTCGCGAACGTCTGACCGAGCTCTGCTCCGATGTAGCCGCCGCCGACGACAATCAAGCGCTCAGGCACTTCGTCGAGCGAGAGTGCTTCCGTCGAAGAGAGCACGCGCTTGCCGTACGGCAGAGATTTCAGTTCGATTGGACGAGACCCGGTCGCCAAGATGCACTGTTCGAATTTGATGCGCTGTCCGCCGTTTTCGTGCATGATGCGCACTTCATCCGGCTTTGTGAAGAAAGCTTCGCCGTCGATGACCGTGATTTTGTTCCCCTTCATCAGGGACTGAACGCCGCCAGTCATCTTGTTGACGACAGATTGCTTCCACTCTTGGACCTTCTTGTAGTCCAACTTCGCCGTCGATTCGATTCCAGGGAACGCTGACTCACGCGCCGCCTCGTACTGATGAGCGGCCGAAATCAGAGCCTTGGATGGAATACAACCACGGTTCAAGCAGACGCCGCCGAGTTCAGCTTTGTCCACGATGGTGACCGACTTTCCGAGCTGCGCTGCGCGGATAGCGGCAACATAACCGCCAGGGCCCGCACCGATGACTAGAACTTCAACCTCTTCCAACATCTCGCCTACGACCATGAATTACACCTCCAAGATTAAGAGACGCGGGTTCTCCAACAAACGCTTGATGTCGTTGATGAAGCGCTGGCCGAGGGCACCGTCGATAACGCGGTGATCAAAGCTCAGGGCAAGTGACATCATGTTTCCGACTGCAAACTCGCCGTTGCGAATGACCGGCTTTTCGGTAATGCGTCCGACACCGAGGATGGCGACCTCTGGGTAGTTGATAATCGGTGTGAAGAACATGCCGCCAGCGGATCCGATGTTCGTGATGGAGATGGTGCTGCCGCGCATTTCGTTCGGAGCCAATTTACCAGCTCGCCCGCGCGTTGCCAAATCGGTGATTTCATCCGCAATGGTCCACATGTTCTTCTTGTCCGCGTGACGCACGACTGGAACGAGAAGACCTCTGTCGGTGTCCGTTGCGATACCGATATGGTAGTAATGTTTCAAGACGAGTTCCTGTTTTTCCTCGTCGAGTGTCGAGTTCAATTGTGGGCTTTGACGCAGTGCTGCGATCATCGCCTTGACGATGAACGGCAAGTAGGTGATCTTCGTGCCGCGTTCCGCAGCCAATGGCTTGATCTCCTTGCGGAGCTTGACCAGCTCGGTGACGTCCACTTCGTCCATGAGTGTCACGTGCGGTGCGGTGTAGGCGCTCTTCACCATGGCCTTCGCAATCGCTTGGCGAATCATCGGGAGCGCAACGCGTTCCTCAACTTCGTCGCCGCTGACCTGCGTGACCTTCGTCGATGCGACAGCCTCTTTCGTCTCAGCTACAGCTTCGACTGCCGGAGCTTGGTTGTTGCCACCAGCTAAGAATGTATCGATGTCTTCCTTCGTCACTTTGCCGTGATTGCCAGTGCCAGTGACATTGGTGATGTCGACGCTCTTGTCGCGTGCATACTTGCGGACGCCAGGTGTGGCGAGGACGTCGCGCGCTGAACTCTTGACATCGGCTGCAGCGGCAGGGGCGGTCGACTGCGTCGGCGCGGCCGGAGCTGGTGCTTGCGCAGCTTCGCCCTGCGCAGCGTTGGCAGTTTCCGTCGGTGCTGCTGCGCCTTCTGGGAGATCTCCCTCGACGTCGATGATCATCAGGATGTCGCCGACGACGGAGGTTGTCCCTTCTTCTACTTTCAGTTCCTTCACCGTACCGGTGACAGGCGAAGGTAACTCGACCAACGATTTATCGTTTTCAACTTCGGCGATTGCGTCATCTTCTTCGATCTTGTCGCCTGGTTTTACGAGCCATTTGCTGATGCGGCCTTCGTGCAGACCTTCACCTAGCTCTGGGAGCGGCAATTCAAACAATGCCATCGAGTGTTCACCTCCAGGTATTAGAGACTAACGACTTTATTCAAAGCGGCGAGAACAGCTTGTTGCGTCGGCAACCATTCATCTTCGATGAGGCCAAACGGATACACCGTGTCAGGCGGCGATACGCGCAGTACCGGTGCTTCCAGATGGAAGATGGCGTTCTCGTTGATCTGTGCAACGATCTCGGCGCCTGCGCCGGCCGAACGTTGAGCCTCTTGGACGACGATCGCGCGACCAGTCTTCTCAATCGATGCCGTGATGGTCTCGATGTCGATTGGGCTGATGGTGCGCAAGTCGATGACTTCTGCCTGCAAGCCCTTGTCCTTCGCCCATTGGTCTGCTGCCTTTTGGGAGACGCCGACCATTGCACCGTAGGTCACGATGGTCACATCTTTACCTTCCCGAACGACGTTGGCTTTGCCCAGCGGAATGGTGTATTCCTCTTCCGGCACTTCCTGACGGAAGGAACGGTATAGGCGCATGTGTTCGAGGAAGATGACCGGATCGTTGTCGCGAATCGCTGAAAGCAACAAGCCCTTCGCATCGTACGGCGTGCTTGGGATGACCACTTTCACGCCAGGGCTCTGCAAGAACAGCCCTTCCAAGCTGTCGGAGTGCAACTCTGGTGTCCGCACGCCGCCGCCAAACGGTGAGCGAATGGTCACTGGAGCGTGAAAGCGACCCCCGGAACGGTAGCGCAAACGCGCGATTTGACTTGCGATTTGGTCAAATGCTTCAAACACGAATCCGAAAAATTGAATTTCCGGTACGGGACGGAAGCCCTGAACAGCCAAGCCGTTGGCGAGACCGATGATGCCACTCTCCGCGAGCGGCGTATCAAACACGCGGTCTTCGCCGTATTTCTTTTGCAGCCCTTCCGTGGCGCGGAACACGCCGCCGTTGTTGCCCACGTCTTCTCCGAAAAGCAGTACCTTTTCGTCGCGTGCCAACTCGAGGTCAAGTGCATGGGTGATGGCTTGAATCATCGTCATTTGTGCCATCTCAGTTCGCCCCCTCGCCAGTGATTTCAGCACGTTGGCGTTTTAATGCCGTCGTCGGTTCTTCGAACATCGCATCGATGAGGTCTTCAACCTTCATCTTCTCCGCGTTGTCCGCTTGCTTCAGTGCTTCGTTGATGGTGTCTTTAGCAGCTTCAATGACCTGCTGCTCCTCGTCGTCAGACCACAGGCCCTTTTCAGTCAAATACGTGCGGAAGCGCACCAGTGGATCCCGCTTCTCCCAAGTCGCTTCCGTTTCCTTCGTGCGGTAGCGCGTCGGGTCGTCACCAGACATGGTGTGTGGTCCGTAGCGGAACGTAACGGCTTCGATGAGGGTAGGCCCTTCGCCGGCGCGCGCGCGGTCAACCGCTTGCTTCACGGCAGCGTAGACGCCGAGAATATCCATGCCGTCGACCTGTACGCCTGGGATACCGGCCGCAATCGCCTTTTGCGCCAACGTTTCTGCCGCTGTTTGCTTTTCGCGAGGGACGGAGATGGCATACTGGTTGTTTTGTACGAAGAACACCGCTGGAGCCTTGTAGGCGCCTGCAAAGTTCATACCTTCGTAAAAATCGCCCTGGGAAGTACCACCGTCACCGGTGTACGTGATAGCGATGTGCTTCTCGCCTTTGAGTTTGTACCCAAGTGCGATACCTGCGGTTTGGACGATTTGTGCGCCGATGATGATTTGCGGCATCATGACGTTCACGTCCTCAGGCACGCGGCCCCCTTCTTGGTGCCCACGAGAGTAGAGGAACAACTTATACAAAGGATATCCGTGGTACACGCACTGGGGCAGGTCGCGATAGCCAGGAACGACGAAGTCTTCCTTGTCCGTCGCGAACTCACTGCCGATCATCGAAGCCTCTTGACCTGCCACAGGCGCATAGAAGCCAAGACGTCCCTGACGCGTCAATTTGATCGCGCGTTGGTCGAGAATTCTCGTAAACACCATGCGTTTCATCATTTCGCGGAGTTGATCGTCAGTCAAATTCGGAAGCAATTCTTTATCGGTCACTTTACCGTTCTCGTCTAACACTTGTACGTACGGAACAGTATGCTCGGAGACCGTTTTGCCCATATTCGTCACCTCATTCCGAAAGCTGTGTAGCGATGCTAGCGTGTGTGCCTATGTATTCACCCAGCCGTCCGGTCAAAGCGAACGGCACGCACGTAGTGATACAGTTCAACAAATATTATAATACACAATGTTGGAGTGTGCGAATCACTTTCGTGTCACGCACAATTTGCTGTTATAGAATAAGAGTGTAACGAGACTGTAACAGTTTAGTACAGCGCTTTCTTTTATTAAAGAAGGAACGCGGCGTGGGCAAGCGTCGACGATGTCGCTGCGTCCCATCCGAGCGCGAGCCCCACTTTGTTCAACGCCAAGAGACGAGAAGGAGTTGGTTTCTGTGAGTACCCAACAGAGAAAAATCGAATCCCACACCCTTTATAGCCAGTACTTAAACGAAGAGCGGACGGTCAAGGTGTTTGTCCCGCATTCTTACCGATCTGACTCGCCATTGCCGATCGTCTACTGTCACGATGGCTTAGAGTTTTTTACGCATGGGCGCGTCGCGACCATTGCCAATGAGCTGATGACAAGCGGTGAGATCCCACCATTTCTCATCGCTGGTATCGCGGTCAATTTGGACGAGCGCAGAAACGATTACGCGATGGACGGCGCCCGTCATGAGGCATATCAGCGCTTTGTCGTCGACGAGTGCATGCCTATGCTGGACGGCTTGTACGCAGTTGACCCGAACGCTCGGATGATGGCCGGAATTTCGCTCGGGGCCGTGGCGTCACTCAGCTTTATGCTGGCGTATCCACAGTACTTTCATACCCTGATCTTGTTTTCCGGCGCATACTTTCCGCCCGTTCAGCAGCGTGTCGACGCGGAACCCGATTTGAGCAGACTGGCAGCCTACATGTTTATTGGTGACGAGGAGCGGGAGGCCAAGACGCCGTCTGGCATCTATGATTTTTACGAGTACAACGAGGCGATGCGGGATATTTTGGTCGATCGCGGCGCCGAAGTCGACTATCACGTCGGGCCAGGAAACCATATTTGGGGCGTCTGGCAGAAGCAGATACCGGACGCTTTGCGGTGGCTCGGTCGACACATTCAGTCCTAAGTATGGCGTTGACCTGTAAACTGTAGAAGGGTGGCTTGATGCCACAGAGCCGCCCGCCCTGTGATACGCGAGAGATACAGATTTGGAGAGGGAGAAGGGACATTTCAGTGAACACCTTTCATACCGCGGTAGACCATCAGTGGGCGACCTCGCGGCGGTTTCGCACGGCGGCGATCCTCGGCTCGCTGACCGCGTTGGCCCCGCTGTCCATCGATATGTACTTGCCATCATTGCCCGTCATCTCGAAGGATTTACACGCGTCGACGTCCGTCGTGCAATTGAGTATTACCCTGTGTCTCATTGGATTGGCACTGGGACAATTGGTGGCAGGCCCGCTTAGCGATGCGCGCGGGCGTCGCGGTCCACTCCTGACTGGATTGGCGATTTACGTCGTCGCATCGTTTGTCTGTGCGGTGACACCGAACATCTGGTTGCTTGTCGCGCTGCGCTTCGTGCAGGGGTTCGCGGGCGCGGCCGGAATTGTCATCGCGCGTGCGATTGTTCGCGATTTGTACGCAGGTCCAGAACTGACGCGCTTTTTCTCGCTCTTGATGCTCGTCAACGGGGTAGCTCCCATTCTCGCGCCCGTGCTCGGCGGCCAGTTGTTGCGCGTGATGTCCTGGCGTGGTGTCTTTGTCGTGCTTGGTGCCCTTGGCATTGGCATGTTCGTCATGGCGAGCTTCGCACTTCGCGAGACGCTTCATCCTGAGCACCGGAAAGCAGGCGGCGTCGCCGAGACGGTGTCGACGTTCGGAGTGTTGCTTCGCGAACGCACATTCATCGGTTTTGCGCTGTCGCAAGGCCTCGTCAATGCGGCAATGTTCGGGTACATCTCGGGATCGCCATTTGTCCTTCAGAATATCTATGGATTATCGCCGCAGATGTTCAGCGTGTGTTTTGCGATCAACGGTCTCGGGATCATCCTGTTTTCGCGAACGTCTGGCGTATTCGCGGGGCGGGTGCCGGACGTACTGCTGTTCCGAATTGGCATTGGCATCGCCGCATGCGGCGGGCTTGCGCTGTTTGCCTCTGTACTCTTTCACTTCGGATTGGCAGGCGTTCTTCCCACCTTGTTCCTGCTCGTATCGAGCGTCGGTGTAGTCGGAACCATCGGTTCCGCCTTGGCCATGCAAAATCAAGCCCGGTCCGCCGGCAGCGCCGCCGCGCTGATCGGTGTGGCACAGTTGCTGCTCGGCGCCGTGGCCTCGCCACTCGTCGGACTCGGCGGAAGTCATACGGACCTGCCGATGGGTGTGGTCATCGCTGTTTGTGACGTCGGTGCAGTGGTGGCTTACGTACTGCTCGCGAGAGGAGTGCGCAAGCAAATCGCTTGACCTGGTTGACACGCGGTGTCCACAAGGGATCTACTCGGGTACCGCATGGACCTGCCTCAAAAGCCTCCAGATCCACTTAAATCGTGGATTTGGAGGCTTTTTCATCGAATCTGAGCGCGACTGAATGCGTTTCACCGTTTGGGGACAGCGACGTAACCTCGTTCGCCTGAAAAAACTCCGCATATTTATCCCACTTTGAAGCTCAGCCACGTATAAATAGGATTACACACAATGTCGTCGCATTCCCGCTTAATGAGCGAGAGAGACGGGTTTTGTGCACACGTAGTACAGATGGTTGCCAAGCAAAGCATGGGCATGTGGTCAAGCTGGGTGCGAATAGGATGAAGAAACGCGGACGGATTTGTTTTGTCGCACGGAGAGTCCGTTGTAAGTCGGTTGTAACGGTCGCTTGTGAGACTTGCACCTGGAGGAGGATGGGACCATGAGTTTTCTTGACCGACTCAACACCTACCGCGCGGAGGAAGAGGGACTTCGTTGGGAGGGGACGTTCGAGCAATACATCGAGATCGTCAGGGAGCATCCCAGCGTGGCCAAGACAGCACACGCTCGTATATACGACATGATCGCCAACGCGGGAATTGAGACCGACGCGGATGGACATCATCACTATTCGTTTTTTGAAAGCGAGATGTACGGCTTGTCGAGCACGCTCGAACGGCTGGTGGAGGAATACTTTCATGCTGCGGCCAGGCGCCTGGATGTGCGCAAGCGCATTTTACTGCTGATGGGTCCGGTGAGCGGCGGCAAGTCGACCATCGTCACGATGCTCAAACGCGGCATGGAACAGTATTCGAAGACGCCGGAAGGCGCCCTCTACGCGATTAAGGGATGTCCGATGCACGAGGAGCCATTGCATCTCATCCCGCTGGAGTTGCGCAGCGATTTTGAACGCGAGTTCGGCATTCGCATCGAGGGGAACCTCTGCCCGAGTTGCCGGATGCGCCTCGACGATGTCTACGGCGGACATATCGAACAGGTTCCAGTCGAGCGCGTGGTGATGTCAGAAGACAAGCGAATTGGTATCGGAACGTTTAGTCCGTCTGATCCCAAGTCGCAGGATATCGCTGATTTAACAGGTAGTATCGACTTTTCTACGATCACCGAATTCGGATCGGAATCCGACCCTCGGGCGTACCGCTTCGACGGCGAACTCAATAAAGCGAATCGCGGCATCATGGAGTTTCAGGAGATGCTCAAGTGCGACGAGAAGTTTTTGTGGCACTTGCTCAGCCTGACGCAAGAAGGGAATTTCAAGGCGGGGCGCTTCGCGCTCATCTCTGCGGATGAAATGATTGTGGCACATACCAACGAGGCTGAGTATCGCAGCTTTGTGGCGAACAAGAAGAATGAGGCTTTGCAGTCGCGCATGATCGTGATGCCTGTCCCATACAACCTGCGCGTCGACGACGAAGTCAAGATCTACGATAAGCTCGTGCATCAAAGCGATCTGAAAGACGTCCATATCGCACCGCACGCACTGCGTACGGCGGCCATTTTCTCCATCCTGACGCGCCTCAAGGAATCGAAGAAGCAGGGCGTCGACCTGTTGAAAAAGCTGTACTTGTACAACGGTCAGACAGTGGAGGGGATGAAGGAAGCCGACTTGAAGGAACTGCAAACGGAATATGCGGATGAGGGGATGTCCGGGCTCGATCCCCGTTATATTATCAATCGCATTTCGACCGCGCTCATTCGCCGCGACACGCAGTGCATCAATGCATTAGATGTCCTACGAGCGATAAAGGACGGACTCGATCAACACGCGTCCATCAGCGCGGAAGATCGGGAACGGCTTTTGAACTTTGTGGCGGTCGCTCGCAAGGAGTATGACGAGATGGCGAAGACCGAAGTTCAGAAGGCGTTTGTCTATTCCTTTGAGGAGTCTGCCAAGACGTTGCTCGACAACTATCTCGACAACGTCGAAGCGTACTGCAACTGGCAGAAACTGAAAGACCCACTGACAGGTGAAGAACTCGATCCGGACGAACGACTCATGCGCTCCATCGAGGAGCAAATAGGGATTTCGGAGAACGCCAAACGCACGTTCCGCGAGGAAATACTCATTCGCATCTCGACGTACGCCCGCCGTGGCAAAAAGTTCAACTATCACTCACACGAGCGGCTGCGGGAGGCGATTGAGCGGAAGCTGTTCGCCGATTTGAAGGATGTCGTCAAGATCACGACCTCCTCGAAGACGCCGGATGAGACACATTTGAAAAAAATCAACGAGGTGACAGCACGACTGATCGACGAACATGGATACTGCCCGTCGTGCGCCAACGAACTGTTGCGATACACGGGGAGTCTCTTAAACCGCTAAGTGTGTTGCCGACCCGAAAGGGGAGATGAAACGTGTCGAATACCTATTTCTCACTGCAAAGGGAAGACTGGTCGCTCCACCGCAAAGGACAGCAGGACCAGGACCGACATCGCGACAAGGTAAAGCAGGCCATCAAGGACAATCTCGCCGATATCGTCAGTGACGAAAGCCTCATCATGAGCAACGGACGCCAAATTGTCAAAGTACCTATTCGCTCGCTTGAGGAGTATCGGATTCGTTACAACTTCCAGAAGGGTCGCCATGCGGGTACGGGGCAAGGGGACTCGCAGGTTGGGGACGTCATCGCGCAGGGAAAACCGGATAAAGCACAACCGGGTAAGGGCGAAGGAGCTGGCGAACAGCCGGGTGTGGATTACACAGAGGCGGATGTGAGCTTGGAGGACATTCAGGCGCTGCTCTTCAGTGAGCTTGAACTACCAGATCTCGCAGACAAGACGCCAGACAGAATGGTTACGGAGAGTATCGAGTTTCGAGATGTGCGCAAGAAAGGGTTGTCCGGAAACATCGACAAAAAGCGTACGCTCTTGGAGTCGATTCGGCGCAACGCTCGAGCTGGTTCAGATAAGGCGCAGATTCTCCCGGATGACTTGCGGTATAAAACCTGGGAGGAAATTGAAGAACCGGACTCAAATGCAGTGATTCTCGCGATGATGGACTTATCCGGCTCGATGGGGCTGTTTGAGAAATATTGTGCTCGAACGTTTTTCTTCTGGATGACTCGCTTTCTGCGGACGAAGTACGAAAACGTGCACATTCGCTATATCGCGCACCACACCGAAGCGCATGAGGTCAGCGAGGAACACTTCTTTACGAAAGGCGAGAGCGGTGGAACGATTTGTTCCTCGGTATACGACTTTGCGCTGCGGATGATCGAGCAAGAGTACCCACCTGATCGGTACAATATTTATCCGATTCACTTCTCGGACGGTGACAACCTCACGTCCGACAACGAGAAATGCGTGAGACTCGTCAAGGAACTCAGCACAAAATCGCAAATGTTGGGGTACGCCGAAGTGAATCAGTACTCACGTAACTCCACGATGATGAACGCCTTTGCCAAACTCGATATGCCGGAGTTTCGCAAGTTTATCATCCGGGACAAAACGGAAGTGTACGCCGCGCTCAAGCATTTCTTTTCGCGGCGCGACGGGGTGAAAAGCGCATGAACCACGAGGAGATGGCTGCGCTCGAAGCGAGTATTGACGAAATGACCTCCATCGCGAAGGACTTTGGGCTTGACTTTTATCCCATGCGGTACGAGGTATGTCCCTCCGATGTGATCTATACGTTCGGCGCCTATGGGATGCCGACGAGATTCCACCACTGGAGTTTCGGCAAGACAAAACTCCAAGCGAATGAAAAAATCAGACGTTCCAAACGAATGAAACGTCGAACGTTTTCGGGTGAATGACGATTTGCTTCACCAGCGCTCGTAACATCGCTTGTTGTTCTGCGAGTGTAGCGTAGTTCCACAAGTTGCGGAGTAATTTAAACGAGTCCATCAACGATTCCTTATTTTGAGCTGAGGGCACGTCGATCTCGGAGAAGCGTCTTAACAGGCGCTTCTTTTCGTCTTCTAAGGAGGTGATTCTCCGTTTCACACGGTCCTGGTCTAAACTCTCATCTTCTAAGTTGTCGTACCAGACCTCGAGTTTACGGTCTACCTCTTTAATCTTTGCTTCGATATCCTCCACAACCTCGAGAGAGTTATTTACCTCGGTTTGCTGCTGTTTCAATTCCGCCTCTATCGAACGTGGATCCAACGCAAGATTCATAAGCTTTTCAACGACTGACGCTTCTAACTTGAATTGGTTCTTTGCGTCCATTGTGCACATCGGCGTTTTACTGTTTTTAGGCCGAACGTGATGGGCCTTACACACATAGTAGTAATAGGTGTGCTTTCTGCGTTGGTGCATGACGATATGGATACCTGGAGCACCGCAAAGACCGCACCTAATTAAACCAGACAATAGATAATCACCTGCCGGAGTACGCCCTTCAGCTCGATTTGCCATTTCGCGTTGCACACGTTCCCATGTGGGCATTTCGATAATGGCCTCGTGTTGTCCATCGACAAGAGTCCCTGCATTATTCATTCTCCCTGTATAGATTGGACGCATTAGCATGTCTCGAATCACGCCATGGTCGAACTTGCGATCATTCGTTTGAGACTCTGCCCATTCGGCAATTGAGTTGTATGATTCACCCTCAAGGTATTTACGGTAGATGGTTCGTACAATATGTGCCTGGTCGGGGACCACGAGCAGTCGTTGATTTTCCTTGTCCCATTCGTACCCGAAAGGAATTCGTCCGCCATACCATAACCCCTTATGCACACGCCGCCGGCGACCGCTGGTGGTACGTTCGATGATCGTTTCTCGTTCGAGTTGGGCGAATACGGCTAGGATGCCCAGCATCGCCTTTCCAAAGGGTGTGGATGTATCAAATGACTCCGTGACGCTTTTGAAGGCGATACTGTGCTTCTCGAATATATCCTCAAGCAAGTACAAAACGTCCTTCTGACGACGGCTGAGACGGTCGAGTCGATACACACAGATTGCTTTAATGTGACCGGCTTGTGCGTGGTATAGAAGACGTTTCATTGCAGGGCGTTCTAAGGACGTACCGGAATACCCATCATCGACGTACAATTCGTAATCGGTCCACCCTTGGCTGACAGCAAAGGCTTTGAGACGCTCTTGTTGGTCTTCAATGGAGAAACCATGTTCGGCTTGTTCATCTGTACTGACTCTGCAATAAAGAGCAACCGTCATAGTTAGCCTCCTCGAAATCAATCAAGCTGAAGCAAACGGTTTTATACCATTTACACTACGTATTTATATGATATAAAACGGCTAACATCCCCAATCAAACACCTCCTCCTTGGCTTCCGCAAACTCCGCAAATTCAGCAAATACGACTCCATCCAAGATGCCAACGACCGAGAAATCCGTTGGTTCAAGCTCCAGAGGCGGAATCCTGTCGCTAGACACCCTCAGAGTAACCATGGTGGAGTTGATTCCCTCGACCAGTCGAATAGTCACTTCATCTCCGAAACGCACGAGGCATACTTGGCATTCGCGATCGGGCCATCTTGCCTCGCGAAATACGGCGTAGTTGCCTTGTTTCAGCCCAAAGCTATCGAGGCCATCATCGGCCACCTGAACCGCGAAGCGCTGATAAGGTGCCCACGACTTAACGACGAGGTCTTGCTTCTTCCCTTCTTGGCCGAACCATACAGTTTCGAGAGAAGGGATAGGACCAATGAGTGATACAACGTTCTTTACCATGGATGTCATCCTTTCATTCAGCGCGCCGGCGGCGTCCAATTACGATTCCGTCTTTGACTAAGTATTCAATGCGTTTATCTGTTGGGTGAGGATATGTGTAGTCGTACATTTGGCGTTCGAGCTGTACGACGGTCTTAACATGACGGTCCCAAGCGAGGCTCCTCAGACGTTGCTCAAGGATATCGAGTCGCACATCCATGAACACATCGGTAACGTCGAAGGTTTCGGCCAATTGGCGGACCAACTGTTGCCGGCTGTATGCATTGGTGATGCAATTCGCGATCATAAAGGTGGGCGCCAAGGCATACATGGCGAAGCGATCAGCCTGCCACTCTTGAAGGTTTTTGAAATCCGGTGGCATATTCAATTGGTTCCCGTAGTGCATGAGGATATGTCCTAATTCGTGTGCGAACTCGATGCGTTGCTGAGTCCAGTGCACCCGATCGTCCACGATGACGAAGTATTTCGAACCTAATTTCGCTGTGTTGCTCTCATGAGCCAGATATCGAACTTCAACGCCTAATTCACCAGCCATACGGTCCATGTCGATGTCGCATGGGCTGACAATGTGATGCCGTTTGTAAAGGGTTTGAATCGCAGCTTCCATGGGAGTTGGTTTGTAAAGTTCGAGGTCTTCGAATTGCATACAGAATTTCCCCTTATTACGAACGTGTGTTCGTATTATAGATCGATCGGGGCAAAATTTGAAGATATATGGAAAAATTTAATTGCGTCAAGTGAGGGAGCCGGGGGTCCGGCTCCGTTAAGAAGTGCGTAGAGTGGGGGCATTACGGATGGAGTACGGCTTGCGACCGTATATTCGAGATCAACCGAGGATCTTCTTTAGGTCCGCAACGTACTGCTTCTCTTGGGTCGGCGTGAGATCGTCGGAAATCCTCATCAGGACCTTACCGTCGAGGTAATCATATTCCTCGAACATCGGAGCCGATTGAGCTATTGACGAAATGTATGTGTATCGCTTTTTAGCGCTCGTCGTATTAGGGAAAACCTCGATGGAACCGCCATTGGAAATCTCGATACCACCTGACACGGCTTCTTTAACTCGAGTATCAATGAAGTTCACTTTACTGGTGTATTCGCCGGGGCGCCCCAGAAGATGGTTTGGGTCATTCGAAGCTGTGTAAACGTCTGTTTTTCCGACTGGAAGGCTGGACTTCTTAAGTGCAGCGACAATTTGTGTTGCCGTTGATGGTTTCGTCACTACGGGTTTCTTTTCAGCAACAGTTTTCGCTGTTGGTGCTGACGCATTAGAGGTGGTGTTGGAAATGGAGCCACACCCAGCAAGACCGATAAGAGATAGCGAAACTAGACTAGCGACAGCGACTTTTGTTTTTAGCATTCATTTCATCCTTTAGCTTCATAGTGTTTATCCAATAGTTCTCTAGGGGGAGTGACCCAATCGAATGTAGTATGCGTCTGTTCTGAGTCTATGTATATTCGAATGCATTTGCAGCCATCGTGCAGAGGAGGAACGATACGGTTAAAGTCCGGGTGATCGACACTAATGGTCATGCCGTCGAGATACCTACAAAGTGGGCACCCGTCGTCGACGGAAGACCACTGTGCTCCCGCAATTCCGTTTCTTTTGGCGTCTGAAGAGGTTTTTATATTTAGGGGAGGACCGACTTGTATCATGGGTGACTGAATTCGTTTGCGTACTGGTGGCTCAGATGTGTTGCTTCGCTTGTTCCAACCAAACACCAAATCACTCCCTGGGTTTGATGTTTCCACGCTTCTTTTCTACTTCCCAAAGCGCGCGCATAGTCTCGAGAAACTGCTTTTTCTGTTCCTCGGGGGACTTGTGAAAGTCGTAAAAGAACGCTTCCTCCAAATTATCTTCTACCCATTCGAGGAATTCTTGTTGCTCACTGCTTCTAGAATCTTCGTTCCCCGATTCTTTCCCGGTGACTAGGTAGTCTATGGATACATCGTAGGTGGCGGCCAGTTTAGCCAGGGTATCAGCGTCGGGCTTACGGTAGTCCCGCTCATAACCAGAAAGAGTACCGATGGATATACCTAGCGCTTTGCAAGCTTCGCCTTGTGTCTTGTTTGCACGTTCTCGAGCTCGCTTAAGTCTTGCGCCCAAGGTTTCCATCAACAATCACCTCATGGACAAATATACCGAGAGTAAGCGTTACGCGAAATAAATTACGCAAAAGGCTTACTTTTTTGTTGACATACGCGAATCGCTTATATAGTATTGCTGATGTAGTAAGCGAAACGCGTACAAACAGGAGGTGAAAACGACATGACACCCGTGCACACCAAGGTGGAGCAAGTTCGCAAGCAAAAGGGTGTTACCAAGGTGCACATTGCCAAGTATTGCGGCAGAAGTCCTTCCTGGTATCAGGACATTTCGACAGGGCGTCGTAAAATGAGTGTTGAGGCTCTACAAAAGATATCCGAAGCACTCGGTGTACCTCCAGGGTATTTTTTTGAAGATCAAGTAAGCGAAACGCGTACAAAACATCAAAGTGCATGAAGCGAGGTGAAAGCATGAGTGATTTGATGAATTTCAACTTTGAGTCACATGAAATCCGTACGGTTCTTTTAAATGGAGAGCCATGGTTTGTGGCCAAGGATGTTTGCGACGCAGTTCAAATTGATGTTTCTCAAACTCGAAGACTCGACGCAGATGAAAAGGGGCTGCATTCAATACAGACCCTTGGCGGAGTCCAAGACATGCTCTGCGTTAACGAGTACGGATTGTATTCTCTGGTTCTTGGTAGTCGGAAACCGGAAGCGAAAACATTCAAGCGCTGGATAACTCACGATGTCATTCCGACCATTCGGAAGACCGGTTCATACAGCGTGAAACCAACAATCGACATATCGAAGTTATCTCCTGAAATGCAGATGTTCCACCACGTTTTTGAATCAGTTGCTAAGACGCAGCTTGAAGTCGGAGAGGTCAAAAAAGCAGTTCAGGTTATTCAAGATACTTTCCTTCACAGAGATCCGGATTGGCGCAGGTCAATCAATTCAATGATTGCTGGAGCGGCGTACAGAACCAGAAGTGACTATCGAGAAATGCGCAATCAAAGTTACGAAATCCTCGAAGAACGAGGGCGCTGTGACTTGGCAACCCGACTTCGCAATTTGAAGAAGCGATTAGAGGAAAGTGGAGCAACTAAGACCCAAATCAGCGACGCCAATCGGATGGACGTAATTGAGTGTGACCCTAGGCTGAAAGAAATTTACTCGACCGTGGTTAAGGAATTGTCCATTGGATCGTTGAGGATTGCGAGATGAACCTTGCAACCGAGTTTCACCCAGTACCCAAGCCAAGCAAGGATCAGAAAGCCAATCGACCGATGAAGAAGCGTCGTAGTTCTAGGGCCAGGGCCAAAGAGTTTCCTGTCGCAGTCAAGCAAACCGTGTGGGAGCGGTCTGGTGGCCTGTGCGAACGGTGTAAACAAAGACGATTGATGCACTTTCACCACTGTCATTTTCGGAGCGAAGGTGCAATCTGCACGAACGACATCAGCAATTGTCTCGGGCTGTGCGACCGCTGCCACATGTGGGATGAGGATAGCGCGCACAAGAGCCAAGAAACACGTCAATGGTGCATTAAACAGGCTGAACTTTTAGCAAGTGGACAAGCGGAGGACTCATAAACATGCGATCAGGAGGGGATGGTTGTGCCGATTACGGATTCTCACGAAATCACCAGTATCAGTCAACTAAATCCTGATGCGCAGAAGACGTTTTATGAGATCGCGGTTCGAATCATGCTTCGGATTCAGAAGGAACGTGAGGCTCAATCACAACCCGAGAATACGGTTCTTGTAACGGTGTGAGGAGAGCGTGAAGTCATCTGTTGGTTTGACTGGTTTGGCATCGACAACCACCTGAATTTTCACATCATCGTACCGCTCAAGAAGCAACTCGGTCATGTCGTCAATGACGGTTTGAAGCAAATTCATCGTTTCATCAAGGCGGGATTCAAATTGCATCATACATCGCTCCTAGAGAGGTGTGTGGGGCAGCCGCCCGAGTGGAGTTGGACAAGCTGCCGAGGAGTTTGTGAAGCGAGGATCATCTAGATAAGAGAGTGTTGCGGGGCAGTAGGTTCAGTGTCTACCAGATATGTAGTGGCGTTGCTTACATACAAAGATTAACACGCAACGCTGTGGCACTTTGATAACCAAATAGGACAGATAGGGTGAGAAGCAGCATGAGTTTGGGACAAGCAATTGGAGATGCGATGAAGGAACTTGGTCTCGCGGTTGATGACTTAGATATCCCGTATGGAGACAGCATGATTCGCAAGATTCGCTCGGGTGCTCGTAAGCCTGCACCGGACATTATGCCGCTACTTGCAGATAAGTTGAACAGCCCGGAAGTCAGTATCAAGGCATGGCGAGAATTGACCAATACGGGCCCGGCATTTCTGGACGGAATAAACATCGAACTACACCGCTCATCGATGAAGGACAGGCTTCTCAGGGAGTTTGCCGAGGCGGTAGATGCAGTGCGGAACTTCGATACCTCCAAACCACCTGGACGTGAGACTGACCACGAGCGTCGGTCACGAAAAGCACACCTGATGGAGGTCATGGACTCCTTGGTCTTCGGATACATGTACGTGGCTGTCATCTGTATGGAGTACGGAGATTCGTTCAAGGAATTGCACGACGTGCACTTCAGTCGACTCAAGTCGTTGGGCCTAGTTCAGTGAAGGAGGTGGTTAAAACGAATCAGCTTCAACAAGCGTTTGAACGTGCGAAGCCAGAGTGGGAAGCAATCTTGAGACATGAAAAGAACTCTCGCGCCAACGAGAGTCCAGTTACGAAAAACACTGTTAAAGCAAGCATATCACAACCTGATGGAGGTGCGGTAGATGGATGACCCAAGAGACTGGGAGGACGAGCTAGAGGACCGCATCCTGTTTCCTGAGGACTACGTTGGTGGTGATTACGAGTGAATGCGCCAAGTTACTCGCCGCCTCAAGAACTCGGTAAGTGCCGAGTCTGCGGAATGACGGTTTGGGAAGACGATGAACGGACTCAAGACTTTGTAAGCGGCTGGTACTACCACGCAACATGCGCGCTGATGATACCTGAATCGACTAAAAGGAGTGGCAACGATGAGGATTAAGGCTTTGACTTGTGAGAATTTCAAGGTTTTCGAGAAGCGGTCCTTCACGTTCGGCGACAACGTTTCTATCCGAGCTGAGAACTTCCGTGGCAAGACGAGCATCGCAGAGGCGATCACGGTTGCTTTGTATGGTGTGACGCTAACCGGTTCGCCTCACGTTGACCACCTCATTCGCACCGGCGCGAAGAAGTTCGATGTCAGCATGATCGTCGAGATAAAGGGTGAGGAGCACGAAATCACCCGCGTCAAAGGCGGTCGTAAGACGGAAGTGTACCTGGACGGTAAGACTGCATCACAAGCGGATGTCGATAAACTCCTGCCCGATAAAGAGCGGTTTCTGACCGTGTTCGTGCCGGGATTCTTCACCGACAAGCCCGAGCGTGAAGGTCGAGAGATGCTGATGAACCTCATTAAGCCGCCGTCTAAAGAAGAAGTCCTAGCGCAGTTGGCACCAAGTGACCAAGAACGCCTCAAAGACGAGTCGCTGCGTAACCCTGACGAGTTAGCAAAGGAGAAGCGCGCCGAGATAAAGGAACACGAAGCGGATATCCATCGCATCGAAGGGCGTATCGAGGCGGTGATAGAGCGGTTATCCCGAGTCATCCCTCAACCCAGGACGTTCGATGCAACAGAGTTAGACGCACTGCGCGCGCAATTGGCGGCTGACGATAGTGGTGTTCAGGTTGAAATCGCGCAGTTGCAGACACGTTCCAAGGCTCTCGGGAACGAGTATCAGTCGCTGAAACGGCAACTTCGCGTGGTGCCTGCTGCGCCTTACCATGACGGTGACAATTGCCCGGTATGTCAGCGGGAACTGAACGGGGAAGCGTTGGATTCGGCGTTGGCCCATCACAAAAGCGAAGCTGCGGACATTGAAGCGAAGAACGTCGAAATCGTGGCCAAGATGCACGGCCTGATCGAGGAAGGCAAGCAGATAAACGAACGTCTCGAAGCAATCCAGACCAAGCCGAGTGCGGATGATACAGCCACAAAGCAACGTATTCAGGAACTTGAAGCCGAGCAAAGAACGGTTGAATCGCATAACCGTGACGTGGAACGCATGAAGAGGGAAATGGAAGAGGAGCGGACTTCCATCCAAGGTCTGCGCGAGCAAATTGAGGATCTGCAATCTCGCCAAACACGCCTACAAGAGGTCATCCGTTCCATTGGAGAGTATCGCGCAAGGCTGGCTGAAATGCAGGTTGAGCAACTATCGAAACACCTCAACCGTGTAAGCCTGCAGCTGTTCGACGTGGTGAAGAGCACCGGTGAAATCAAGCCAGCATTCCACGTGCTGTACGACGGCAAGCCATTCAAGTCACTTAGCTATTCCGAGCGGATCCGCGCCAACCTTGAGTTTTGCAGTCTGTTCAACAAAGTGTTGGGCCACGACATCCCAGTCTACATCGATAATGCCGAGTCCATTACCCACTTCGATGCGCCGGCAGCAAGTCAGTTGTTCCTTGCAACGGTCACGAAGGGCCAAGAGTTAACGGTCGAGTCTGAAGCACAAGCGAAAGGAGACGTTGCGTAATGGCAGTCGCTGAAAAGCATCTACAAATCGTCCAAGGAGGTAGCCTCCAACAGTTCTCTCGTGAACAGATCGATACCATCAAGCGCACGGTTGCCAAGGGTGTCACGGATGCGGAGTTGGAGATGTTTCTGACACTGTGCGCCCGGTACCAACTCGACCCGTTCCTCAAAGAGATATGGTGCTACAAACGCCAGAAGAAGGGGCCGAATGGGCAGTACGTAGATGACCCAAACGCTCCGGCGATTATCATGACGAGCCGCGACGGTTACCTAAAGGTTGCGCAGCGCGACGAGAACTTCGATGGTCTCAAGAGCTTTGTGGTTCGCGAGGGTGATGACTTCGAAATCGATGCGATAAACGACACAGTAAAGCACAAGTTCGGTTCAAAGCGCGGGAAAATTATTGGAGCATGGGCTATCTGCTATCACAAAACGCGCCGGCCGGTTATTTGCTTCGTGGACCACAACGAGTACAACGCAGGGTCGCAAGTGTGGAACAAGTACCCATCCGCGATGATCCAGAAGGTCGCTGAAGGATTTGCCCTTAAGCGTCAATTTGGGATTAGCGGATTGGTCACTCACGAGGAAATGCAATCAGATTTCATCGATATTCCTGCAACCGAAGTCGATACAGGCAGACGGATTGAGCAGCCAAAACAGGACACGAAAGCGCGTTGGAAGGCTAAGGCCGAGGAGTTAAGCCAGATTGCCACGGAGGCAGGCGTAGACGGCCCAGCACTTCGTGAGGTCGGTCTTGCGGTGGTGGAGAAGGACGACCCAACAAAGTGGTCCATCACAGATATGGATAGCATCATCAGTTACCTATCGGACTTAGGGGAGGGGGAATCAGTCGATGGCACTCAACATGCAGGAGAAGAACCATTCGAGCTACCGCCAGACGACCAGCTCCCATTCTAAATCGGAATCGGTTCGCAAATCTGTCCTATCGACACTCATCTATATAACGGCCGGTGCGCTCTTCTTGGGCGCCCTGGTCTACGGAGTGAACAAAGGCAACGTCCCTGCAGACACCAAGACAATCAGCTATACGGTCCAGAGCGGGGACACGGTGTGGGGCATCGTCAGTCGGTTTGATACGCGGGATAACACGAATGCCGCGGTGCAGTGGGTGGACAAGCATAACAAGATACATGGAACGCTCCAACCCGGACAAGTTATCTCCATACCTATTGGGAGATGATTGATATGGAAAATTACGCGACATTCATTGTTCCTCTTGAGGGAAAAGACAGCTTCGAAATTGCAAAGTCCAGCTATCAGCGGGCTGACGAAATCGAAGCAGAATCGCAGAAGGAAGTCGCCGATTTCATCCAGGCTTTTATATGCCGAGAACTAGGTGACACCTATCTAAAACTCTGGCGCGTTCTAAGAGATGCAGAATCACCGATTGAATTGGTCACCTATCTGAGGCTCATACGGTGGGAACCGTATGTGGAATCGTCGGACAGACAACCTCCGATAATCATTGCTCAGCGGCAAATTGGGAAGTATCGAGTAGATTTCACAGTCGAGTATGACGAGCACAAATGGGTGATCGAATGCGACGGTCATGAGTTTCATGAAAAGACAAAAGAACAGGCCGCTCGAGATAAACAACGGGACCGATATTTGCAGGCTGAAGGCTATACAGTCGTGCACTTTACTGGCTCTGAAATATGGAAAAACCCTGATTGTATAACGGAGTATCTGAATGATGTTCTGTGCCCCGAGTTGAGGAGAAAGGAGTGAATCGGAGTGCAACTGCACAATCGACAAATTAAGGCGACGTTCTGGAAAGATCCTGAACTTGTGCAGTGGCCTCGGGACCTGCGGTGGTTCTACGAAGGATTGATACAACTAGCCGATGATTCCGGGTGCTTGGAGGATTCACCCTTCGCGTTCAAATTGGAGCTTTTTCCGTCGCCAATTGATGCAGATATCACCATTGAAGTCCTTGAAGAATGGCGTAATCAACTTGTAATGGCGGGTAAGATTATCCCTTATTCATCCGGGAAGAAGCGGTGCTTATATCTTTCTAACTTCCAAAAGCACCAGACTTTAAAGAATCCGCAGCAGCCTGATGTTCCTCTTCCGGAATGGATTGAATGGATTACTTACGAGTCGAACAAAAAAGCTGGTAAGTACGAGATAAGAAAGGACATTCTTAGTGATTACTTACAGAGTTCTTACGATGTTCTTCTAAGAGAAGTTAATAGAAGTGAATTTAATTTAATTCAAGAGAAGAGAAGAGAAGAAGAACTTAATCAGGTCGAGCTTGCTTTAAGTGAAATGTCAGCGACTGATGAAACTTCAGAATCAAAACACTCGTCGTCGTTTGACCCAAGGTTGAAAAAGCTGTCGGAGTCGTACCAAACCAGCGGGATGGGACAAGTAGATGGGACAGTTAAAGAATTCTTACTCGACTGGATGGCGCTTTATTCCGACGAATGGATAGAAAATGCGTTTCGTGAGGCAATTATCCAAAACAAACGGCGAGCGTCCTACGTAAACAGCATCTTGCAAAACTGGACTGCAGATGGTGGCATGCGTATCACATTAACTGCTTCGTCAAGGAAGGAGACGTCGGATGGACGGACTAGAGAAAGCACTAAGTCATCTGAGTACGGAGAAGACGTGCAAGACGCATTCTATCGTGGATGGAACACCTAGATGCAACTGGTGCGGGGCCGAGATCGAGCCGATGGTAAAGCTCATGTTCAAGGGTCGAGAGAAGCCTTTCGGCGCCAAGCGGTGCTCCTGTCCTGAAGCTCAAGCGTACTGGATCGAGAGTGACCGGAAGCTGGAGGCTGATAAAGCCGCTCGAGAAGAGTACGACCGTCGGATGGTGATTGACCAGCTCTTCAAGCAAAGCCTCCTTCCCTCTCGCTGGAGAGATCGGACGTTCGATGCCTTCGAAGTGACTGACGAGAACCGTCAAGCATACAACTCGGCGAAAGCGTATGCCGACAATTTCAGTCGAGAAACAAAGGACGGCTTGATTCTTTCTGGGAAGGTTGGCCGAGGGAAGACTCACTTAGTCGCTGCAGTTGGAATGGAACTTCTGAGTCGTGGTCATTCTGTCATCTTCGGAACAGTAACCGGTCTGCTGAGCCAGATTCGAAACACTTACTCGGGTTCAAGTCGAGAGACCGAACAGATGGCGCTGAAGAGACTGACTGGATGCCAATTACTCATCATCGATGATTTGGGCAAGGAGAAGGTCATCGACCCAAAAACACCGTCGGAAATATCGTGGGTCGAGCAAACGGTGTACGAGATCATCAACACTCGCTACGACGATAACAAGCCGTTTCTCATCACGACCAACATGAACATTTTTGACTTGCCTAAGAAGTATCCGAACAACGGCGACGCTATTCTGTCCCGACTATTGGAAGTGTGTCGCGGAGTCCCGATGGACGGTCCTGATTGGCGAACGAGAGGAATGCGGAAATGACCCTGGCAGACGTGATCGAACAAGCAATGCAACGTTACGACCTGACGATGGATGAGCTATACGACGCTGTCACAGTAGTTGGCCAGCGTAGAGGATACATCACCATCGTAGGTGGCTTGGAATGGCATGGAGAGGAACGGTTAGAACGTGCAAGAGATAGAGATTCAGAACTCGCCTATAACGGCGCGTGAAGTCGCAGTGAATATCATCAGCTACTTTGCTCTGCTGGAGATATCGGAAGAAACCATGCGTGAGGCCTTGAGGATGGCCACGCAGGAGTTTGAGGAGGAAAAGTGATGAACAAAAAGTACGAATTTACGGGCGAAACTAAGACTTGGGTAGGTCGTACGTTGCACCGCATCCGCGCAAAAATCAGTTTCGGGTTTGTGGTTAAGGGTGAAATTGGTGGCTGGATTGAAGCTGAGACAAACCTTGCTGAGGACGGCGATGCATGGGTGTACTGCGATGCACGGGTGTACGGCGATGCACGGGTGTACGGCAATGCACAGGTGTCCGGCGATGCACGGGTGTCCGGCGATGCACGGGTGTCCGGCGATGCATGGGTGTCCGGCGATGCATGGGTGTCCGGCGATGCACGGGTGTACGGCGATGCACGGGTGTACGGCGATGCGCGGGTGTCCGGCAATGCACAGGTGTCCGGCAATGCACAGGTGTCCGGCGATGCACGGGTGTACGGCGATGCACGGGTGTCCGGCGATGCATGGGTGTCCGGCGATGCACGGGTGTACGGCGATGCACGGGTGTACGGCGATGCGCGGGTGTCCGGCAATGCACAGGTGTCCGGCAATGCACAGGTGTCCGGCGATGCACGGGTGTACGGCGATGCATGGGTGTACGGCGATGCACAGGTGTCCGGCGATGCACGGGTGTACGGCGATGCGCGGGTGTACGGCGATGCATGGGTGTCCGGCGATGCATGGGTGTCCGGCAATGCATGGGTGTCCGGCAATGCATGGGTGTCCGGCGATGCACGGGTGTACGGCGATGCACACTTTATCACTATCGGTCCTATTGGATCCGAAAACGGAGTGTTCACAGCGTATCGCACCGAAGCAGGCATCCAGTGCAATCGAGGCTGTTTCCACGGGACGTTAGATGAGTTTGAAGCAGCAGTACAAAAGACGCACGGGGATAGTCAATATGCCAAGGAGTATCGGCTGGTGATTGAGTTGGTACGGCAGAGGTTAAAGGCTGAAGAGCAGGAATTCGCGGCGGCCGAGGCGTCAGATTTATGACCCCACCACCAGCAGTCATCCAATGGCTCAAAGCCAACAACATGAGGGCCATCCCGAATGATGAGTACATCGCTTTAATGGCTGAACGAACTATAGCCAATCGAGCACTCACGGAAATCCGCAAAGAAGCACTCGGGGATGATATGACGACTATTTGGTGTATTGCGGATGAAACGCTGGCTGTCATTGAACGGAAGGGAGAACGGTCATGAACAAGACATTATTACGCCAAGCATTCCTGTCATCCGACTTTGCGGCAGAGATGAAATACAAGCCACAGTTAGCGGCTCTGGAAGCAGAGAACAAGGCGCTTAGAGAACTGATGTACCAGATTGTAAATTACCCAAGCCTTAGAGAATTTGCCCAGGCTCATGACAGGGCGGTTCTTGGATGGTGGCTCGCAAATGACCTGAGTATGATGTGCGAGCTTTTAAACCGAGTCCATCAAGCCTTAGTGAGCGGTGAAGACACAAGTAATTTGGTTGAGGAAATACATGAAACGTTGGTCGAGTTGGAGTGGGAAGGGTTAGACGAAGACGAATCCGATGAAACGGAGTGATTGCTGTGAGTCACGTGGCGTTAATCGAATTTGACTTGTTGTTCTCGGACGAAGAGGTAGAAGCCTTCCGTCGGTTTTGGGATATGGGTACGGATGTGAAGAAAATCGCCAAGAAGATGCATCGACATGAAATTGAAATTGGGGCACTCATTTTGGACCAGGCTGAGCTCGGACACATCGAACCACGAACAGAAGGGTTGCAAGAGAGCTTGCCGTATCTCCCAAAGCTGATTCAAGGTCCGAAGCGTCGCCGTCTGTTGCCGACCGAAATACGTTTGGTGCAAACGATGTTTGAGACCGGAGCTCCTGCGCGAGAGATTGCTGAACGGTTTGGAGTGACGACAGAGCACATTCGGCGCCTAAGACGAGAGCACGGATGGGAGCCAGGGGCGCGTCTGCGTGACGATAGGACGGCGTTGACGTCAGAGGCCGTAGATGCGATGTGAGGAGGTGGTCAGGTGCTTACACATCTCAGCCTGTTCTCGGGTATAGGTGGCATCGATCTTGCATCTGAGTGGGCTGGTTTTACCACAGTCGGTCAATGTGAATGGGCTGACTATCCTACGAAGGTTCTCGAAAAACACTGGCCGAACGTGCCGAGATGGAGGGATATACGGGATGTCACAGCAGACAGTGTCAGAGCGGCAGGCATCGGACGGATTGATTTACTCTCGGGCGGCTTCCCTTGTCAGCCTCATAGCGTCGCCGGTAAACGCGAAGCAAGCAATGACGACCGAGATCTCTGGCCTGAGTTGGCTCGAGTCATTGGCGAGCTTAAACCCCGATGGTTCTTGGGCGAAAACGTACCAGGGTTACTCACAAGTGAGGCTGGACGGTTCTTTGGAAGAGTTCTCGGAGACTTGGCCACGCTTGGGTATCGTGTTGGATGGATTGTGTATGGAGCCAAGGATGTTGGAGCCAATCACAAGCGAGACAGAGTTTTCATTGTTGCCTACTCCGGTGAAACAGGACGCGAAGAACGCTTCGTTTCCGCCATCACAGAAGGAATGGGATTCGGTAGTCGGATGGGTGATGAGGAATTGGCCGATGCCGGCAAAGAGTCAAATGCACAAACCTGTAAGACCGTTGGCGCCGTCAGAAACAGACTCAACACATGGGACTATGTTGGTCGGAGCAGTTGGCGAAGCGAGCCCCGAATACCGAGGGCTGTATCTAAATCCGAATTGGGTCGAATGGCTGATGGGTTTTCCAATGGATTGGACGCTCTTGGGTGTCTCGGGAACGCAGTCGTACCAGCCCAAGTCTATCCCATCTTAAAAGCAATTGCAGAAATTGAGCAACAAAACGAGGTGATCACATGCCAACACCAACCGAAATAAACGAACACGTCTCATCGCTTGTACAAGCAGTAGAACGTGGAGATCTCGAGTTTGCCATTCTTCGTGTAGGTGAGACGGATATTGTGCTAAAGCCGAGGAGTGAGATGGATGAGTCGAGAGATTAAGTCTCGAGCATGGGACAAAGTGAACAAACGATGGTATGACCGTGTTTTGGCTGGATGCAATCAAGAAAACCATTATATCTGCAACCTAGTTTGGAGCGAAAAAAACGAAGATTGGATTCACTTTGACGAATTTTGCGGTGATATCGTCCAGTACACCGGACTCAAGGACAAGAACGGAATCGAGATTTATGAGGGTGACATCATCCAGTACGACAACGAACGGTACGAAGTTTATTGGTCACAAGACTGGGCCATGTACACCGTAAAAGGCTGTCAAGTGCAAGCGCTAATGCGTTATGCGTCTTACGGCGAGGTCATCGGCAACATATACGAGAACGCAGGCATGCTGAGGTCTGCCACATGACCTGGCTCTACTACTACCGCCCCATAGAAAACAAGTGGTTCGCCTCGTACATAGCGGGGCGTATCCACGAGGACATAGCAAGTATAACGGTGATATCTAGGACAAGCCGAGGACGATATCGAGTGCGGTGGAAGGTGAGGGATATTGATGGCTTTACCGTACAAAGCTGTGGAACGGACATATCTAACGGCTGACAAGCAGCACACCCGGGGCCCCGTTTATCATCCAGCGATCAAACTCGAAGGTGAAAGGACGTTCTGTTTCTTCCCAGATGAGACGACGGAGAGTGGCCTTATCGAGTACGACAACCCGCATGATGCTCTGGCGAACGCGATTGAGCTATATCAGCACTATTCAAAGGGAGTTGATGTGTGATGGATAAGAATCTTCAGTGGGCCAATGACACATATGAGCGCATACAACGTGAATGGCAAGTTCGCATGTTAGGTGAACAAGCGGTGCGTGATCGCGAGGAAGAACAGATGTATCAAGCGTTCTTAAAACGACTCATCCGCGATGGATACGTGAAGCAGGACGGTGACAAGTGATGACTCTACCCATCATCAAGGTTCGCGATAAACATTCGGGGCTTGAGCACGTTGTCGGCACAGACACCCATGATGTGCTTCTGGTAAATGAGGACGGCTCCATATCCTACATGAACCTTCAGAACGGTGAAGGAAGTGGCCCAGACAGTGTATATGAATTTGTCACTGAATTCGATGGATGTTGGACGACTATTCCTTGGAGTGAGGACGGTGAATGTTCTTTCCAACGTGGAGATATTGTCCGGCATCGAAAACATCCTGAATGGGGAAACGGCGTCATTATCGACTTCTCAGCATCGAATAAAAGCGCTTATCTCTATTGGGATCATGGAGTAGCGGCCAAGAAATGGCATGGCACCGTTCTGGTCGAGCGATTGCAAAAGGCGGGTGACAAGTGATGGCACTAACGCGTGAACAGGTGGAAGCATTGATAACGGCGTCGGAACGTGCGACGGGTGGCGAGTGGTATTTCACAGAGGATGAGCGCACCTGGCAAATGTTCGCGGAGTTTGGCGGGATGTACGCACCTCATCAAATCATCAAAGCGCCTAAGAAAAGCAAAGAGTACGCAGAGTATTGGCCCAATCAAGTAACCTCTGAATTCATCACACAGTCCCGTAACATCGGGCCAGAGATAGCACAGTGGGCGTTGAAACTGGACACGGAGAATCGGCGGATGCGTGAGGCACTTGATAAGTTGTTAGAAGTCGCTTGTGGTATTTCACGTCACACTGGTTACGAACTGTGTGATGAAGAATGGGACGCGCTCAATAAGGCAATGCAAGCACTCGCAGATATAGACGCAGAAGGGAACGGACAATAACGATGAAATCATCTGATGTTTGGATCAGCGAAGAGGGTATTGTTTTTACAGGTAATCTTGGTGGCGTGAAACTACTTGATGATCCTGTAGACGTACTAAGAGAAGTCCTTGAAGAGAATCGGCGGTTGCGTGAAGTGGTGGAAAGTATGCGAAAAGATGCAAGCAATTCTGGAAGCTTGGTAGCCAGTTATTGGGTTGTGGATATGTGTAATGATGCACTCGCAGACATCGACGCAGGTAGCGGAGCAGACGAATGATTCGTCATCTAGCGTGTTTGTTCAGGGGTCACGTGTGGAAGAGGTTGGCGGGGTATGTTTTGTGGATATACGAAGTCGAAGAGTGTTCTCAATGTGGGAAAACACGTTTGAAGTTCAGGACGTTTTAGAAGGGAAGCGGTCAGAGTGAGTAACGATAAATTAGCGATTCTGAATAGCATACAGTTGTTTGATTGGGATGGAGACGGTGATGGTTTGTATCATGCCTACGCAGAAATCACACCTGAATTGAAAGATAAACTATCGAACCTTATTACCGATGTTGATTCCTTCATCGAGCAGAACCGATCTGAAAACGATGAAAACCTTATCGATATTCAAAATGCTGCATGGGCCAATGCAGCAACACATCTTAGTCCCGCTGGGGTCTGGATAGTGAAAGGCGATAACACGTGTGCAATATGCGAAGAGAACGAAGGAGCTGTCAGAATCGCTCATCTAGTTGGTTGGGGTGACGATGTGTCGGTATGCCACGACTGTTATGCGGATTGTGAACCTGTCGAGGACGGTGGGACGGAATGATCATGGTTCTGGATTGGATATCTGCTATCGGAATGGTCATCTGTGGTATCGGGTTAGTCGGATGCGCCATTACTCGAACACCGATGATTAGTGTTACACATCATCATTACGATTCAGAAGGGAATCGATCCGAGTGAAAGCAACGGTGCAGCGTATCTACCCTGAATCGCGTACAGGTCTAATCAACTGGATAGAACAGAAATTCCACGATATAGACCAGTACATCGTCACATTCGCTATGAAAGACGGGACGACGGTCACTGTATATGACACCTATTCATTTTTCAATGCAATGGGGCTGTGTGGTGTTCAAACAGACGTGATCCAACGATTGAATTCTGACGGAGAGTTTAAAGCGAAGGAGCGGTCGGAGTGAAAATCGATCCTTCACCTGACCATTGGTACAACAAGATATGGTTTTATCCGCTAATACTGTGTTGGATTCTAATACCATTCAATTTACCCAACGACTATTTGGAAAGCGGTGATTCGGAGTGACGGATGCACAGCGGTTGGATGATATACGAGAACACAATAAACGTTTCTGGGAAGCCGACACAGCGTTCCTTCTCTCTCAACTCGATGCAGCCAAACAGACGATAGCGGAGAAGGACGCAGATATCGAACGGTTGCAGGGATTGCTCGACATTGTAACGGAAGATCGCGATGCACATAAACGTTTAGCACAAGATTTTGCATTGGGGAGGTAACTAAGCATGACCGATGGGCGCGTATTGAGTGAGGAAGATATACGCGAGGTTGAGAGAGGCCAAGTATTTGCTGGCATGCACCGTAGGGCAGTGATAGATGACCTCATCGCCACAATCCGCGACCTACAACGCCAGGTGTCGGAGTTGACGGAGGAAAGAAACGACTACAAAGCGGCGTTGGAACGAATCAGCAACATGGGAATGGACATCTACATCGGGAGAGACAGTGGAATCCCTCATATCATCAGTT
This sequence comes from Alicyclobacillus fastidiosus, assembly GCA_029166985.1. Classification (GTDB taxonomy): domain Bacteria; phylum Bacillota; class Bacilli; order Alicyclobacillales; family Alicyclobacillaceae; genus Alicyclobacillus; species Alicyclobacillus fastidiosus_A. The sequence continues at coordinate 4,469,642 of CP119138.1, read as the reverse complement.
GGCGGTTGCTGTAGCACAGGATACGCTCGCCAAGCACGCACCACGACAGGAGGGTGCGGAGTGAAATCACTGCGTACTCGTCGCAAAGTGGAAAATGGATTGTTGTCCGTCGCCATCCAGTCGCATGCCAACCGCGGACGCTCGCTTGAAACGATGCTCAACATGACTAACAGCCAATACCGGCGGAACAATTGGGCGCTGGTGGACAAGATACCGACGCCGATCAAGAAACTCCGTGACTATAGTCGCGGTACATTCATCGCAGTGTGGGAGAGCAAATCATCTGTCGACTACCAAGGCGTGTACAATGGCCGGGCGTTGGTTTTTGAGGCGAAAATGTGCCGGGAAGAGAAACGTTTCCCTCTGGCCAACATCCACGACCACCAGATAGCGTACTTGGAGCAAGCCGAACAGCAGGGAGCCATTACGTTCCTTATCATCGACTTCTCAAAGTTGGATGAGGTGTATTTGGTACCCGGTCAGTACGTCGTGAAGTACTGGCATAACGCACAGGCCGGAGAGAGGAAGTCGATTCCTATCGAGGCTATCAGGGAATTAGGAATGCGAGTGAGAACGGGGCGCGGAGTGATTCTGGATTATTTGGCCGTGGTGGACAAGCTGTGGAAGCGCGTTGGATAGTCCACAGGATATTCACAACCTTCTGTGTATAAGTGGGGTGATTGCATGCAACAACAGGAGCAAAAACCGAGGCAAGAAGAGTTTGACCTAGACGTTGAAAGTTTCAGTGACCGCGAGGAGTTAATCATCCATCGCCTGCGTGAGTTCTATACCATAGACCGGGATATCAGGGTGGCACAAGAGTGGGCGAGAGGGGATAACCTTCCGTATGAACCGACGGTTACAGCTTCGGCACCGAGGGATGATGATCCTATCGTTCGTCGAATCCTGCAGCAAGACGTTCTGCCGGCAATGGCTCAGGAAGTCGTTAACAGCGTTAAATCGTATGTCTCACCAGATGAGTTTCATTATGCCGCCTCTTATAGGGTGATGCGGCACTTAGAACGGATTGAACCGATGAACTGTGACGATGAGGCACATATCAACATAGTCCTGAAACTGCTTCGGGAGAGATACGGAGACCAAGAGGAATATCTCGAGCTGACAGAGACGGAGAAGCTAGCAATAAAGCGAGAGGCTTATATCCTAGAAGCCAGGGAACGGCTGCCGATTCTGTTGGAGCGAAAACGAATTATTGGACAGGTCATGGAGGACTTGAAAACGTACTTCCCTGAATGGTGGACAATCCTGCATTACAAATACGTATTGCGTAAGCATTGGAAAACGGTGTGTCATAAGGCCGCAAGAGATGGCGTAGACCTAACGAAGGACGAGTATATTCTGGCGAGACGAAAAGCATTGCTTCAGTTCGATAAGTGGGCAGTAGGTCTGACCTAATCATGCCAAATGAGCCCGTTCTAATATTGAGTTAGAATGGGCTCTGAGGTGAAATCATGTCCAACCCTATAAAGGTATGCGATATCTGTAACAAAAGGATTATGGATGGGGAAAAGCATAGTTCGATAAAAGTTCCATTTATTGTCGATGTAGCGGAAGCTTTCGTTAGGACCGTCGGTATCGATATTTGCAGTGATCATAATCGATGGCAAATAAAAATGGACATCGAACGTCGCATGTCGGAACTTAACGGGCTCATCAATGGAATTATTCGTACAGTAAAATGGTTCGAGACTGAGAAACAGCCTACCTAAATCCTACTAAGTTCCGACTTCACGAGTGGGAAACCTGTGTATTATGGTATTAGGCCCCATTGAGAAGACGCTTGCTGAACACACCCAGCAGGCGTCTTTTTGTGTGCCTATATGTAGTAAGTCACCCCACAATCAGCATCAGAAGGTGGTGGTTAGGTGACTCTTCTCGGTGAATTCTCACGCCGGATTGGACACCCGGCGTTGATGCCCTGATGGAATCTAAGCTAAAGATTCACCTGCATCGGAGCACCAACCCTGGTGGCGAATCCAAGCCTGTGCAACAATCCTCGACCTCGCGAAAGAATGAGCATTTCCATCGACGTGTCGACGTATGGCGCGCAAACCATGCGTATTCGCTCATCCTCTCCTATCCCGTTGAGTGCTGGCAGCGGTAAGGTCGAGGCTCCAGACGCACAGAGCTATCGTCATCAATCCTCTCATAATCGACACGCCAGACTCGTTTCTGGCGTTGGGTGCGCGTACAAGTCCCGTAGTCGAATGGACTTGCCATTCAAACGTGCTCCCAGCAGCAGGAACGAATCACAAAACTGAATAAGGGTGGTGTCCTATGAAACCATGCTGGGTATGTAAGAATAAAGTCAAACCAAACACTCGAGCCATCAACTGTGAACTCTGTCATGGTCGCGTAGTGTCGCCAACAGGTGAACAGCTAAAGAAGGTCGAAGAGCGCGAGAGAAAACGCAAGGAATTAGAGCGGATGATGAGTTCGAAGGATACATATGAACGCCGAGGTGGCAAGGTGAAGCAGAAACGGCGTGCAACCGACTGAGCGTAGTCTAGGGCGGACACCTCCTTGCGAGCGGCTAACAACCTTCCTCGCCCGTCCTAGAGTGCGTTTAATATCCACTTGCGCTAGGAACGATACATGTGAGGTGATTTCATGCAGCATCAACCGATGAGAAGAGCGGTACCTGACACTATGCAACTGCAACACGAACTGTCGCAAAGAGAAGGGGTGAGCACGTACCAGGTGCCACCCCATGAAACATACATTATCCAAATCGGAGCAGAAACCATTCAAGGAACTGGTCCGGCCATTGTTACAGTGAATATTGATTAAGCGATTCGACGATAGATGTATCTGTCTTTGATATAGGCAGTATGATAGGTACCCTTCGACCCAGCATTCTATCGTTTATCAAAATGTTGCCAAATGAATGATGATTTCCATGCCCGCTTCGGCGGGTTTTTCTTTTGCCCAAAAACGCGATAACGCGAGGAGGACTAACAATGAATCAAGATAAGCTTATGATAAGTCGGATACCCGATGTGCCTGGTCGACCGACATACGAATTAGGGAGTTCTAAACCATTCAAACGCAAAGTGACCATCTCAACGGACAACGGAACGGATGAAGTGACGCGTGAAATCGCACTCCCCATGTATGGGGAAGTTAAGATAATCACTCATGGCAGAGATATCCGCATCGAAACCACCACGAAAGAGAAGGTGGAGTGAATGGTTAGGTGGCTTCAACGGATCGTGTGTCTGTTTCTCTATAGAACGGGCGCAAGCGTGGCGGTAAACGTTGATTGCAAGTCGGACTTAGAGTTTCGCCATCGCAACCAGTACCTGTATGGATGTAATGTCGAAGGTCGATTAATCCATGCTGGAAAAGTCATCCCTATACCCAAAGGGAAATTCAAGGGAAGATTGAAGTTAGATGAGTTGCAAGACGTGTAGACCTACCAGATAACTGGCGGTCACTGATGCAAAGCTGTGTACGTGTGTACACGGTTTATTTGCGTTGGTGGCCGCCTTTTTTGCGTTTATAAGACGCCAAGCGTTCCGTCGTACCGTTACGGAGCGAAACGAAACGTTACAAGCGGAACAGAGGTGATACAGATGGTTGGATACAACTCGAGATGCAAACTGTGTAACTGTGACAAACGAGCGGAAGCCGAGAAAATGCATGAGGATGGTGCGAGCCTACAGCAGGTGGTTAACTTCCTCGCTGAGCATGGCGTCACGCTTTCTAAGGTATCGGTCAAACGGCACTTCGACACACACTTCGCGCCGAAAGAGGAAGCGGCCAAGCGTTACTACGAAGAGTCGCAGCAGGCTATGGATACGGCAGTCGACAAACGCGTTGAACAACTTCACATGCTCGACGAGATGATTGCGCGCAACTACCGCCTGCACGTCGGCGCGTCAAATTGGGCCGAGGAACAGATGAGCAAAGGCGGCATCTTCATGGATGCCAAGCCGATGGTCGATCTACTCACGGGTACCGCTTCAGAGTTCAGACAAGCCCTCAAACTGCGCGCGGACCTACTCGGTGAAAGTCAGGACGACTCGGTAAAGGTGATGTTCGTCAATGAGCCAACCGACGACGATTGACGTTCGCAAGACGATTGGCAGCGGCTACGGACGCTTTTGGAATTTCAAAGGTCGCTATCGTGTCGTGAAGGGTGGCCGGGCCTCCAAAAAGAGCGCTACGGCTGCATTGTGGTTCATCTACAACATGATGAAGTACCCCAAGGCCAACACGTTGGTCATCCGCAAGACGTACAACGCGCACAAAGACTCCACGTACGCGCAGTTGAAATGGGCTATCAACCGCCTTGGTGTCCGCCATCTGTGGGACGTGAAGAAAAGCCCCTTGGAGATCACCTATAAGCCAACCGGCCAGAAGATATTGTTTCGCGGCCTCGACGACCCTATGTCGATCACGTCCATCACGGTCGACAATGGCTACCTGTGCTGGTGTTGGTTTGAAGAAGCGTACCAGGTATTGAACGAGGACGACTTCGACAAAATCGACATGTCTATCCGTGGTGACACCGGGGAATTGTTCAAGCAACTCACACTCACCTTCAACCCCTGGAATGAAAAGCATTGGCTCAATAAGCGATTTTTCCAAGCGGATGACCCGAACATTCTCGCCATGACCACCAACTACACATGTAACGAATTCCTTGGTGACGATGACCGAGATCTATTCGAGTGGATGAAACAGAACAGCCCGAGACGTTACCGCATCGAGGGTTTGGGCGATTGGGGAATTGCTGAAGGGGCCGTGTTCGAAAATTGGGAAGTACGGGAGTTTGATTGGCATGAGATTGCGAAGCGCAAAGCGTCTGTTGGTTGTTATGGCCTTGACTTTGGGTTTAAGGTCGACCCCTCGGCGTTCATTGCGATAATTGCAGATCCCGAAACAAAGGAACTCTATTTCTTCGATGAGCACTATCAAAAAGCCATGATGAATGACGCGATTGCCGAGATGATCAAGCGCAAAGGTTACGCCAAGGAACTCATTACGGCTGATTCTGCGGACCAGAAGAGCATCGAGGATATCCGGCGATACGGTATAGGTGGCATTATAGCGGCGCAGAAGGGGCCTGACAGTATACGTCACGGTATCCAACGTCTGCAGCAGTATAAAATCATCGTTCATCCCGACTGCGAGAACACCATCATCGAGTTGAGCAACTACGTGTGGGCAACGGGTGCTGACGGTTCCATGCTCGGTAAGCCGATTGATGATTTTAACCATATTCTCGACGCGGCTAGGTACGCAACAGAGCGGCTGGACAAACCGGTGGACGTGAAAACAAACCTCAAACGCGCGCCGTCAACGTTACCTGGTGGCGGCATAAGGCGAAAACGTTTCTAGGGGGATGACAATATGTCTCGACGGCGGTGTCCTGACAGTGACTGGGGTCACTTTTGGAGATACGACATGGAAGGTAATAAAGCCTGTGTACATTGCGGAGCGTCGGGGCCAACACGGAGCAAGTGGCACCCTGTTTGGCTTACCGAGACTGAATGGATGGACGGGAAATGCGATGGTCAGATCATTTTGGATTCTAAGCCGTGGAGGGCGCTAATTCTTTGCGCGCCGAGATGGTACAAGCCTCTTGCGTATCTGTTCATGCTCAAAAACTGGGGTAACAAGCACCGGTGGAGGTTGCTGTGGCGGCTCATCCATTGGTGCGAACAGCATCGTGTAATACAGTTTCGTACTCCTACAGGAACCGGATATCATCCGGGCGTTCGCTTTCGTTGGTCATTTATAAAGCTGGGCGACAGATTTAGATAGCGTTTCAAGATGCGGTTTTAAGGAGGATGGATATGGAAGAACAAGAGGTAAGTATCGAAAATGAACTACGAGAAGGTTATAGGACGGTCCTTAAGTCTTATGCAGATTTTCTCAAAAACAACGCTCCGACAAGCGAAACACCAATGAGTGATGTGTTGGATTTCATTGTGACAGCTAAAGAGTTCAGAGACTTGGTTAACTCTGGCTTGTGATGCGCTTTGATAAGAAAGTGTCATTCTAAGGAGGTGAGACATTGGCAGACAACGCAGTAACCATCTACGACGCGAAAGGGCGCCCGATGGCCTTGCAGAACCCACTTGGTGGAAAAGGTAAGCCACCCAAGGGCGAAGTCGGCTTCACAGGTAACAAGATATTCGCTGGCTTACCTATGGACGAGTACAACCGGGACCTGCTATTCCCGAAGTCCACGTACATCTACGATGAGATGCGGCGTTCAGACGGGCAAATAGCGGCTGTCTTGGCGGCTGTGACACTCCCGATTCGCTCGACCAAGTGGTATGTAGCGCCGGACGAAAACGCGAAGGACAAGCAGCTTGCAGAAGAGATTGCGGACTTCATCGAGGACAACCTCTTTGGCGGCATGCGATACTCGTTCGACGATCATCTCCGTGAAGCGCTCTTGATGCGTGTGTTCGGATTCAGCGTGTTCGAGATTGTGTGGCGATATGACACCTGGCGCGGTAAGAAAGTAGTCATGCTCGACAAGTATGCACCCCGTGTGGCTCCTTCCATTTGGCGGTTTCCTCAGGATGAGAACTATAACATCATCGGCGTGGAGCAAATCAACTTTATGACCGGGCAGATGTGCACGATCCCGATGGAACGATGCCGCATCTACACGTATCAGCGCGAGGGTGATAACCCTGTCGGCATCAGCATGCTTCGCCCGGCGTACAAGCACTGGTACATCAAAGATGCGTTGTACAAAATTGTTGCGGTGGGAATTGAGAAGACATCGATTGGGACGCCGACTGCTACGTTGCCACCCGGTATTTCCGAAGATGATCGACAAGAGATATTGGATGCACTAACAGCCATTCGCACAGCAGAAGATGGTGGTTTAACGGTCCCGGAAGGTGTCGTCCTCGGGATTCTCGAGGGGACTAAGAGTCCTATCGATGCAATGCCGTTTATCGAGTACCACGATGTCATGATCGCGAGAATTGTCCTTGCTCAATTCATCAACCTTGGCACAATGACATCTGCGTCAGGTGGCTCCTATTCACTCGGAGAGCAAATGATTGATATGTTCGTCATGGGCCTTGAAGCGGATGCTAACTACATTCAGGGCGAGATACAGAAGGACATCGAGAAACTTGTGAAGTGGAATTTCGGGCCTGATGCACCGATTCCTCAACTCCAACATAAGGACATCTCCTTCCGAGATTACACTACAGTGGCTACAGCACTCGCAGCGCTTGGAGCGGGGCACCTTATCAACCCGGATGAGTCGATGGAAGACCATATCCGCGACATGTTCGGTATTCCACCGATTCCAAAGGCGGCTCTTGCGAATCAACGCGCAATGCCACCGAGCAATTACGTTCCTCAGACGATTCCGGACGAACCGCTCACTCCTGCGGAAATCGCACAAATTCGACAGCAGATTTCCACTATCGGCGTGAACGCAAAGGGCGTACCGGATGGGTCGGGCGGTTCAAGCGGCACGACGCAAGCTAGTGATGGCACAGCATCCATTCAGCTTGCAGACGGCGTGATTTCGTCGGCAACAGGTGGCGAGACACCGGAGCCCAAGGGGACAACGAAATGGCGCCGCGACCTGACGCCATACGAGAAAGTGGTTAAGTTTGCCGACATCAACGACCAGTGGACGACCGCTGAAGAGAAGCTGACAACTGAATTACAGGGCATTCTCCGTCAGGCAAGTAGTCAACTGGTTAACCGCGTGGAGTCCATTCTCAAGAGTGATGAATCATTCCCGGACAAACTGAACGACATTACAGCCTTGCAACCGAAGTTCGGCGGTAAGTACGTCAACGCCATCAAGTCAATTCTCATGGAGATGTATAAGTACGGTGTGCAGTCGGTTCGAGACGAGTTGAATACCACAGCAGCTGGTGCATCATCGGGTGAAGCTGGCAAAGCTGCTACGGCAGCCATCTCGGCAGACGATGCCGCAACGATTTCGAGCAAGGCGGAAACCTTGGCTCAACTGCAGATGAACAAACTGGTGAGCACGATTAAGCTGACGGCCATTTCACAGTCCCAGAAGGGGCTTAGCGTGCAGATGGTCACACGGGCTGTGCGGACGTCTTCGGAAGCCTATATCACCGGTCCCGACCTCAAGACGAGCGCGATGATCAGTGTGGGTGAGGCGTTGAATGTCGGGCGAGGTTCTGAAGCGAGGAAAATCGGCGTGCAAGGTGCGCAGTGGTCAGCCATTCTCGACAGTAAGACGTGTCCGCTATGTGAGGAACTGGATGGGCAGGTTATCAGTGTCGATAATGACGAGTTCGACGTGTTCAGACCTCCGTTACATTCGGGATGCCGGTGTATCTTGATATTCATCGGAACTGGACAGACAAACGTCACGTTCGATTGGAAGACCCCCAGTGAAAACCTAGTCAAGCGATACGGTCACCTAGTGACGTAAGCCCGAAAGGGCTTTTTATTTTGCCCAGAGGAGGCGATTCAGAGTGAATATGACGTTCATGTCGGAGATTCTTCTCGCTGAGTCCGCTGGTGACAGTTGGATTCAAATCATGAAGACCGGCAAGTGGCAACACCCGCAGTACGGACCGATGGAGATCACCCAAGATGACCTCCAGAAGTTCAAAGAGAACTTCGACAACAACGTGCGTGGCATCAAGTTGTTTGTCGACGTGAATCACGACAACGATCACGCGGCGGTTGGCGAGTTTAAAGAGCTCCGTGTCGAGCCAGGAAAGTTGATGGCGAAAGTTGGATGGACGGCGAACGGCGCCGATCTCATTAAGTCGGGTAAGTATCGGTACTTCTCGCCCGAGTTCGCTTTCAGCTACAAAGATCCCGAGAGCGGCAAGGAGTTCAAGGACGTCCTTCTAGGTGGAGGTATCACTAATCGCCCGTTCCTCAAAGGAATGGACCCGATTGAGCTTAGCGAAGACCAGTCTTACGGTACCGTGTGGTTTTCCGAAAAGGAGTACGACCCGGATGGGGATGGCGACAATGACGCCACGACCAATCCGCAGGAGAACCACGATTGGATGCTCGACGTGCTGGCCGGAATTACGCCATGGCCGCATGACGAACAGCAGCAGGCCCAATTACGCAAGGTAGGAGCCACCCGGCAGTCCTGCGACGCGGCCTACCGCATCCGTCAGAAGCAACTGAGGGCACAAGGGCAGGAGACGTATTCGCAGGCGGCCTCTGGCGGTGATAAACAAGAACCGACCAAGCCGGATAACAAACCATCGGCAATGTCCGAAGCGGAGTTCACTCGGGTCGTCCTGATGTTGGCAGAGCATGAGGTGAAGAACGCTCACAAGTCACCACCGAAGGGGAAACCGCAGGACAGGAGCCAATATGCTGACTCTGACAACTACAAGTACCCCATTGATAAAGACCACATTCAGGCGGCAGTAGACTATTTCAACCAGGATGGCCAACAGAAATCAGGCGGCTATAGCGATGAAGAGTGGGCCAAAATCGGCCGGCGCATCGCTAATGCGGCCAACAAGCTCATCGGTAAGGGGCACGCCTTTAAAGACGGCAAGATTGCAACCAACGTCGAGATGGATGAAGACCCCAATCCAGATGACGCACCTAGTTGTCCAAACAACACAGATGATGTTGACGCGGGCCAGTTTTCTGAGCCTGCATCACATACACAATCCATTCTTGGAGGTGGCAGTATGACCACGCAACCGCAAAACCCGCAAGGCAGTGCAGCGCAAGGTGGCACAGGGGCAATTTCACTCGCAGAGTACAACGCGCTTCAACAGGAAGTGCGCGTCCTTAAAGAGGCAAACCGTCGTTCTCGTCTATCCGAAACTGTCAATGGATTCATGTTCAACGAATCCACCAAGACAGGCAAAATTCTCCCTGCTCAACGGGATAACGTCATTGACCTCATGATGGGGATGAATGACGACCAGGTGGCAAAGTTCAGTGAGTTCATCAACGGGCTACCTGATGCTATCCAGTTCAATCAAGAGACAGGGACAGGTAACGCAGGTCAGCCAAAGCGTCGCGAAGCGCTGGTTGAGGAGAAAGCCGCTGTGCTGATGAGCGAGAAAGGCATGGATCTTCGCGCGGCGCTCATCGAGGCAGACGCCCTCGTCCCTCGTGAAATCGGTCGATAAAACTCAGTTGAAAAGGAGCGAAGTGTAATGGCTGGACAAGTTTCTATTCTGGATAACACGTTTGTTGTGGCGGCTGCAGTGACAAACGGCGTCACTCGATATCAAGCTGTCGTTTCTGATGGAACCGACAACGAATTATCTCTTCCGGGAGCGGTGAATGCCGGGAAGTTCCTTGGCATTACTCAAGAATCACAAGTCGCAGGTATGCCTTGTAACGTGCGAATGCTTGGAACAACGTTTGCTATTGCTTCAGGCGCAATCGCTGCTGGCGATGACCTCATCACGGCTGCTACACCAGGGCAAGTGGCGAGTGTTCAAACGACAGGGCAAACAACGCCGAACATCATCGGTAAGGCACTATCGTCTGCTACCGCTGCAGGCGACCAGTTTCTAATGCTCGTCAAGGCGTAAGCCTCCCAACCCTATACAAAATACTCGAAGCCATGCCGACTGCCGGTGTGGCTTTTTGTTATGCCCAAAACCCAATTTAGTGAGGTGAGTTGTGGATGCCGAGTTTGAATAAAGTCCACATAGATAGTTTATTGACCAACTATAGCCAGCGCTATAAAAACGCAGCGTTCGTGAATGAAGCTCTCTTCCCTGAAGTCTTGGTTGAAAAAGAGTCTGATTTGTACGCTGTTTACGGGCTTGAGATGTTCAACATCTACGAGAGCCGCAGAGCGAACGGCGCGCGCTCTAATGAAGTTGATTGGACTGTATCGAATGAGCGGTATGCATGCGAACAGTACAGCTTGTCCGATATCGTGACAGACCGTGAACGCTCGAATGCAGACAAACCGCTTACTGTCGACATTGATACGTTGGAATTTTTGCAGGACACCATTGATTTAGGCAAGGAATATCGCGCTGCACAGATAGCGCGAAATGCTGCTAACTATGTGAGTGGTAACACCTCTGCTGTTACTGCAAAGTGGAACGACTACACCACTGGAACAACTACGAGCCATCCGCTATCCGACATGAACGAGGCGAAATTGGCCGTATGGAAGTCTGCACGTAAAATGCCAAATACCATAGTTATCCCATCGACAGTGGCTATGACGCTGTCTTTGCACCCTGACATTTTGGAACTGCGGAAATTCACCAATCCTGACTTGATGACGAATAGTGGCTTGCCGCCGGTTCTCCAAGGAATGAAGGTGGTTGAAGGTGGAGCAGGGTACAACACGGCTAATGCAGGTCAAACCGCCGAATTGGGCGATGTCTGGGGTACAGACGTGATTTTGGCGTATGTAGACCCGAAACCTTCAATAAAGTCTCTGCAATACGGAATCACATTCCGCACGACGAAGTATGTCCGTAAATGGAGAGAGGAACCTCGCGAGGGAGACATGGTAGAAGTGAACGACATTTACGACCTCGCTATGGTTGCATCCGGATGTGGATACTTGATCCAATCCGTTCAATAACAATAAACACTTAAGGGCCACAAATATGTGGCCCTTTTTTCATTGAAGGAGGTAACGAATTGGCCGCTAAACTGAAGAAGTACACGGTGAAAACACCCATCAAAGGTGAGAAGGGGAAGCGCTACAAACCTGGGGATACCATCGAACTTGAAGATGGCGCGCCGATGACGGAGGATTTTTTGAATCGAGGGATCATCTCCGACGGTAAACGTGGGCTGAACCCAACGAGTGGTTTAGAGATTCCACGAATCGGTACGGGCAAACAAGAGGGATCTAATTTGGTTCAATACACGGAGGATCCAGTTGACAACCCAGTAACTGTAAAGCGTTCGGATGTCGACAAAGAAATAGAAGCTGGTCAAACCGCTTCGGAATCCACTGAATCTACGTCTGACCCTGCAGGAGCGTAACCTATGACCCTGTACAAATGCATTCAACGCCTGTCTACCGATGGTGGCAAGACGGTCCACGAAGTCGGCGAGACTGTGGACCTATCGGACGCGGACGCCGCGGTTGCGATTCGGATGAAGGCGGTCGATCCAACTCCTGTTCAACAGACTGCTCCTGTCGCGTCTACTCCAATATTAGACGAGGTCAAGCAGGCAGCTGACCAGCTCGAGCAACAGGTTCAAGAGATGGAGCATGAAGGTGGCGCTCAGTCATGACGGCGTACTGCACTCTTTCCGATGTGCAGGCGTTGATTAAAGGTTTCACCATCGATGAGAACGCCAGTGTCACGCCCGAGGAAGTCACGGACGACATCATCCCGGAAGTCTCGCGTCAAATCGACGAGCGCTTGGGCATGTACTATGTGACGCCTATCACGGGTACCAATGCGCTTCTCACACTGAATCGCATCTCGCGATGGATGGCGGCGGCAGAAGTGGCTGACCGGGTGTTTCTCGGACAAGCTCCTTCGGAGTCGTCGCAGTCTAAAACGTGGCGTGACCTGGCGGAGGCCGACCTGACGCGTGTGGAGAAAGGTCAAATCTTGTTGACGGACGCCGTTGCAACGGATGACACCCCGGAGGCGATTAGTCGACTTATCAGCGATAAACTGAGCAGCCCGACCAGCGGGCGCCCAAAATTCTCAATGGGGATGAAGTTCTAATGGCAGACCATAGCATCAAAGTCGTCGTTGACCTTGTCGGGGAGCGTGCCCTCGAGTCGCTATTCGACCATGTCGAACACATCCCTGACGATTGGCGTGACCCATTTGAGAAGATGGCCGAGGATTTTTGGGACCAAAACAAGGAAACCTTTGATGCGGAAGGGCCGGGGTGGAAGCCCCTTGCCCAAAGTACCAAGTGGGACCGGGTATATAAAGGGTTTCCCGTTGCACCGATCCTTGTGCGAACAGGTGCTCTCAGAGACTCTCTTACAGGCGGATTTGCTAAGGACTCCATTTTCGAGGTGTTCCCAACTCGAATGGAGATCGGCACAAGCACACCGTATGCCATGTATCACCAGACTGGCAACCTGAAGGGGAAATATCCACCAGGAACCCATCCGCCCAAACGCTCTCCTGTAGTTATCACATCTGCTCTGCAAAAGAAGTGGGATCAACGCCTAGTCGACTGGCTGCGTGATGAAATCAACTACCAGGGGTGATTATATGGCGAAGCCCGACATTGAAGATGTGGCTGACCAGCTGATCAGCGTCTTCAAAGACCAATTCCCCGATGCGCTATCCGCTGTGGATTCGGCTAAAGTTACTCCATTGAATCCGAAACCGCCGTTACAGTGGGTATTCGGCGACGTACAGAGCGCACCTCAAATGCCTGCGATGCTATTCATCGGGCGTGAGACGCAGGAGAAAGACGACAACTATCAATGGCGCAATCAGACATACCAGTTTGAGATCGAAGCCTACGTTTCGTCGTCTGATGTACAACAACTGAACCGTATCGTCCGAAGGTATGGGACGGCGATAGACAATGTCCTGCGAGCGAATCAAACGCTCGGTGGACTCTCTCGCAATCTTACGAACATCAACCAAAAACTTTACGACTCCATGAAGGCCCCAACGGGCCTTTTTCAAGTTGTTGCGGTTAGCTTCAACGTCACAGTGATCACAGATTAAGGAGGTATCACCTTGGCCACATCTCCAATGACCATCACCACCAACAACATCATCATCGGGCCTTGTACGTCGTTCACAGTGGACGGAAATGCAGTGGGTGCTACGGATGGTGGCGTCACGTTGACTGTGAAAGAAACGTTGACTTCGATCGCCATCGACCAAGCGACGGCTGACGTAGTAGATGCGGTGAAATCCGTCGAGGCGACAGTTAAAACGACTCTCAGTGAAGCGACATTACAGAACCTCGCTATCGCTATGGACATGCCAGCACCGGTCGTTGGAACGAGCCCGGCTAACTTGACACTGAGCCTGGCTATGAACACGGGCAAGAAAAAGGAACACGCTCTCGTGTTTGTAGGCCCGGCGGCAGGGACCTATGCAAACCGAACATACACCTGCCCGAAGGCGGTCTCTATCGTATCAGTCGATGAAACCGTCATGAAAGACAAACAAAAGGGTTACGTCGTCGAGTGGAAACTCCACCCTGATCTCACCAATTTAACGGCGCCGTTCGGTACGGTTGTCGACCAATAATCGAAGGGAGGACAGCTAGATGCCTGAATCACTCGCTGTCACAGCGAAAGATGTCATTCTAGGCGGTAAGCCCTATACGGTTAGGGCTGTGCCGGTGGCGGCCACGCTGAGCATCATTCCGGCTTTGCAGAAGGTGTTCGGAAATTTGAGAGAGCAGGCAGGCGAGAAGAAGCCTGTCACGTTCAATGACGTGCTCGGTAAGGTACTCGAGGCGCCACACGCCATCTTCAGCATCTTCATTGATGATCTACCGGAAAAAGCTTTCACCGACCCGAAGCATGGTGCGACGTTCCCGGAGTTACTGGCCGCATGGGAGGTAATCCTGGAGGTCAACCGGCTCGACGTACTAAAAAACGCTTTGACTCGCTTGTCTACGGAACAAGTAATCGGGATGCTCTCGCAGGCGAGTCAGTACCTATCCAAGAGTTGATTGAATTCTGCGCAGAAGCCTACGGCTGGACTCCAACTCAAACGTTGAGCCAGCCGTTTGCATCTATTGTGGAGATTCTCGAGGTACGTGCATCCCGAATGAAGCGACAGTCTCCACAAAATCAGTATCCACCGGGGGCCAAGGTTATCGAGACGAACGACCTAGCATCTGTCGGAGTAGGCAGGGGGTGAGAATGTGGCTTCAGTATGGGATCTCATTGTCCGCCTGACAGGTGACTCTGGTCAGTTCCGCGAGGACATGGCACAGGACAAAGTCGCACTTGAGGACCTTTTGCATTCAGCTCATGATGCGGCAGTGTCGATCAGCCTTGATGACGCTGACGCAGAGGCGAAACTCAAAGCGTTCGACGAGGAACTCGCCGCCCTCATGGACGCTACAACGAAGATCAACCTGGACGATGCGGTAGCCGAAGCAGAACTCGATGACTTCAAACGTAGACTCCTAGAGCTCAAAGACACTTCCATGAGGATCATCCTGGGCGATACAGATGCGCAGGAGAAACTCGACAAGCTTATCGCAGACCTTCGGGAGCTCCACGACTCTCGTATCGCCATCAAAATTGACGATGCGGATGCAGAGCTAAAGCTAGATCAGCTCAAGCAAAAAGAGGACGAGCTTCGCCGTCAACTCATATCAATCGATGTGAACGACACGGATGCGAAGGCGAAAGTCGACGACATCCTCGCCAAGCTCGAGATGATTCGTAACGCCACGGTAAGAATCGATGTAAAGGATGCCACTTCCATTGCTGAAATACAGGCATTGATGGGTGAACTTGATCGCCTAGAGGCTCGCATCTTGGAAGTCAATCGCACACCTGTGAGCCCAGGGATGGGGAGTACTGGGGGCGCAGGAGCGCCGGGCACCCGTGGTGCGGCCGCGGATGCGAATGCCGCAAACGGGTTGCTCGGCGCCACGATCATGGCGTTCCTTCCAGCGGTCACTCCTCTGGCTACGGAGGGCGCTGGTGCGTTGATGGGGCTTGCTGGCGCGTTCGCGGCCGCTGGTGCGGGTATGACAGGATTCGGTGTGGCGGCTACTGGCGTACTCAAGCCGGTGTTCACCGCTTTATCGAATCTAACCGCAGCGCAACAGGCGTACAACAGTGCTACGACATCCGCGGCGCGTAAAACGGCGATTCAACAAGAGAAGGCTGCACTCGACGGTCTAACTTCTTCACAACGCCAAGCCGCCGAGGCGACACTCCAATTCGAAGGTGCTTTCAAGTCGTTCGCGAACAGCTTTCAGTCGCCTGTCTTAACCGCCTATACGGAAGCGCTCAAAGCGGCTGAAAACATCATGCAGGATATGCGTCCTGTAATCTCGGCAGCGGGAACGGCCATCGATGGGCTGCTGAAACAATTCGACCAGTTCACTGCGGGGAGTCAGTTTAAACAGTTCATGAACTGGCTTGCGAAGGAAACGGGTCCAGCCATTAAGTCGTTCGGTGAGACCGCAGGGAACGTCTTTAAGGGCTTTATGTCACTACTGGAGGACTTCACGCCTGCCATCAAACCCGTCGAGAATGGACTCGTTAATATGACAGCGTCTTTCGCGAATTGGGCGGCGAACCTCGACAAAACACAGGGATTCAAGGATTTTCTGACGTACATGCGACAGAACGCGCCTCTCGTCATGCAGCTACTCGGACAGGCGTTTAGTCTGGCCGGTAGACTGCTTGCAGGCATGGCACCCGTGGGTCATGTCCTGCTTGAAGTTGCCAATGATGTGTTGAAGTTCGCGAACAACCTTGCAGGCGCACATCCCCAACTCGTAACCATGATTGCTGCGGTTACGTCTGGTATCGGAGCGTTCAAATTACTAAGTGCGGGTATCACTCCAGTTGTCAGTGGCATGAAGAATCTCGTCGGAGCATTCGGGAAGGAAGGTGCAGTAACAAACTTCTTCAAGTCTTTCCAAGAAGGCGGTGCTGTCTTCAAAGCCTTTAACGGGACCCTGAATGTAGCAAAGTCATCCTGGTCATCTTTCACAGCTCTGTTTAAAGAAGGTGGAACGGTTTTTGAAGGAGTCCAGAACGGAATCATCGGCGTCCGAATGGCACTCGAAGCGGTAGGTACAAGGATAACCGCATCGAAGGCTACGTTGACCACGTTTATGGGTACCCTCAAAGATCTCGGTTCCGCAGCGCTGACCACAGCCGGGAACTTTGCGAAGGACTTCGTGACATCCGCAGCATCGGCAGCCACATCCGCAGCACGAGCCACAGCAGCATTCGCGCTGGAATCCGCGCAGATGGTCGCAATGGTAGCGAAACTCACCGCAGTGAAGGTCGCCGAAACAGCTCAGACAGTGGTTCAAGGGGCACTAACCGCAGCTGAGACAATCGGTACCGCAGTCACTACGGCATTCGGGGTAGCGATGGACGTCGCGTTGGGGCCAATCGGCCTGGTTATTGCAGCGGCTGCAGCACTGGTTGCCGGACTCATTCTTTTGGTGACGCACTGGAAGACAGTGATTTCGTGGTTACAACAAGCCTGGAACTGGTTTAAAAACCTTGGGACAGGGGTGCAGGCGGCCATTGCTTTAATTATGCCGCTCATCGGTATCCCTGCTATGATCATCGCTCACTGGAGCCAAATCAGTTCGTTCTTCAGCCGTATTGGCTCAGACATTCGAAGCGAGTTTTCACAATTGGTAAGCGAGGCGGAATCGTTTGGCAGTAACTTCGTTTCAATGCTCGGACAGGGAATTGAGAACGAAGCGGGAAGAATCGAGAGCGCAGTGTCTAACATTGCCGGAAAGATCAAGTCATTTCTCGGCTTCCACTCGCCCACGGAAGAAGGTCCGGCATCCGACAGTGACACTTGGGCGCCCAACTTCGTTTCGATGTTCGTGGATGGACTAGAGTCCAACATACCGAAGGTACAAAACGCGCTCAGTCGTGTGATGGTTCCTCCTAACGTGGCGAATATGGTCACACAGGCGGGATCTCAGCTGGCGAGCCAAATCGCGACGAGCACGCAGAGTCAGTTCCATTGGCATCAAAATGCGCCCGTTTACGGCGTAAATGACTTGCAAAACGCAATCCAGGGCGGCATCTCTCAATTCGTAAAGCGCACCGAAAAGGCCGCACGGGGTGCGGGAATAGGAACATGATGACGGAGGGGATAAGTGATGGGTGAAGAAACAACAACTCAGACTGGAACTACAAGCGATCAGACGGCTACACAAACGGAAACGGGTACACCGACGCAGAACGCACCTACACCTACCCAGGCGGTTAAGTGGTTGGCTCAGCTCACTAACGGGACGTCGCTGACGGGCGGCGATAACATGTCGTTTGACGTCAACGTGTCCGCTGTGCCGCCGAACGAAGTTAAGCTATTCACAGTGTCTGGCACCACGTTCGCAGATACGATGTATCTCAACGCAGGGACAGAGACTTGGTATCACAGCGGCGTTGTGTTTACGCCTTCTTTCCCACTGCTCTACACACTGGCAGACGGAACCACATTGACCATCGCACGAAACAGCGACACGCCCGGAGACCTCACTTACACCCAGCAGTGAGGTAAGGAGGCTCGAATATGGGAACCGTAGCGCAATTCACGCCGGCACCACCTGAACCGCTCACTTCGAGCGGTTCTTCTTATGTATCGAACAACGGGCAAATACAAGTCGAGTTCACACAGGACGACCAAGGCAACAACGTGATGCGGTTCACTGGCCTCGCGGCTAACACGTCTGTGTCCTGGTTGCCTCAAGACGTGAAGTATTTCGACAACACAGGTATGGAGGACGTCGTCTATTCCACGAACAACGACGCGGATCTGTTTGTTACGCGCAATTTTAGCGCGAGATACGACGGACACTTCCCTGACGTGGAGGAATATTGGACAGTTCAAGCTGGACAGGTCAAGCACTACGCGACCCTAACGGGTGACATGCGGGAGCCGCTTCCGTTCCTGACAGATCCGCAGTTAGCCATCGGCGGCATTCTAGAGTTTGATCCATCGTTCTCTATTCGCACGATGGGGATGAATATGTCGGGTGACTTCACGACGAGCGAAGCATTGGAGATCGTCGACAGTAGCGATCAAGTCGTGTTCACGCTTCCACCCATCGAGGTGTGGGATCAGGATGGAAACCGCACGGGCGGCACGTACTCAGTGACAATGAACGGAGCGGGGTCTGTTTACGTGGCTATGTGCGTGGACTACACATGGCTCTCGCAGGACTCCATTGTGTATCCAGTCGTGATCGACCCTACGGTGATCGTGTCGTCTGCTATGAACCCATCAACGGGTTCGGGACGTCGACTCGTAGAGCTGTCTAACGGATGGATCCTGTCTCTCCTGCAGGACACGAGCGTAAACCCGTATGCCTTGCGCGTGTACGTGTCGAAGGATGGCTCGAACACATGGGCGCAACTGTGCTACATCCAGCAAACCACGTCCGGCTCTGGCGACAATCTGAACGACGCGGCTATGGTCTCAACTGGTACTCAAGCGTGTGTGATCGCGTCGTGGAATAACAACAGTGTACTTGCGTGGACATTCGACGCGACGACGGTCACGAACACGAATCTGTACAGTTCCTTCGTGTACGTCGATCAAAACGCGACCGCACTCGGACCACACTTGGACGCCTGTTTAGATCCATCTGGGAATATCCATGCTACGTGGTGCAGCAGGACGTCGGCGATCCCGAACAGTTACAATATCCGGTACGCAAAGTCGACCAACTCCGGATCGTCGTGGACTACGGCAACCTACTGTTCGTCAAGTCCTCAAAACACGAGCGGATCAGATGATCAATATCCTTGCATAGTCGTAAACGGATCAAATAATCCAGTGATTATCTACGCCCACAATGATGTGTCCAGCTCTTATGACATTGGCGCGTGGTATTTTGACGGAACGACCTGGCACAATGATACCGTATACGCGATCAACACTAACCAACAGAAAAACCCAAAGGCGGTACTCGATCCCACGAGTGGTTACTTGCATGTAGTTTGGCAAGGTACTGTCAATAGCATCGCTCAAATCCTGTACACGTACTCAACGGACGGCGGCCAAACGTGGGCACCTGTTCTAGTTCTGACAAATGACTCGAACACACAGGCGGCTCCAACTATCGCCATCGACACTGTGAACCGTAATCTTTACGTGTTTTGGCAGGGCATCGATTCGACGATCAACTCGTCTTATTACCAGATCCGCGAGATAGTTCGCACAATGTCCACAAACTCATGGAGCAATGAAACGTCGCTGACGAGTCAGTCAAGCGCGAACGCCAACGCCGTGCAGGTCATGATCTCGACCGGATCGCTTTACTACATGTGGCAGGACTCACAGGCATCCAAAGTGGACATCGCTGTAATTTCTGTGGATAGTGCGCCGAACGCGCCGATCTTAGGATCTGTGCCTAACTTCGACGCCTCCACAGCGAATACATTTACGTGGACATTCTCTGATCCCGATCCTGGCGATACTCAGAGCGCGTTTGAGTTGAAGATCATCGACGTCTCAACGGGTGATACAGTCGTCGACACGGGAAAAGTAGTAAGCGTGGCAAGCAATTACACACTGCCCGCGAACACGCTCACGAACGGTAAACAGTATCAATGGGCAGTCGCTACATGGGACGCGCAAGGTGTAGAAGGTTCATACAGTCAGTACGGCACATTCAACACGGCGGCGGTTCCTACGGTACAGGTGACATTTCCATCGCAAAACGCGCCGGACATGACTTCACATCTCACAGTCCAATGGAACTACAGCGATCCAGGGAACAACGCGCAGGCGACGTATGATGTCACACTAGAGGACGTCAATAGCAACGTGCTGTACGACAGTGGTTCGATCACTGATCCGAATGGAACAGCGCGAGCCTACACGATCCCGTACACGTTGGCGAACAACTCAACGTATCAAGTCAAGGTGGCCGTTACGAACTCGCAAGGGGTGGCCGGAACGTCTAGTTTGGTGGAATTCACGACGAACTTCACAGCGCCGCAACAGCCAACTTTGAACACGACGCCTATCCCAACGAGCGCGAAGATCACGCTTGCGATGACTAACTATGTGTCGACTAACCTCGTCTTAAACAGTGGATTCGAGGTCGTGACGACGACGGCGCAACTGTTCAATGACGCGCTCACGTCCTACACAGGATCTTCCGCTGCGCCTTGGACATTACGAGGGGGATCATTCACATTCGGGTCAACAGGGGCAACGTCTACGGCGTTGGGGTCGTCCATGTCTGCGGGAAATTCTGCATGGTCTCCTATTCTTGGCTCGGATGGTTCAACAAAGCTATCGCTGACAGCACAGGCAACATTTACGACGCCGTCCACAATTCCTTCAAGTGGGACAAATCTTTGTTACTTGCAACTGTACCGCGATGTGAACGATCGGTACAAATTGGATTTAGATCAAGGTAACAATACGTTCGTGTTACAAAAATGTGTCGCGGGAACGTTTACTAATTTAAGTAGTGTATCCGTTACGCCTGCGGCGTCTACGTCCTACACGATGACGATGTCACTCGATCCGGCTGGCAACCTAACAGCCAAACTGTACTCCGGCACATCGGCCACGGGTACGCCGCTGCAAACACTCACAGCGACAGATACGTCACTAACTGGTGGATTTCTAATCGCTGTGGGTGGCGACACGGGCGTCGTGATCACAAATGCGCAAGTAACAGGACCATGGTCGAATGGTTGGACGGTAATCGGTCATGACACTGGCACAATCGCGGCGTGGTCACTGACGACTAGCGCGTACAACGGCGACTACTCCGCGACTGTCTACAGTCCGTCGACAACCACATCGTATATAGGGCATCCAGAAGGTACAAGCGGAATGGCGGTGACGGGTGGCGGCACTTACACGGTGTCCGCATACGTGGACGCCTCGGCTATGACGTCTGGTAGTGCTGGAATCCGATTCCTCGAACGCGATAGTTCGGGAAATCTTATTCAAGATCACTCGATCGTTGCGTCTGCAAACGCAGGGCAGGCGGTTCAGCGTATCGCGGCAACCATCACGACACAGTCAACGACGGCATATGTCAACGTGCGGCTGGAACTGAACGGCGCAGGAACCGCTTTGTTCGACTGTATCCAGTTAGAGCGGTCGTGGTCTTCCACGCCATACATCGAAAATGACTCGACGACCGCGCCTGTCACGGCGCCGGGCATCGCGTATAACGATGTGTACCGCAGGAACACGGGAACAACCGCATGGACGCGGATAGCTACACAAGTAAACTCGTCCGGCACATATGACGATTACGCCGTCGCGAGCGGGCAGGGATACGATTACAAGATCACGGCGATAGGCAACAACGGCACACAGATCGACTCACAAGTCGTGACGAATCAAAGTATCGATCTATCGTACACGGGTACGTGGATACATGACGTATCCGATCCGGCTGGAACCATCCTAAACTTGCCGTATTACAACAACTCGATGGGGTCGACGGATGGCACCACGCCAAACGGCGAGACTTACACGCCAAACGCAGAGACGATCCAAGTGGCAGGTCGTACACTTCCCATTGTCGAGTTTGGCGAGAACTACACGTACTCACTCAATAAGGGGTCTGTAGTATGCATGACTGCGGATGGCACGTGGCCGATCTTGGAAAACTTGATCCGCAACACTCAGACAACGCTGTGCATACGTGACGGACGAGGAAAATCGATATTCGGAAACATCATTGGCTACACAACCAGTGAACTTGTGTTTGGTACGCAGGTGGACCTGAGTCTTCAGCAGACTTCATATTCCATTGCAGTGTGAGGAGGGTTAGGGATGCTATCACTAGAGCGCCCAGCCTGTAACCAATACGGCACCTCACTGGGCTACTCGTACTCCGTGGCACAAGTGCAGGCGGCGCTTATCGCGCCAACCCGCGTTATGTACTACCGATACAAGCTGTTGGATCTGAACATGAATTTCAAAAAATGGCTTGGCCAGAATGTTACGTCTGCGAGCATCTCTATGGACACCACACAACAGGTGATGAGATCGGCCGACATCACGTTGACGGAGGATCCTGCGATCAATTATTTGAGCGACCGGATCCAGCCGTTTGCTTTCCTACAGATGCCTGATGGGAATTTCGCAACGTTCCCACTCGGTGTGTTCCTGTTAACGACACCACCACGACAAACAGACTCGTCTCAAGTTGTCACACGAGAGATCACCGGCTATGACCTCACGCAGATACTTGTCGACATGAAAACAGAGGACCGCTATACGATAGCCGTGGGGACGAACTATATCGCAGCTATTCGTTCTCTGTTGTCGGCTGCGGGCATCACACAAATGAACCTGACGGCCACGTCGCTGACACTTCCCACGGCTCTCGATTGGGAAGGCGGTACAGCATATATCGACATCATCAATCAGCTATTGGCCGCGATCAACTACTATAACCTCTGGTTTGATTCGTCGGGTGTGGCGCAGGCCCAACCTTATATATCGCCGTCGGTGTTGCCACCTGCGTACACGTACAAGGATGACTCGACTTCGGTGATGACCCCGGAGGTCAACCAGAACCTGGACCTATTCTCCGTCCCGAACAAGTGGATCTTGGTCGTATCTCAAAGCGACACAGCGGCGATTGTTAGCACGTACACGAATGACAACCCGAACAGCCCAACGTCAACCGTCAACCGTGGGCGCACAATCGTGAGCTATGACGACACCAGCACGGCACCAACGCAGGCGATCAATGACGCGCTCGTCGCGAAACAAGCCTACCAGGACTCACAGGTGTATGAGACTGAAGTGTTTGAAACGCTCGTCATGCCCATGCACGAAGCTTTCGACGTGATTCAGTTCGAGTACAGCGTGCTCGGTGTGACGGACAAGTTCAACGAGATCGGATGGTCGATGAACCTTGCTGCAGGTGATACGATGAGCCACACAATCCAACGCGTAGTCCAGGTATAGGGAGGTGGCTGCATGGACGACGCTATTAGATTCCTTAAAGCGATCGGCGTGCACCCGAAGAGTAAAAAGAGCTTGAATGCTAAGTCGAAAAAACGTGCGCCGTGGAAGATAGCAACGATACCCTCGACCTACAGCGGATCGGGGCTGCCCACACTGCAGTTCGACGGAGAATCAACCGCGTCGGCGAGAGAGTACCCGTACATTGGAGGCTATACGCCTGCAGCTGGAGACCGTGTTCTGGTGGCCCAGCTGTCGAACAGCGGTGTAATCATCGGGAAGATCGTGAGCTCGTGAAATAAGCTACAAGCAAATAAAAGTCATCGAGCCACCCTCAGAGGGGTGGCCTTTTGTTTGCACAAAAAACGGAGGTGGTGTGTCGTGTTGATATGCGAATCGGGTGACATTCTTCTCTACGAGACTCCGCCGAATCTCGACACGCGTCTAATCCTCAAAGGAGAACGCATGGAGGATCCGGGCGGCGCTCGGTACTTCTACCATGTCGCCATCGCTCTTGATGCCAACTGGAAGATCGAAGCACAGGGCAAGACGGTCGCCATCACCGATATCGACTATGGCAGGTTCGCTGTATTCCGCCCTCCAATCCCTCCGTCTCGGGTTAAGAACGGAGTTGCGGCCGTGCGAGACTGCGTCGGACAGAACTATGACTGGCTCGCCATCATGAATGACGGTCTGTCGTACCTCACGCGTGGCCGCATACACCTCCCAAAAAGATGGGTAGAGTCGTCCGAGCGTAAACGGAAGATATGTTCTTCGCTCGTCGCGCTGTACTTCAATGCGGCAAAATGGGGTCCGAAATTCGGTTTGACGGTGAGCCCGGAGGATATCTACGAAGCGGTGAAAGACTGGCCCGCTGTTGGCTGAATATCGGGGTGATGAAGTGGACAATGAACAAGTCCCAAAATGGGCGGTAGACATGATAGAGCGACTCGCTCGCATTGAAACAACACTGCAGCAAAGCAGCAAGACCGATGAGATCGCAGTCTCAGCTGATAGTCGGTCTAAGGAGAACGAGCGGCGTCTAAACAAGCTCGAGGAAAGCCATACATGGCTGTGGCGTACCGTCGGTGCGTCAGTCATCACTGGCGCCGTGGCCGTCATCGTGGATTTCGCTACTCGAATACACTGAAGGTGATCACGTGAGAATTCTGAAGTACTTCGTCTGGCTCCTCGGTGCGGTCGCACTCTGGAGCCTTCATCATTTTCTGGGGTTCAACAATGGATCCGGCCCCATTCAGTTCGTAGACGGCGCGATCCTTGCCTACGGCGCCGGAGAATACATCGAGAAGCGCGCACTCCTCAAAGTGATGCATCAACGGATTGAGCACCTGCATGAGAAGTTCGACACCCACATAAAGCGAGGTGACTGAAATGACGATAAAAGTCCTGGACGTGTCCAATTACCAGCCCACAGTCGATTGGTCGGAAGTCAAGGCGTCCGGTGTCTCAGCCGTTTACGCGAAGTCCACGGAGGGTGTGACCTTAAACGACTCGACGTTTGCATCACACGTACAAGGCGCCCAATCGGCAGGATTGCCAGTGGGCGCCTATCATTTTGCCCATCCAGAGTCTAACGACCCGACGGCCGAGGCGAAGCATTTCGTCTCTATCCTCCAACAGACGTCTACTGACCTAATGCCGGTGCTTGACCTCGAGTCTCCGACAAGTGCAGGGCCCCTCACAGGTGCGCAAATCGTGGCGTGGGTACGAACGTTCGTCAACTACGTAGAGGCGCAGACAGGTCGTAAGGCAATGCTTTACACCGGACCATGGTACGCGAATATGTTCGACCTATCTGGTCTCGGGGATATCCCGCTATGGGTATCAGTCTATGGCGTCTCTGCACCCTCTCAGTTCGCCGACTGGACGTCTTACCTGATGTGGCAATACACAGATACGGCAACGGTGAGTGGCATCTCCGGGAATGTCGACATGAGCTATGCTCCCTCTGTCGCCGCGCTCCAAGGAAACTACACGGAAGGAGACCTGACACCCATGAGCAACCCAACCGTACAGCTGAATTCTACGGGTGCCGCCGTCGAAACGCTTCAGAAAGACCTGAACACGCTCGGGGCTAATCCAGTGCTGACTGTGGATGGCGATTTCGGAGCGGGTACGCAGACAGCGGTAAAGGCGTTTCAGTCAGCGCATGGGCTAACCGTGGATGGTGTAGTCGGTCCCGCGACATGGGCGGCAATCGAGGCCGCACTCCAATCCAAGACAACGCCATCTCCTTCGCCGACGCCTACTCCATCACCGACACCCGCTCCAACTACTGTCCAAGCCACCCTGATGAAAGCGCAGGTGAACGGTGTCGAGGTTGACGCGTACGCCATCGACGGTGTGACGTATGTAAACTGGTCATCCATCCCAGGTGTCAAAGCCACGAAGACATCTGCGGGCGAGTGGAACTTTGTAACCAGCTCCGTTGACGAGAAACCTGTTTCCGTCACGTTGACATATGCAGACGGCTCTACTCAGACAAGCACATTTTGAGGAGGACGAACAAGAATGATTATCAACGTCGCAAGTTTGGTTAATGACGCTATCGTGTGTTTTGGTGTAGGCGGAACGTTGCTTGGTGTCAGCAAAACGAAATGGTTCATGGCAGCTATGACGTTCGCAAATGGTGAGAAGGCTGCGATTGTGAAGGGCGCCGAAGAACTCGTGCACACTCCTATCGTTAAGACCATCGAGGCTAAGTTTCATCATGAGTTGAACAGCGCGGCGAGCGACGTGAAGAAATTCGCTCTGTCGACCTATGCACAAGCCGCTATCCAAGGCGCGCAAAAAGAGTATGAGTCGCTCAGCCCATCTGAACAGGCTGCGGCTATCGCCTTCGTGAAGTCACATATGCCGAAGTCCGCCGAGGCCACGGAGAAGGAGATCGTTGCCGCTTTGAAGGATGCTCCGACGTTGGCCAAGATGTTCGAGGGCGACGCCACGTTTGCCAAGGCGAAGGAGCTGACGGACCTGCTTTCGAAGGCATCGGCACCGGATGTCTCCAATACGACGCAGGATTCTCCTGTAAGTGATGGACAGGCTACGGCAACCGCTGTATCCTAACCGTGACGTCCTTAGCTGGGATTGTTTGAACCTTATGCGGATGGGGTGGCTTCGGCCACCCTTTTCTGCGTTTGGTATTACCTTTTTACTAACCTGATGGCTTGCAAGAACGACAAATCAGCAATGTTACATATCTTGCATACATCCTTTGTCTAGCCTATATCCCAGACATACGTGCTCCTTAATGGTATAATTGTTTAAAATTTACGGGTTGGGGTTGAACGAAGAATGAGCGATATCGCGACAATCTTCTCTAACATTCGTCAATCAGGGCGGTTACCAATACTGTTTGTGGGGTCGGGGATTTCCAAACGGTATACAACAAACGATTACAACTGGAGACAACTCCTAATTAGATGTATAAGCGAGTATGAAGAGGAACCATTAAAGAAGTATTTGAGTTACGAAACACAGGCTTTGAGAGAGACAAATAGCGTTGAAATGACAGAAGAAGTATATACACGCATCGGTTCTAAGGTTGAGTATGACTTCAATATGGCGGTGTATGCCGGAGAGATTGATATGGACGTTTCGGAAGAAAATAACGTATCGCCACTGAAGAGATTTATATCGGAAACACTGAGCCAATATTCAATCAAGGTGGAGTTGAGCTCTGAAATAGAACTTCTCAAAGAATTACACGAGAAGATGCTGACCGTTGTGACAACTAATTATGATTCTTTTTTAGAGGATCATATCTTTACATCCCACAGAGCAGTTATCGGAGCGCCTATTTTTTTGGGAAGTGAAATTGGTACTCTGGTTAAAATGCATGGTTGTGTAACAGCTCCGGAATCAATAACTCTGACACGCGAAGACTATCTCAGGTTAGATCGTCGAAGCAGAGTCTTGGTGGGGAAGCTTATACATTTATTCACGGAAAATCCTGTGATTTTTTTGGGGTATTCCCTGACAGACGCCAGTATTCAAAAGTTACTCGCAGACATTTATGGCTGTGTCGAGTCGTCTTTGGACTTTAGACGTTTAAAGGAACGACTCATTTTTGTCGAATACGACGAGGAGCAGTCCGAACCAGACGTTGGGGAATTTGTGAAAAACGTTGATGGTCGAAGTATTCATCTGACTAGGATTCGTTTGTCGGATTACACCATCTTGCTTGAGCATATGGCACAAATGGATAGGATAACCAAGCTTAAGGAAGTATTTTGGTTGAAGAATTTAGTTTCGGACTTAGTTATAAACTACCAGGGAAACAAAACAAAGATTATTCAACTGAGCGATGATGAAGATGGTTATTCTGGTGATGAAGTCGTGGTTGCAATTGGGAAGGAAAAAGATATGCCATCACCCTTGCAGGATAAGGGACTTGCAGGGTTGGAAGGAAAAGATTTCTATCGGGATATTGTTTTTGACGATATGCCCGCTGTTAAATCCAAGAGTAATTTGTTGGGGGTTTTAGTGACCTTAGCGAAGAGAAATAGCAATGTCCTACCAGTGCACAAGTATTTAAAGGGATTTGACGGTGAAGTCGATACAAAGCTTAAAGCAATCCAGAGTAAAGAACCAAAGGATGTTTTAAATAAAACGATCGAAAAGGATTTTTCCAGATTTGAGGAGTTCATTGGTGAACACCCAGAAATCAGCATGGAGGAGATTTATAAATCAGATATACCAAATGTTAGGAAATCTAATTTTTTAGTTCTTAAAGCTGCATTCAGAGCTGAAACCCAGGAACTAAGGGGATTTTTAGAACAACATTTCGATGACATCCCTAAAATCACTGGTAGCACTACAAATTTGAGAAAGATGATTTTACTTTTGGATATGAAGGAGAACAAAACACAACAGGGCACCGCGTAGATTCAGCATCAGTCCGACTGACGCCTTCTACAACAGCACCCCATATTAATATCATAATACCACATCGACTTCATTATGCAATTCATTAAAAAGACGATAGGGATTCGTATAAATTGGGTGGTTGAAGCTAACGGAGCATTACACCTCAGACCGTCGGGTACGGTCTTTTTGAATTTTCTCCGTCACGCTATACATCACCAACGCCCCGTCCTTCATCTCCATCCAAACGCCATCCGGCTCCAGTTCAGCCACCTTCATCTCATGCTCCACAGCGAATTTGTGAATGGCCTCTTGATTCGTTCCTGCTTCGACAAGCGTGTACATGGGATACCGATGTATAGAAGCATCAACGTGCAGAGCGTAAAAACTGTATGTTGCCATGTTCCCTCCGAAAATGAAAATGGCCCACCGGGGTTCGCATCGTTGAGAGGCGTGGTGAGCTCTGTTGGGTATATTGTATCATCCATCGGATATCCTGAAAATCATGAATCGTTGCTGCACAATAAAGGCCGCGCCCATCACGAGACGATTAGGGCGCGGTTTTGTTCATCGGTTCGTTTGATCTGGAACTTGAATTATTTCCTCGTTCTCAATCTTCATTGTTCAATCCTCCAATAAGTGACCCCAAAGTTCTTCGACAGTGCTATCCAATTTCTTTGCTATTTTCATCGCCAAAATCAGATTCGGAACAGTCTTTTCGCGAACAATCTGACTCATTGACGTATTGCTTATCCCCACTGCATCGGCCAATGAACCTTGTGTGTAGTCGCGTTCGACCATTTTGACCTTCAATTTCGTAGCCATGATATATCACCGTTACAGCAAGTTCGACAAAAGATGTTCTAGCCCTGCTTGCTCCTTTTTTAACGGGACTTGCAAACTTTTAGGCATGCGCCCATATCCTCTACCAATCACGACGCAGCGCAGCGAAACGCGACGAGATGTAGCGTCACGCAGCGCACTATGAGAGGTGGTCATATGGCAGGCGAGAGAAAATTTGTCTGGTTCAATCTGGAGAAGGAAAGTGAGGAGTACGAAGAAGCCAATTCGATGCAGTTTAGCACAGAGGTTAAGAAGTGGTTGTCTGAACGGGTAAAGCGGAAGAAAGCATTACAGCGGCGTCCGAGCGAGTTGACCATCGACACATCCAAGCTAGGGGGCGAGCGGTAAGTGGATGAAATGGTGTATGTCGTCGTTGGCGAGGCGGAAGCGTACCTGTGCGCATTCGAGTGGCTTGGTTGTTGGATTGCGGCCGGTTACCGCGTATATGGCGTGGCCGACACGGTGTGGGAGGCTACGTTGTTATACCGCAAGGCTTTGCAAGGGGAGGGAATGGTGTAACTTCACACCACACCGCATCCGTTGGACAAATAAAAAAGCCGCTCAAGTCGGCGGCTATACTCCGGCCCATTGGGTGATGGGTAGTATCACCCTATGCGTGGGTGTCAGTAAAAGATGCATGGTCACTCAATAATCCGTTAAAGACGGCTGATGATGTCACCCAACAATAGAAACCCAGCGCAGATTAACTCGAATACGGGCATCGGATTGACACTCCTTTCGATGACACTAGCTTGTTCAACGTAGGGGGAGTTATTCATGTTTTACATCGGTGGCGCGATTATGGTTGCGAGCATGGCAGGTATCATTGGAAGCGTGACATTCCGTATCATTCGGAGGTTAAGGAAATGAGGACAAAGACATACGACTTTCGTTCATTCATATCTAACGGCCAGTTAATTCGGATTGATGACGTAGCGCAGCACAACGCAGCGAAACTCAGCGCGCTTTTCGCCGGGGTGTTCGCATCGCCAGGTGTGGCCTTTGCCGGCACTACACAACCGGACATCAGAGATGCCTTCGATCCCGTGATCCACATGCTTCAGGACATGGCGTTGCCTGTCGCGTCTATTGTCCTTGCCTGGGCGTGCCTGCAGGCCATGATTGGTCATCCGGCGCAGGCTGTCGACAAGGCGAAGTGGGCTGTCCTTGGATACCTCGCGATGAAATATGTTCCCGGCTTGCTAAAGAGCTTGGGTTAGGGGTGACTCGAGTGCTATTCGGTGTGATATGCGGACTGAAAATAGCGTTCTACTCGCTGTGTTCTGCCAATCTTGGCCTGTGCGTCGCGCGGAACGTAATCGCAATACGGCAGGTGAAGCGCCATGAGAATTAGCACTGGATACGGCGTCACCGACGCAGCACATACGGACCACATCCATCAGGGAATTGATTTCGCGGTGCCAGCAGGAACGCCCGTTCATTCATTCGAGCCTGGCGTCGTGGTAAATGTAACGCATGAAGGCACGCAAGGATTCGGGAACGCCGTCTGGGTGAAGTTCCAGGACGGTTACACCGCAGTGTTTGGGCACTTGCAAACGGTCAGCGTCCGCGTTGGTGACAAAGTTCAACCCGACGAAGTGATCGCCACGGTTGGCAGTACCGGGCACAGCACAGGCCCGCACCTGCATCTCGGAATACGTGACCAGATAGGGCATTGGGTGGATCCGAACGCGTATCTCCACCAAGTACACGACCCCGTGGTGGTAAAGGTAGGCGGCGACACCATAAGCCACCTTCAAGCGGCGTCTGACCAGTGGAAAGACCAGGTGGAGACGTGGGGACAACAATTGTTCGGGATTCCTAAGGACTTGTGGGATGCTGGAACACCTCACGCACATGTCATAGATCCTCAAAACGCGATAACACAGGCCTTATTCGAGGTGTTCAAGGAGATCGGCAAAGCACTCCTGCATCTTGCTCCCGGATTATTGCTCGTCGTGTGTTGCGGGGCTATCCTTGGGGCCATGATTGGCAGTCTGAAATGCCGCAGCATAGCCGGGGTATCGGTCCTGGGAACTATCATTGCGAAGGTGATGGATAACTATGCCGGAGGTTAAGATGTTCCGTATCATCCCTGACCGCACCGTCGACAACAAGAGAGGGCACGAGTTCACTCGGGCATTGCATGACTATCTCTTCAAACCGTGGCACAAGCGGATCAGAATTTCGGCCGGCCGGCCGCTCAGTGAGTTGCCGGCCGTCTGGTATGTCGTGCGGCTCACGCCGAAGGAAATCACGTTTCACTTGGCTACGTCGGCCGAATGCGAGACGTTCCTACGTCAACGCGTCGCACGATACTGGGAACGCTCGGCCATCATGGACGAACCACTCGACCGGGTGAACCCACTGCACACGTCGGCGGCCGAATTGAACTACGCGCGGCACAACATTTTCGCGCTCGCTGCTGATTGGAGGGAAGATACGGTCCCGATCACGAGCATTCTGAACGTCGTTCGCGACATGAAGGATGGAGACGAGGCGCGCGTGGTGATCCGAATCAGTCCATACAGTCGTAAAGCATGGCAGGATTGGTCTGATAGGGCGTGGGATGAGTTCAAGAAGGGGAAGACGCCACATCGTAGCGTCGGTGGCCGGTTCAATCTCAAGCAGTTAGCCGCGGGACTCGACGGGCAACTACAAGGCATGTCCGAACTGGTCGGGACCATCTTTGATGGGAGTATCGCTAAGGAAGTCGACCTGTCTCGCAAGAAACGCCATAAAGCAGACGTGGAGAAACGCGAAATCATGCAGGACGGCAGACTCCAACGTGAAACCATGCAGAAGCGGAACGAACCTGTGTTTCGCACACACATATACGTTCTGTCACATTCGGAGGATATTAGCCGCCGTCAAATCACGCTTCGCGCACTCTCAAACGCGTTCACTGAGTTATCGGGCGACAACGAACTAAAACGGCGCGAATACGGTCGCCTATCCACTCGCGGTGTGGATGCGCTCAACAGGTGGGAGACGTTCGGGCATTCGGTCGACAATCTCATGTCCTGCTCGGAAACGGGGAAACTGTTCCAACTGCCCACGGCATCCCTACAGGATGAGTTTAAGGACTATCTCGCAACCATCGAACGGCGTGAAACAGGACTAAACGAGCGACTGGCGAAGGCCAAGATCGCAATGGGCACCGTCACTCACAGGGGCACAACGCAGGCGTGGGGATTTCCTATATCCAACCATGACGAGTTGTGTTTGCCTCGAGTGGTCATCGGCGGTATGGGGGTCGGGAAAACCGGTTCATACGGTGGCAATTTCGGCGCGGGTGCGCTCGCTTGCGGCTTCTCAGTGTTCAGCATCGACGTCGCGAAGGATGGACTTGGCGAAGAGATCGACATCGGGGCGCGCTCGCTCGGCGTATCGTCCGACAAGCGCATACACCTACGCTTCGGGGAAATGGCGATCCGTCTGGATTGGCCGGAGGCGAGCCACGGCAAATATGCTGCGAACCGACTAGCTGGTGAAGTGTTGAACTTCTTCAACCTCCACGGGCACGAAGCGGGCGTCGAGACGGCGAGGCTCATTCGATTGGCCGCTAAAACGCTCGGAATCATTGGCGGCTCGCTGTATGACATGATGATGCTGTTCACGGATCCGAAGTACCGGAAGAATGCAGTTGAAACGGTAAGAGAAGCGCGACCGGACCTGTACGACGAATGGCAAACATTCGAGCGGTTATCGGATGGTATGAAGGGGAGGGTGCTGGAACCTGTCCTTAATCGCCTCGATATGCTTCTAGGAGACGACTATCTGCGCGAATGCTTTCAGTGTCTTGAAGGCATAGACTTCACACAATACATGACTGGCGGGTATCATGTCCGCATTCACGTTCCCAAGCGCGAACTTGGTGCCGAGACCACTGACATCCTTGTTGATTTCCTCATGAGCAAAATTGAGCTCGCCATGTTCGCGCGCGCCGAAGAGGATCAGGTGCCCGCGTTCGTCATTGCTGATGAGCCGCATCAATTTAAGTCGTGCGCGCCTCGCTGGGAACGCATGGCGGTGGAATCGCGCAAATGGCGCCTTGGTCTGATATTCATGTTCCACTTGTGGGACCAGGTACCGAAGACGCTGACCAACAGCATCAAAGCCGCTGGACCGCATTACACCATCTACACCACATCAAAGCAAATACTGCGTGACCTTGCCGAAGAAATCGACCCATTTACCGTCGAAGAGGCGTTAAAGACGCCGCGGCATTACGCCATCAATGTCATTCGCGCTGGAGGTGAGACGGTTACCCCGTTTATATCGAAGATGAGCGCGCCGCCGAGCGAGTGGAAGGCAGACAGAGCAGAAAACGACGCTACTGGATGAGCGAAGATGCGGGATAAACCATCGGCATCAATGGATACAAATGTTTCTACAAGGATATTTGCCCAAGCGCATAGAAGATCAACGCCGGGAGGGTGATAATTCATGAAATTCACGAAAATGGCGAGAAAAGTTCCGACACACGTTGCGGCATTTTTGGCCGGCGGCATCTTATTCGGCGGTTCTGTGTTCGCAGCCACCAACATGGTGCAAGCGCAAAAGGGCAACAGCACCTTTACGCTAAATGGGCAAACGGTCGGCAATGCATCAAAGCTGGTCTATGGTGGAACGACTTACGTTCAGTTGTATTCCATTGAGCAGGCCTTAGATAAAGCCGGCGTCACCGCAACATGGAATGGAAGCAAAAATCCTGGAGTCTTTAGCATGAAGACGGCTGCCGGTGCAACTACTCCGTCAAGTACCACAGTTGATATGTCTCAATTACCTAAAACTTTCACTTATAAAGACGGTGAAAAGTTAACCATCAACAGCGTAACAGCGGATAACACATCAACAGTAATCAACGTTACTGTTTCGAATGTTGGATCGGAAACCGACGCTATGGTTCCGACAGGTACCCTTTCGGATAACGGTCCTGTTGTCGAGTGGCAGGGCGACACTTTAGATGAGACCGATACTGTAGACCCTGGTCAATCGACAACCGGGAATATTACATTCGGCCCGCTACAACCCGGCGCAACTAACTTCACGTGGTACTTTTACGACTTCGATATTGACCAAGAATCGATCACCTTTAACCTCGCGCAATGATGTTAGGAGTTGACTGGCGCCTCCGATTGGAGGCCCTTCTTATGCGCATCTTCGAGGATATTTGCCCATCGCGTCGAACATTTGTATTCCAGGAGGCCTGATGATGCGCACCTTCTTCTGGATGATGTATTGGATTTTCAAGTGGGTTGCTTACATGTTTGTTCTGATTTGTCTTCTCATGTTTCTCGCGGTTACGATGCTCATCACGCTAATCAGATGGGGCGTGTACACGATTCGCAAGAAGCCCGATAAGGCAAATGCGGCACTACGATGGGGCTGGAATAAAGTTGGCGGAAGTAAGTACTTCAAAATGTTTTAACACAGAGCCCCTCCGGGGGGCTTTTTTCTTTGTCTGCATTGCAGCTCAAACTTTTGTTCAGCCCAGGCAGCGGGCGGCTTTTTATTTTGACTCAACATGCATATCAGGATAGAAACCAGGACATATACAAAAGAGCGGAGCTACCTAAGCTACCGATTTTTTAATGGGGCCATATTGATAAACAGACCCATATGTCTGTGTCTTGCTGCTGTTTCAGCCTGTACCATTTTCATTCGCTCGGTGGTTCGATAAGACGTTTCACAGGATGAAACTCGAATACGACCTAGGCATGAGCCGCATTTACGAACTCGTCATCAACTCCGACCCGTGTTATGCGTTTTTGCTCGATGGGAACACGTTGCTTCAAAATAAGACCGTTTGCGCCCACGTCTTGGCGCATTGCGATTTCTTTAAGAATAATGCGACGTTTCGGTATACGTCTCGAGACATGGTAGAGCGCATGGCATCGAGTGCAGAACGGATTCGCCAATACGAGCTGAAACACGGCCGGGAGGCTGTCGAGGGCCTGCTCGACGCGGGGCTGGCGCTGTCAGAGCACGTAGACGCATCGACCGATGGACGGAATGCGCGCGCGAAGGTGAAGCAGCAACAATACAAGAATCGCCGAGGGGAATACGATCCGGTTTTTCACTCCGTGGACCACACCTCAACGCCCTACGACGACCTTTGGGCGATCGGCGAAGCCGCAGAGGAGCGGCGCCCGAAAAAGCCGATGGTGAAGCCGCGCGCAGCACAAAAGGACGTCATGTTGTTTATCATCGAGAACAGTCCCGTGCTCGAAGAGTGGGAACGGGACATTCTCTCCATCCTGCGCGAGGAGATGTTGTACTTCTGGCCGCAGATGGAGACGAAGATCATGAACGAGGGCTGGGCGACATACTGGCATCTGCGCATTATGCGGGATATGAATCTCACGGATGAAGAAGCTGTGGAATTTGCGAAGATGCACTCTGGCGTCGTCTTGCCGTCGCGGACCTCCATCAACCCGTATCACATCGGGTTGGCGATTTGGGAGGATATCGAGAAGCGGTGGGATCATCCGACGCAGGAAGAACGCGAACGGGACCATCGCGAACCGGGGCAAGGTCGCGCGAAAATGTTTGAGGTTCGGGAGATGGAAAACGACGTCTCCTTCCTGAGAAATTACCTCACGAAGCAGCTGGTTGAAGATCTCGATTTGTATCTGTACCAAAAGGTGGGAAACGATTGGCGGGTCGTCGAGACCGACTGGGAGAAGGTGCGCGATACGATCGTCGCCTCTCGCGTTAATGGTGGCATTCCTGTCCTGTACGTCGAGGACGGAGATTACAACCGGAATGGCGAGTTGTACATCAAGCACGAGTACGAGGGAGTCGAACTCGATTTAAAGCATCTGGAGAAGACGATGCCATACCTTCACCGGGTTTGGGGCCGCAACTGTCACCTTCACACGGTCGTCGAAGGCCGAGAAGCCATCTTTTCCTACGACGGAAAAAAGACGCAGCGCCGTTTCGTGAAAGAATGAACGCGATCGTGACCGCAAAAAGGCGCGGCCGCCACTCGGGTCTCCGAGGGTGCCGCGCCTTTCTTTTGCTCGGTTCTGGTGCTGCCAAAGGCCGTCAGAACGTCGATGATGCTCCATATTTCCGACCGGTAGATCGTTTGATGGCGAGGTAGAGTACAAACGAGACGAAGAATCCGACGTAAAACGCCAGGTCCAACCCGTGCCATGCGGCTGAGATCGGCCCCTCGTACAAGGTATTGTCCATGAACGGGATGGATACGACGATCCCGACGAGGAAACTGATGAATCCTGCCCAATGGAACGAGCGGGGCTCAACGTCGCCCGACTGCCGGTTGCGCACGTAGAAGTCGGCGAGGAGGACGCCCATCCACGGCGTGATCCAATAGCCAATGAGGAGGAGGAAATTTTCGAAGTTGCTTTCGAACTGACCTCGTCCGAGCAGGCTCAGAATGAGGCCGATGACACTTGCCAGCACGACGAGCAACCATCGCGGAATCTTGATGTCGAGTGCGCGGACCGACAGTGAATTGGAGTACAGGTTGATAGCGTCTGCCGCCGTGCCGCCGAGGATGATGGCGACAGTGGCGACACCCCCAAATCCACCCATCGTCCTGTGTAGCGCGTCGATCGAATTCGCGCTGTGGCCTGCCGCCAAAACAGCCACGAACATCCCGACGATTTCTAGCCATGCGGATGCAATGAAAGATCCGATGGCTGCGGCGAACCCTACGCGCGCTTTGCTGGCCTGTGGACTTAGGTATCTACTGTAGTCCGAAGCGTAAGGTCCCCAGCTTCCGAGGTAGGAGAACGTTGCACCGATGACGACCATGATTCCGAGCGCTAGATTGTGATTGGTCGCGTGATAGGCGCTAAGCTTTGACCAGTGCGCGAGGCTGATGATCGTGACAATCGCAAACACGATGCCGAGTACCACAGACATGACTCGCTCGTATGCATGGATAAAATTATGCCCCAGCATGGCCACCACACCCTGTACGACCACCAAAATGACGGATGCGGCTGCGAAGGGCAGGCTAGGAAACAAGGCATGAAGTCCGAAGGAACCCAATATGTTGTTGACTGTGAACCAGCCAATCGTGCTTACGAAGTTTAAGAGGCCTGGGACATAACCCCCGACGCGGCCGAAGGTCGCCCGCGTGATGATCAGTTGCGGTAGTCCGTAAGCCGGACCCATCGCGGAGCAGAGCCCGAGCACGAGGGCACCGACGATGTTGCCGATGAGAATCGCGATGATCGCCCAAATCCAAGACATCCCGAGCGATACTGGAATAAAGCCCAGTGCGTAGTCGGCAATCGTCAAATTGCTGCCCAACCACAGTGTGAATTGTCCGAAAGAGTTGCCGTGTCGCTCTTGTTGCGGTACTTTTTCCACGCTAAACGGCTCGACTTTCATCACTTTGTCGCCGTATACCGCCTGTCTCTGTTGAGCCAACGAAAACACCTCCTAGATTAAGAGTACACCGCTGTATATACACTTGTTTGGACACGTTTGTAAAGGTTTTTTATTTGGTAGATCACTGGGTTGCTTCACGACGCTAAGGACATGTGGGGAATTGGCTGCGAAGAGCCGACGTCAATCGATCACGAGAATCCCCGCAGCCCGAAGTTGTGCGATGGCGTCCGTGAGTTGGTCGACGTGATCGAACTCGACGAGATGATAGTGGATCCCACCTGTGAGCGATGAGAGAAACGGCGCGTGTTCCGACTGGATCTTGGCGAGAAAGTGTTCGACGTCGCGCCGGGACGACAGGTATAAATTCGCCACAATTTCGCCGTATACGCGGTGCTCCACGCGCACGTCGATGACGCGTAGCCCGCAGTCGACAAAGATGTTGAGCTCAGTCGGCGTTTGTTCTGGCTTGTGAGATACAGCTACCAGTTCCGTCTGAACGGACTCTGTGGACTGAATCAGATACCCTTTTGGCGTCGCGAGGATGCGGTGGCCCATCGCGCGCAGCAGCGCGATATCGTGTACCACCACTTGGCGCGTCACCCCTAACTGGTTGGCTAGGGCCTGCCCGGATAAAGGATGGATGCTCTGCTGGAGGGCTGTCAACAGGTCCTCTTGACGTTTCGTCATTTCGTTCATATCATCACCCGTTTTTTCGTTCAGAGGTTCACAGATGTAAGCATGCGCTATTTGGTCGCCGCCGACAAGTGCGGAAACAGCTCAGGAGAGCCGCCGCATGAGCCAGAGATGCATAAGGTCGTCGGGTGTAGTTTGGGCGCATATCAGACAATCAGGAGGTCGGATGGAACGCGGGTCGAACCGTGAAACCCGACGAACATCCGAGTCCCCTGATCACCCTGCCGGCAGCGAGCACCTGTGCTGCGAACCCCTGTCCGCCGTGAAGCGAAACTCGGTTTACTGTGGGAACAGGGCGTCTTTTCGCTGGCCGCGGTTGTTTCCCCAAGATCCGTTCTGGCCATCCGGGTTCTGTTGCGACTGCGCACGATTCGCCGCGATGCGCGAGCCGACGATCGCTCCAGCTAAGGACGCCGTTATGCCAGCCGGAATCAGGCACCAGACCCAAGCCTTTTCACTCATCTTTGTCATCCACTTCACCTCTGTGTATACCATGCGTATTTCCGGTTGCACATACTCATCGACATTGGCTGTACTTGGTGTATGATTTGTGCGTCAGCTGATTACGGAAGGGAGTTTCTCATGGATACGATAGAAGCTATTGTGGGGCGCCGAAATATCAAGCAGTTCAAGGCAGAGCCAATTGCCGAAGCCACCTGGCAGAAGTGGCTTGAGGTGGCGAGCTACGCTCCAAATCACCGCATGAACCAGCCTTGGGAGATTCTCGTCATCGGGGACGAGACGCGCGCAAAACTGAATCACAGACCAAACTTTGGCGACGCGCCGCTCGTGTTGGCGATCGTGTCGCAAGGATCGGAAAAGCCGGTCGATCGCGACGAAAATCTCGTCGCCACCTCCTCCTTCATCCAGAATTTCTGCTTGGCAGCACACGCCGACGGCGCAGGGACGCGCTGGACGTCCATCGGTAACACGCCAAACGCGCGCGAGACGCTCGGCGTGAGCGACGAGACCGCCACCATCTGGGTACTTGGGGTCGGTTATCCGGTGGAAGTACCGGAAGTTAAGGAACGTGCGCCGATCGAAACGAAAATCAAGCAGCTTTCGTAACCGCCTGAGCCGCTTTTACGATTGGTTCGAAGACCCTTGGCCAGATGCATTGCTGGTGTAAGGGTCTTTGTACGCTCTGGACCAGTGTGGAATCGCCGCTGGCTGCAGTCGTGGCCTACACCTGACCGTCGGGGGCGCGCTCGTGAGAATTGCTAAATTCTCACGCGTTCTCTTGTATAATAGGGGACGAGTGCAATTTGCGGCGGATGGGAGTCGAGTATGAAACCATTCTTGAAATGGGCAGGAAACAAATACCGGGTCCTTTCCCACATTCGACGAGCGCTTCCGGATGGCGGCCGTTTGATTGAGCCGTTTTGTGGGTCGTGTGCGGTGTCGCTGAACATCGACAGGTCTGCCTATGTCCTGAACGACTCCAACGCGGATTTGATTCGTCTGTACGACACGCTTCGGGAACATGGAACGGAGTTTATCTCCTACTGTCGAAGTCTGTTCACACCGGAGACGAACGCAGCAGACGTGTATTACCAGTTGCGCGACGAGTACAATGCGTCGACGGACGTCGCACATAAATCGGCGCTGCTTCTGTATCTCAACCGCCACGGCTACAATGGGCTGTATCGGACGAACGGGCGCGGCGAATTCAATGTCCCCTTCGGCCGCTATCACAAACCTTACTTCCCAGAACGTGAGATGTTGGAATTCCATGCGCGGTTTCGCGCAGTCCCTTTTTACAATGTCGACTTCGAAACGATGATGCGCGAGGCCGAGCCAGGCGACGTCGTATATTGCGACCCGCCCTATATTCCCTTGAGCCGTACTTCGAACTTCACGTCTTACCAAGCGGGCGGATTTTCCGCGGAGAGCCAAATGCGGCTCGCTCGGGTAGCGCGAGAGCTGGCCAGTCGAGGGGTTTTTGTCTTGATTTCAAATCACGACACGCCACTCACTCGCGATGTGTATCAGGGAGCGTCGTTCGTCGCGTTCGAAGTGCAGCGAAACATCAGTCGAGACGGAGGGAACAGGGGCCGTGCGAAGGAACTGTTGGCCATCTTTCGGCCACAACCCGTTGCGCCCACAGCAGTGAGGCCACATCTGTTCCTCAAGGTTTGAAAACGTATCTATGAGGTGAATGTATGTCATCGAACCATGCGGATTTACAGGCGAGATCGCCATGGGCTTTGCACGACGTCACACGCGCGTCGATGAAGCCTATAAGCCAGCCTATCGATGCAGATCTCGTCGTCCCGGGCAGCAAGAGCTTTACCAACCGAGCACTCATCGTCGCCGCGCTCGCAAGTGGCACCTCGCGCCTGTCCGGCCTCCTCCGCAGTGACGACGCGTATTGGTGCATCGAGGCCCTCAGGTCGCTCGGGGTCAATGTCGACGTCGACCAGGACGAGGTGACGGTTCACGGGATTGCCGGTTCTTGGCCACATGCGACAGGACGCATCTATACAGGTGCTGGCGGTACGACCGCTCGATTTTTGACGAGCGCACTCGCGGCAGGCAGCGGAGAGTGGTACGTCGAGGGGAGCAAGCGTATGAACGAGCGACCGATGGGCGTATTGTTCAATACCTTGCGCGATTTGGGTGCGACCATCGAGCCTCAAACGAAAGGGCAGGACACGTTGCCGGTACAACTCGTTGCAAATGGTCTTCGCGGGGGCCGCGTGCAAATGTCCGGGTCCGTTTCGAGCCAGTTCATCAGTGGGGTTCTGATCGCGGCGCCCTACGCCAAGGCTCCTCTGACGGTGGAAATTACGGATACGATCGTGCAGCACGCATATGTACATATCACACTCGACATGATGCGGGCGTTCGGGTGTGAAGTCGCTGCAAGTTCCGATCTGAGCGAGATGACCGTCTCCCCGACAGGGTATCAGGGGAGGGATTACGAAATCGAGGCAGATGCCTCGACGGCTTGCTACTTCTGGGCCATCGCGGCGCTCACCGGCGGACGTGTGCGCGTGAAGAACCTCTCCTATGACACTAGGCAGCCGGACGTTCATTTTGTCGACGTCTTAAAGGAGATGGGCTGCGAGGTAGATACAGGCGGTCAAGGTATCGAAGTTCGCGGCCCAGCCCGTCTGCGGGGCGGGTTGACCGTCAGTATGAAGGAAATGTCCGATCAGACCCTGACACTCGCGTTTCTCGCTCCATTTGCAGATGGCCCCATCGCGATCACCGATGTCGAGCATATTCGCCATCACGAGTCCGATCGATTGGTTGCCATCTGCGAGACGCTTGGCCGCCTTGGTATTGAAGTTGAGGAGCGGCGCGACGGCGTCACGATTCATCCCGGCACACCTAGCGGCGCTTTGCTGTCGTCCTACGACGACCACCGTGTGGCGATGGCTCAGGCCATCATGGGCACGCGTGTGAAGGGAATCGAGATCGACGATCCCGGTTGTGTCTCCAAGACCTGTCCGATGTTTTTCGATAAGCTCAAAGAGATCGGCGTCGACGTGACGTTGGTCTAGGGACAACTCGACGACGACTCCTTGATCGATGCGGGTCACCTATACGTGAAAAGCGGCCTCCTTTGAGGCCGCTTTTCTATAATAGCCTCTCGGCATTCAGATGATGAAAACGGGACGAAAGCGGAATCTTTCCCAAGAATCCACTGGAAATCCTATGAGCAACGGCTGAGGCAGCGGCGTTCTTTGAAAAAGGGTATAGCAAACAGAGCGATGACGATCCGATTTTTCAAAGAGCCATCGCTGGAGATGGTATGATTGGAGTAGCTCAGGCTGACAAGAGTAGCGAACTCAGGTCGAGCGTACTCTCCTGGAACCAAGCATCCATGTGTTGGCACATAGCAATGCCATAGATGCGGACGGTCCACATCATGGTACTGCGATGCTTGGCGGCTTCGAGGAGAAAGTCCTCTTTTGCCCGCTTGTTGCTACGCTCGCAGGTGGTTCTGCGTTTGTAGACTTCGTTCCACTCGTCGCTGTTGCGAGCGACGGGTGGGAACAAGCGAGGATTGTGTTTGGTGTATGTGTGTACGCATCTTCCGTAAGGTGAATCGGAGCAAGGCGTATCACAAGTCACCACACCTTTTACGACGAGCGGACAGTAGTATTTTCTACGACCCCGTGTGTAGTCGTAACCACGATCCTTCATCTCCAGCCCCTTTTTGCAAAACGGAACCCCAGTCGGGGAGAACGTGATGTCATCCTTTTTAACACCTTTGTTTCCCGTGCTTCGTGGATTCCAATCGATAAATGGCTTTACGTTTCGGGCGTGAAGATACTCATAAATGGGCAGTGCGTCGTGTGCGGCATCTAAGAGTGCTTTGTCCCAGGTGTAGTCACGAAAGCGTACGGCGAACTCACGGGCACTGACCACCCAGGAAGTTGAATCATGGCGAGAGGCTCGTTGAAGTCTCGGGTAAAGCGGCAGGTCGTAAAAGCTGTCGGCAGCCACGA
This sequence comes from Alicyclobacillus fastidiosus, assembly GCA_029166985.1. Taxonomy (GTDB): domain Bacteria; phylum Bacillota; class Bacilli; order Alicyclobacillales; family Alicyclobacillaceae; genus Alicyclobacillus; species Alicyclobacillus fastidiosus_A. The sequence continues at coordinate 4,426,837 of CP119138.1, read as the reverse complement.
AAGTGTAGAGGTGATAGCCGAAGAAGTACCTGTTTCGGTAACTGTCCCAGCCCATGTCACAGTCGGGTTGGGAATAAATGCGATAGCATCTGCATAGCTCGGTGCCGAGTTCACGACAGTTGCAAAGTCGTCGATTCCGAACCTGGGTTGCCGTTTGAAGCGGCGTTCCATCCCCAGCGATGGACAGGGCATTCGTGTTTCCAAGCAAGCCTAGATTGGCAGACACGGTAAGGAACTGCTGTTGAAAGAGACCAAGCAATCTGTCAAAGGGCTGAGGCTTGTTGGCTGAGCGCTTTTGTAGCTGAGCCATGAGATTTGCGATTTTGCTGTACGCTTTGGTTGGTGCCTTTTCTCCTTTCTTGCCACCTTTGAGTTTCTTTCGATTGAGTCTGAGTTTTGGCGAAAGGTTCACGGAGGTGTGAGACCAAAGTCGCTTGAAAAAGCTGTAGAACGTACCGACACCTGGTGTCTGACCGTACTCAAAGCCACTAAGGATGGCATACAGCGGGCAACGACGCAACTGATTGACCCACTCTGTAATTGATGGTTCTCGGACCTGCAACATGAGTAAATACGAACGAAGTAAGTCCGCAGGGTCAATGGATTTTGGACCTCGACACGAAAAAGCCCCTTCGAGTAATTGAAACGTGTCGGAGAGATCCGTAATCCAGAACTTCTTCACAAGCGACCAGTCCTTGGCGACAAAGAGAAGCGACCCATTCCCGTAGTGGGTACGAAGTTGTTGCTCCACAAACAATTGATACTGCTGATGAGACCGTACCATTGGTAACATAACGCAGCCCCAATTCTGATGAGATAGAGCAGTTAAGCCCTTCTCGGCGATTGTTGGGGTGTTTCTCAAAAGTCAAGTATTATTTGCTGTAGAGCATTAAAATTTCCAATTCCGATTTGTCAAGTCGGGCACAGCAGCATGGGGGCAAACGAACAGACCTCGGGCACAGAACCGTTGGTGGTTCAATGAAAACCCAATGCCGAGAGGCTATTATAAATAAGGGGGCTGTGCCCTCCAGGACACCAATCACATGTCATGACGAAGTATCTGCCACCGCTCGTCCGTCCTAGCGGGGGCCACTGTGTGCTCTTCGTTTAGGATAGTGCCCTTGTATTGAAATTTCCTTGAATCGATGGGCGGGATCAGCAACGAGGGCGACATGCACAGCCGCTTACTCGCGTGCGGCGACCTTGATCTCACCTGTCCGCAAAATGGACATCGATGTGTGATCAGCAGCGAGAAACGTATTTGGAAAAATGACCTGCGCTTCGTCGACCATGGCGGAGAGCGCGCTCTCGTCGTAACGTGCGCTCACGTGTGTGAGAATGAGTGCCTTGACCCCTGACTCGCGTGCGGCACTCGCCGCATCGACGGACGTCGAGTGATGATGCGCGTGCGCCTTTGCCTGGTCAGCGGATGCGTACGTCGCTTCGTGAACGAGGACGTCTGCCCCAATGGCCAGTGCAGTGATGCCAGGACACGGTGTCGTATCGCCTAAAATGACGATTTTGCGACCCGGGATCGGCGAGGATAAGTACGCTTTGGCGCGGAGTACTCGACCATCTGTCAAGGTGACATCCACCCCGGCCTTCAGTTGTCCGTAAATCGGACCAGGTGCAATCCCCGCAGCCTCTAACTTCGCCTGATCTAGGCGCCCAGGTGCAGCGCGCTCTTCGATGCGGTAACCGTAGGATGGGACGCCGTGTGCGAGCTTCTGGCAAGTGACCACAAATTGATCGTCTTCGAAAATGGGCCCCTCGTCGATTTCGTGAACATGAACTTCGTATGGCAGGTGGGTTTCACTGATCCGAAGTGAGGTCTCGACAAATTCGCGCAACCCGCTTGGCCCGTAGATGGCAAGTGGAGTCTGTCCGCCTTGGAATGCACGACTCCCGAGGAGCCCGGGAAGTCCGAATAGATGATCGCCGTGAAGATGTGTGATAAATAGTTTCTCCAATTGACTCGGCTTGAGGGGGGAAGACAGCACTTGTTGCTGTGTTCCTTCCCCGCAGTCGATCATCCAGAACGTCCCGCGCTCTTGGTTAAGCCGTAAGGAGATGGACGTGACATTGCGCCGAGTCGATGGCATGCCAGCACCTGTGCCAAGAAAATAAAGCTCCACACCATCGCTCCTTTAGCACCCACGTGAGGTGTCTCAATGTGATTTTGCGCCGCTGACGTGAGCGAGCGCGTGGCGCCCGATGAACAGGCAAATGATGCCGATGAGTACGCCGAGTGCGCCTACGTAAAACGGGCAGGCGGCGCTTACGGTATCACTCAGTTTACCCGCAAGCCAAGGCGCGATGCCACCACCGACGAAGCGCACGAAGCTGTAAGCGGCGGACGCCGTCGGGCGTTCGACTGGTGCCGATTCCATGACGGCTGTCGTGATGAGGGTGTTGTTGATGCCGAGAAACGCGCCGACGACGATGACACAAATGGCCAACGTGGCCTGCGAGTGTACGCCAAACCCCATCACGAGCAGGGTGATGGTAATCAACGCGAGGACGGTGTACATCGTCGGCAGCAGTCCGAATCGAGCTTCGAGCCGAGGCGCCACGAAGACGGACGTGATGGCGAGCAGAATGCCCCAGCCAAAGAAGACGAATCCGAGTTGGTGGATGCCCATGTGAAGCGGGAACGGCGTGTACGCCAACAGTGTGAAGAAGCCAAAATTGTAGAACAACGCCGTGAGCGCTAGCGTGAGCAAACCTTTGTACTTCAGTGCTTTGAACGGCGCGGTGATCGACGTTCGATGCGCCGGTCTTGGGACGCCGCGAAGGAATAGCAGGACGGCGATGAAGCCAATCGCCATCAGGCACGCCACGCCGTAAAACGGATCTCGCCAACTGTGTGCCCCTAAGGTTCCACCGAGCAACGGTCCGACAGAGATGCCAAGGCCCAGCGCCGCCTCGTAGAGAATGATGGCGCTAGCTGTGGTGCCCCGTGCGACGCCGACGATCACGCTGAGCGCCGTGGCGATGAACAGCGCATTGCCCAATCCCCATCCGGCCCGGAAGCCGACAATTTGACCGATGGTACTGGAATGTCCCGCGAGGAATGAGAAACCGACAATTAGAAATAGGCCTGTGAGAAGGGTCCACTTAGGGCCAATGCGCGTGCTGATGAAGCCTGTGATGAGCATCGCGATGCCTGTGACAAGGTTATAACTGGTGAATAATAACTCTGTTTGGGATTTCGAGGCGTGGAGCTGTGAGCTGATGGCGGGTAGAATGGGATCGACAAGGCCGAGTCCCATAAATGCGATAATGCAGGCAAATGCCACGGCAAAAACGGGTGCCGGTTGGTGCAAGATATTCGACTGAGCGCCCTCGAGTTCGAGCTCATCGTGTTGGTGTGCCATATGTGCCCTCCTGTTCATCGTGGTTTGCCATGTTTTCACCGACGGGTCTGTAACACTTTGTACGCGGTCCATAAACAGTTGTATTATACAACTATATAGAGATTGATAAAAGGTTTGTCGGCGTAAAATTTACCAAAGAGTAGGAGTGCACCTTTGTGGACGATATACTTCAACGGCTAGAGCAGGAAGTAGCGGTGTTCGCGCGCAGGATGGAGTCTGCCCGTACGCGCACGTATGGCACCGCACAACTGGATCGGTCTGCCTATTTACTGTTGTTATTCCTCCATACGAACGGAGAATGCACGCCGAGGGAATACGCCACCACGTTCGCGCTCGACATCTCGACGGTGAGTCGCCAAATTCCACCACTCGTGGAGATGGGATTGATTGAGCGCCACTTGTCGCCTACGGATCGGCGGAGCAGTGTGTTGCAGATCACCGAGCACGGCATCGAAAAGTTGCAGGAAGTGCGCAACGCGCGTCGCGAGTTATACGCAGAAGTGCTGGACGACTGGACGGAGGATGAACACAGGCAGTTCTTGCAGCTCTTAGAGCGGTTCAACGGGCGCCTGAAAAAGCGCGCAGACGAGCGCGCCGCACAACAGAGGGACGGCCAGTAGGAAAAGGTGTGTAAGCATCGCGAGGAGCATTTTGAAATCCCCCGGAAAAGGCCAGAATGGTGAGGATTGACTCTGCCGGGGGGACGCTTTCGTGAATACCATTACACTCGTCGTGGCCGTCGTTCTCTTGTGCGGCGTGTTGCTCGTTCGCGTCAATAAACAACTGGGATTCCCAGCGCTCATCAGCTTCGTCGGCATTGGCGCCGTCTACGCGGCCATTTATCCGGCGGTCTTTGAGACCATCACCCCCACGACGGCGAAGGACCTGAGCTATCTCGCCCTCGCTTTTATCCTCTTTGAAGGTGGCCTTCACACCTCACTGCGTCGCGTCAAGCGGGCTTTTGCACCGTCCATCTCGCTGGCGACCGTCGGCGTAGTGGTGTCTGCGGCCATTATGACGGCCTTGGCGTATAAACTCTTACACGTGTCTTTTATCGCCGCCGCCTTGCTCGGCGTCGCAGCCAGTTCGACGGACGCAGCTTCCGTGTTCAGTGTACTCGGAGGCACGGCGCTCCGGCGTCGACTGGTCGATGTGATGGAACTGGAATCCGGAACAAACGACCCAATGGCGTTTTTTTTGACGACCATTCTCATCGAGTGGCAAAGGTTGACGAGCCACTCCATCACGCAAGCGCTGTGGTATACACTCGTGCTCTTTCTGTTGCAAATGGGCGTCGGGTTTTTCATCGGACTCCTCACAGGCATCTTCGGCTCATTCATCAACCGCAGTATCGATCTCGACACAGGCGGCATGTACCCCGCATTTACCTTGGGCCTCGCCCTGTTGTCTTTCGCCCTTGCGCAGTCGCTGTACGGCAGTGGCTTTTTGGCGGTGTACGTGACGAGCGTGGTGCTGTCCAATCGACGGTTGGAGCACCGTTACAGCATCCTCCGCTTTCATGAGGGACTCGCTTGGACCATGCATATTCTCATGTTCGTGGTGCTGGGGCTGTTCCTCGTGCCGAGAGACGTGGCTTATCTCGCCGGACCTGGCGTTTTGCTCGCCGTTGGCGCTTTGTTTTTAGCGCGACCGGCCGCCGTCTGGGTGTCGACGTTGTGGATGGGGTTTACCGCCAAGGAGCGAGCCTTCATGGCGTGGGCAGGGCTGCGCGGAGCCGCCCCCATCGTCCTCATTCTCTCCGCTGTCGAGGCGCAGGTCACAGGGTACATCGTGTTGATCGAGGTCGTGTTCTTCGTCGTGATCGCGTCGACGCTCGTTCAGGGATTAACCGTGAACTGGGTCGCCGAAAAACTCGATCTACTCGAACCCACACCGTCCGAAAACATCCTTGATCTCATTTCGATCACGCGCGAAAACGCCGTGATCCTCCCTGTGGAAATCGGTCAGACATCTCGCCTCGTCGACAAGCGCATGGTGGAGGTGAAGTTCCCCGAAAACACGTTGTGCTACGGTATCGTGCGTGGGGACCAGGTGGTCGTCCCGCGGGGGGCGACGAAGTTGCGCCCTGGCGACCACCTACTGATTCTGTCCGACCTTCGACACATCGCAAGTCTCAAGCATCTGTTTCAGGGCGAACAGGTGGGCCCACCGGCCATGCTTCCGTAGTGGCGAGCGCATTCGATATGACAATTGTCATGTTGGATAGGTGACACCATTCACTACCGATCCTGCACTTCTCCCTCTATGCTAGAAACAACAGCCCCGCTGTTTGGAAAGGAAGGCGAGATGGATGGAACCGGCTATCGTCCTCGACGGAGTGTCGAAAAAATATGGTGACAAAATGGCGGTTGCACAGGTCAGTGCGCGCATTGAGTCCGGTACCATTGTGGCGCTGCTTGGCCCCAATGGAGCAGGGAAGACGACGGCGATTTCGTTGATGTTGGGATTGTCGCACCCAACGCGCGGATCGGTCCGCGTGTTTGGCGAGAACCCAATCAAGACTTCGACCCGCAAACATTTTGGGGTCATGCTTCAGCAGGTCAGTTTGCCTGCGAAGGTGCAAGTGCGCGAGTTGATCAACCTGTTTCGAAGCTACTATGAGCGACCGCTCGGCCTGGACGCTTTGCTCAAGATGGCCGATCTCGAGGAGTTCGCGCGAAAAGAGGCGGTCAAGCTGAGCGGGGGCCAGCAGCGCCGATTGCAGTTTGCCTTAGCGATGGCTGGAAACCCGGACATCTTGTTCCTCGATGAGCCGACCGTCGGTATGGACGTATCCGCTCGCCGCGGGTTTTGGGAGCATCTGCGCTCGTCAGCGGGGCAGAACGGGCGCACCATCATTTTGACGACGCACCATTTGGATGAGGCGGACGCCATCGCGGACCGGATACTGCTGATGCAGGACGGGCGAATTACGGCCGATGGATCCGTCGTGGACATCAAAGCCCGGGCTGGCAATCGCTATGTGTCGTTTGTAGCCGGTCCGAACGTGCGCCAAGAAGATGTGGCAGCACTTCCCGCTGTCGATGAGGCAGAGTGGAGCGGACGCCACGTTCGTATCCGGACGAGCCAGCCGGACGACGTCTTGCGGGCCATCATCGGTCGCGAGCTGGACGCGTCGCACTTTGAGATCTCCCAGGGGCAATTGGAGGATGCGTTTATCTCGCTGACGAAGGCGAATGAGCACGCAAAAGGGGGCGCCTATGCTGAACAGTTGGCTGCAACAGTCCAAAATTGAAATCCTGCGCAACACGCGCAATCGCCGGTTCTTCTTTTTTAGCTTGTTCCTGCCGGTCGGGTTCTATCTGCTCTATGTCAATCTCCTTGGGGGACAGATGAAGCTCGAAGGTACGACTTGGGCCACCTATTACATGATGTCGATGGCGACGTTCAGCGTGGTCGGGGCAGGTCTGAATGGACTGTCGGCGCGCATCGCCTTCGAGCGGACACAGGGCTGGTTGCGCCTCGTCCAGACGACACCGCTACGACCCATACATTACATCACGACCAAAATTGTCGCGAATCTGCTGATCAACATGTCAGAAGTCATCGTGCTGTTTATCGTAGGTGGCGTGATCGAGCACGTGCACTTGACCCCGCTCCAATGGATTCTATCCGGCGTGTGGATCGCCTTCGGCGGCCTCGCGTTTATTGTCCTCGGCATTCTCATCGGGCAGCTGGCTGGCCTCGACGCGTCGCAGATCATCGCGTCGGCAGTCTATTTCATTCTGTCCATCCTCGGCGGTCTGTGGTTCCCCGTGAGCACGATGCCGAGCCTGATGAAACACGTTGCCGAGTTGATGCCGACGTATCATCTGGCGCACGTGGCGTGGCAACTGGTGTCCGGAAAGTCGCCATCGCTCACGGACTTTGCGGTTCTCTCTGGATACTTTATTGTATTCGTAGGAATTGCCCTCTGGGTGACGGCGCGCCGCACAGATGTCCGCGTCGCATGATCTGCCTTTGGAGCGACCGGAATGCGATGACCGCGCAAGGGATTTATCGACGAAGTGGGGAGGGGACGAAGTGAAACGAGAGTTGCCAAAGTGGACGCCGAATCGCAATCGAAGAATCCTGTACTTCTACCTAGGGCAACTTCTCATCCCAGCCATTTACCTCGTCTATGTACCACTGCCCAAAATCCTCGTCGGCCTCGCCCTGATTATCGCCTTTGGCATCTCTTACACGTATGCATTCTTGCCCGGGCGCTATCGAAGATACGTCGGCATCACCCTGATGATGCTCATTCTCTGGCTGCTGTCGTGGTGGATTAGCCCAGGCTACCTCGCGATGATCTACTATCCCGCGGCGGTGTTGTCGTTCATGCCGCGGTCTCCACTGATTTGGGGCTATGTTCTATTACTCGGAGGAACTGGCCTCGAAACGGCCTTGCTGCTGCATCGTGCTAACACCACGATCATGGACTTTCTGCCGACGATCGGCGGCGTCGTCTTTGGCGTGCTGTCGATGACGTTCATGTTGCGCTATTATGGCAAGCTCAGTCAAACGAATCAGCAGTTGGCGCACGCCAACGCGGAGATCGAGCGGCTCACGAAATTGCAGGAGAGGCAGCGCATCAGCCGCGACCTCCACGACGTCATGGGACACCAACTGTCCTTGATCACGCTCAAGGCACAGGTGGCCGCCAAGCTGATTTCGCGAGGCGGACAGCCGCAAGCTGCGCATGCCGAAATCCTCGACATTGAACACGCGGCGCGCGTTGCCCTCAATCAGGTTCGCGAATACGTGGCAGGCATGCGCCGTCCGGACTTTGCGGAGGAGTGGGCGGCGGCACAGGAGCTCTTGAAGGCGGCCGGGATCGAACCCACCATGACGGACACGCTGGCCGACCTAGGCGCGAGTGCGCACATGCCTGACGCGGTGTCTGAAGTGCTCGCGATGTGTCTGCGCGAAGCCATCACGAACATCGTGCGCCACAGCCATGCCGAGCGCGTGTTTGTAAAACGCTCGCGGGACGTTGCCGGCTCGACGTTCCTGCTCATCGCGGACGATGGCCAGGGCGTCATCGCCAGGGCGAGACCGTTCATGGAAGTGGCGGGCGACGCGGGCTATACCGGAAGTGGCTTACGCGGCATGCGGGCCCGCGTCGCCGCGATTGGCGGCAGCTTGACATTTTGGTCGCACGGCGACGAGCCAGAAGACTGGTTTCGTTCGATCCCCTGGCGCCCCGGCGTGGCGGTCTGCGTGACGACGCCCGCGGCGAGCGGATCCAACGCGCCCGCGGTTTCCTGTGAAGGAGTGGTAGAATGACCGACTCGACCATTCGCATTCTGATTGCCGAGGACCAAACGCTCGTGCGCGGCGCACTCGCAACTCTGCTCAATTTCGAGGACGATTTCGAAGTGGTCGCCACAGCCGGCGACGGCATCGAGGCTTTGGCTCTGGCAAAGGTTCATCGGCCTCACGTGGTCTTGGTAGACGTGGAAATGCCTCATATGAGTGGCCTTGAAGTTGTGGAACAGCTGCACCAGGCACTGCCGGACTGCAAGGCCATCGTCGTCACGACGTTTGCGCGACCTGGGTACATGCAGCGCGCGGTCAAGGCGGGCGCACGTGGCTACCTGCTCAAGGATGCCCACGTCGAGGAACTGGCGGGGGCCATTCGGCGGATCGTTCAGGGCGGGCGCGTGATGAGCCCAGAGCTGATGATGGCCGCGATGGAGCATGCTAATCCGCTGTCCGACCGCGAGGCACAGGTGCTGCGACTCGCGGCGAACGGGATGTCGACGAGACAGATTGCCATGGACATCGCGCTGACGGAAGGCACGGTTCGGAACTATTTGTCCGAAGCCATTTCCAAGTTAAACGCCAGCTCGCGGCAAGAAGCCATCAAGCTGGCGGAGTCTCAGGGCTGGATTTAAGGGTCTGGCCCTCGATTTGGGTACAGTAATTCAATGAGCTTGGGTAGGCTGGGTGCGCTGCCCGCGCACGAGCGACGTCAACACGCCGATGAGGGTCGCGACGAGCATTGCTAGCAGTGCGGTTCGAAAGCCGGCGACAATCAAGTGCACGTCGCGCTGCGGCAATGCGACGGCGTTCCCTCCATAAATACTCGCCTGCAGGCGCGGCGGCAGACCCGCCGTGACGAGCATCAACGACAAGGCTGTGCTCACGACCTGCCCCATGTTCTGCAACATCGACCGCAAACCGTTCGCCGTCCCTCTGTGCGCCGGATCGATCGTCGTCATGATGGATGACGTATTCGGCGTCATGAACAGCGCGGTCCCGGCCCCGACGAGAAACATTCCGACTGCGGCCCATGCGAACGAGCTCGCGGGCCCGACTTCAAAAATGAGAACGAGTACGCCGATCCCAGACAGCGCCAACCCCAAGCTCGACAGGAGGCGCGCGTCAAAGCGGCTGGCCAGCGACCCAGCGACCGGAGACAACAGCAGCATGCCAGCGGTGACGGGGAGCACGGCGAGGCCAGCGGTGAATGCGGTGGCGTGATCGAGAGTTTGGTAGTAGAGCGCCATCAGCAGCACCACCGCGGATCTCGCAAACGAGTTGAGAAAGGCGGAGGTGTAGGCCATCGCGAATCGGCGCTGCCCGAACAGCCGCAAGTCCATCAGTGGCGACTTCGCCCGCCACTCGATGTGCAGGAAGATCGGCGTCAGAACGACAAACGCCAGCAAACCCGCGATGACGATCGGGTTGCCCCACCCCAGCGTACTGCCTTCCGAAAGTGCCAGAATGGCTCCTCCGAGCGCAAAGAAAATCAAGATGTTGCCGGGGAGGTCAAACGCCTCGCGCGTGCCTCTCGAGGGCATCGCTCGGAGCGTGATCATCGCCCAAACCACGCCGATGATTCCGAACGGCACGTTGAACCAGAACACCCATTGCCACCCGAGCTCCGACGCGAAGAATCCGCCCACGACAGGGCCTACGAGCTGTGCGACAGATGCGACGAGCACATTGATGCCAAGCCCTTTTGGAAGGGACTTCTCAGGAAACGCATCGGTCAACAACGGCGTCGTGTTCGTTACGACGATCGCGCCGCCCGCGGCCTGGATGACGCGAAGGACGAGGAGGACCCAGATGTTTGGCGCAAAGCCGATGAGTAGGCTGACGATGGTAAACGCGGACAGTCCGATGATATATAACCTGCGACGGCCGAACATATCGGCGAGCCGTCCGAAGATGAGGATGAACACGGTGTTAAATAACATGTATGAGAGCAGGATCCAGTTTGCTGTGACAGCAGTAGCGTGAAAATGGCGAGAGACAACAGGCAATGCCACGTTGAGCGTTCCTACATTAAGAAGGGTCAACAAAACGCCAAGGCTTGTCACGGATAGCACCATCCATGGATATCGCCCTGAGGTGAGCTCTTTTTGCTGTGTGCTCACGGTTCACACCCCTTCCACATTTATTTCGACCAATGAAATATATCACAAACGCCTGGTCGTCGCACGAAGGCGGACAGTTGGCGTTCGCCCGCGCCAACCCCAAAGACGCGGACTGACTCTAGTCACAAACCGTGCACAATGTTGGGCTGCATATGTGAAAATTAGGCGAATTGGGGACAGTGGAGCCCAACATCTAGCAACCGTAGGGTATCCTCATGGAGAGGGATTTAACGGCATAACTACCGACTCCCAAATCAAATCTGCACGACGACGATGGACGTCCAGGAGGTAGACGCATGCGAGTTGCATTCATTTCGGACATTCACGGAAATGCGGTGGCATTGCGGGCGGTGTTGGACGATATCCGCTCCACAGGCTGCGACAAAGTGTACGTGTTAGGGGACATCTGTTACCGAGGTCCGGATCCGAAGGCGTGTTTGGAGATGGTGCAAGACGCCGCCTTTGACGTCCTCAAGGGAAATGCCGACGAGTGGGTGGTGACGGGTATTCAGCCGGGACAAGTGCCAGAGGACAGGTTCGTGATGATGAGTGCAGAGCGACAGTTCACCGTCTCAGAGCTCACGACGGGCGACATTGAGTATCTTGACCGACTACCGATGACGCTGTGCGATCGCAGTGACGGCATTGAGTGGTTCGCCTTTCATGCGACTCCGCACGATTTGTTCCCGGTTCTCGAGGAAACCGCGGACGAACAGGCAGTAAAGCGGGAGGTTTTTGCTGCGCACGACGCCAACGTGTTTTTGTACGGGCATATTCATTTGCCGTACGTCAGGCAAATCGGCGAACGGACGCTGTTGAACCTGGGCAGCGTTGGCCTGCCGTTTGACGGAGTTCCACAGGCGTCGTATGCCGTGGTGGACTTTCACCGGGCGCGGGTCGACATCAATCTGCGGCGCGTGCCTTACGATGTCGATGCGGCTGTGCGACGTCTGCAAGAGGTTGATTATCCAAACGTACCATACCTGACGCGGCTTTTGCGCGAAGCGCGCCCGTGACGCGCGGTTGACGGCCCGGACGGATGGGGAACGACAGTCGACGAGGGGGTTAGAACGTGCGGCGAATCATTGTCATTGGCTCTCCGGGTGCGGGCAAGTCCACCTTCTCCAGAGAGTTGGCAGAGCGCCTCGAGCTCCCACTCTACCATCTCGACAGCCTCTACTGGAAGCCAGGGTGGGTGGAGCGTAGCCGCGATGAATGGTTCGCCATTCACGAGGATGTCCTGGCCAAACCGACCTGGGTCATCGACGGCAACTACGGAGGGACTTTGCGACCGCGCGTGGAGGCGGCGGACACCGTCATTTGGCTCGATCTCCCGCGCCCACTCTGTCTCTACCGCTGCCTCAAACGAGTCGTCCGCCACTGGGGGCGCACCCGGCCGGACATGGGGGCCGATTGCCCCGAGCGCCTGGATCTCGACTTTCTCAAGTACGTTTGGCGCTTCAAGCGAAACGGTCGCGCGAAGATCCTCACATGTCTTGCGGAATACGGGCACGGCAAGGTGATCTATCGGCTTTGTGCACGCCAGCGCGTTCGGGCATTTCTCGATCAGATATCGCTGCGGGTCGGCGACAGTTGACCGATCCGCCGCTTGGCGCATCCTTGACTGCTCGCAAGCGGCCCAACTTACGGAAGTGGGGTTGCTGCCTGCTCCACTGCCTGCTGCACGGCGGCGATCTGCGCCTGATACCGAGGGCGATCCCAACTGTTATAGGAAGGGTGGGGTACGTCGTCGATGACCTCCCACTGGTCGTCCTGGACAGCGGCCAGCCGCACGTACTTTTGGGCGAAGCGCCCGCACGGGATGAGCGTCAACTTCCTACCGCGAAAGGTCAGCAATTTCGTCCGCACATTCGCCGTGAGCCAATCTTGAATTTCATTTTGGCGATCCGACTGGTATCTCACCCGCTGGTTGTTGGAGCGGACGTATTCCATATCTGCGAACCAATCGTCTGCGATGGACGCAGGGGGCGTCGCGCCATACGCCGACTTCTGCAACGGAACGTTGCACACGTTGATGAGGCCGATGCCGTTGAGGCGCGGCTCGTCCGCGCGCGCGTGGGCATTTTCCGCCACGAGCAGGCCGAGCGGCCGCTTGGCGTACTCGCTGCTAAAGAGGTGCTTGCTCATCGTGGCACCTGAGCTTCCTGCGACGGGTGCACCGTGTTTGACCTCCTGCACGTGGGGTGATTCAAGGACGAAAATACACGAGGAAGTCGGCAAAAGGATATCCGGCACGTAGTAGTCTTTTGCGAAGCGGCTCACAATGTCGTAAAATGTCGTGGCATCGTGCACGAAAGGCACACCTCCTGAATGCATCTTAGCACGGTTTAAATTGACTGGAAAAATCCCATAATGGCTTGTTGTGTAGACTTAAAGGCGTCCGTGCGACTGTGAAGGAGGCTTTGCAAGCAACATCAAGGGGGTTTGTTGCTCTTTTGTGACGAATAGGCAAACAAGTGTTTACATAACTGTGAAGTGCTTGTGAAGCTTTTTCAAATTCTTCAACTGTGAGAGCGCCAATTGAAACCGACTCTGGTATCATCTATATGGCGTCTGAGGCGGTGCTCGTTTTATACGCGTTGAAGTCGAGGGCCGATGCGGTTCCTGTATTCATACTTGGGTTCGTCCAAGGCCATTGATTTCTTTTGTCGTTGGGCACTGTTCTACATATCTCATAGACAGAAAGGAGACGAAAGCGACGATGAAGCCAACTGGGCGTCGACTTCGCAGCCTCTTTCTCGTAGTGGGGCTGTCCATGTTTGCCCTTACCGGCTGTAACTCGGCAAAGTACATGCCTGTACTTAGTCCGCAAGGGCCGGTTGCTAGAAGCGAGTACTACCTGATCATCTGGTCATTTGCGCTGATGATGATTGTCGTGTTGGGCGTATTTGTGATCTTCTTCTACATGATCGTCAAATATCGCGCCACGCCAGAGAACAAGGATTACGTTCCACCAGAAATCGAGGGCAATGCTCGCTGGGAGTCCATCTGGACCATCATCCCGCTCATCATTGTCATCGCGCTTGCGATTCCAACTGTGGCCGTCACGTACAAGCTCGTGAAGCCACCGAAGGCGGAGGCCAGTACGAGTGCGACACAAGGGGCGTCAAGTAATCCGCTCGTGATCGACGTCATTTCAGAACGTTGGAAATGGGTGTTTAAGTACCCGGCTCAAGGCATTGAGACGGTCAACTACGTCAACATTCCAGCAGGTCAACCAGTCGACTTCGAGTTGACTTCGGATGGACCTATGAACACGTTTTGGGTACCTGCGCTCGGCGGGATGGAGTTTAACATGCCAGGTCACGATTTGAAGTTGTGGTTAGAGGCTGACCATCCTGGTACCTATCAGGGCCGAAGCGCGCAGTATTCCGGTCGCGGCTTTGCTGCGATGACGTTCGATGTGAACGCGCAGAACTCTGCTGACTTTGCTAAGTGGGTCCAAACCATCAAGCAAACCAAGCCAGCTTTGACGAAACAAGCGAATAATCAACTGAGCACGCCGGGTACCGTTCCGAAAATGGCGTTCTCGTCAGTTAATCCGCAATAACACTGCAACATCAGCAAACGTGACAACTCGTTTGTCGCGTAGCAAGGGAGGAAGCGGGAGTGGATAACTTCCGGCAGTGGGCCGCGCATTTCTTTATGCTCGACGAAGGTCCAATGATCTGGACATCCGATGTTCTCATCGTACTGGCCACTATCGGTATCATCGCCGTCCTCAGCTACTTCAAGTTGTGGAAGTGGCTCTGGGACAACTGGCTGACGACAGTGGACCACAAGAAAATCGGGATTATGTACTTGATTGCCGCCATTTTGATGCTGTTCCGCGGCGGTGTGGACGGATTGCTGATGCGTGCACAGCTATCCTGGCCAGGTCTTCACATATTGAACGCTGATCACTATGATCAGATTTTCACCACGCACGGCACCATCATGATCTTGTTCATGGCGATGCCTGCACTGATTGGGTTCTTCAACGTCGCCGTACCGTTACAGATCGGTTGTCGCGACGTCGCGTTCCCATATTTGAACGCCATTAGTTTCTGGTTGTTCTTCGTCGCTGCAATGCTCTTTAACTTGTCGTTCGTCGTCGGCGGTTCGCCGGATGGCGGTTGGACGAGTTATACACCTTATGTAGAAACCATGTTTGATCCGGGCCCGGGCGAGAATTACTTCTTGGTCGCCCTGCAGATCACTGGTATTGGTACTATCGCAACCGGTGTGAACTTCCTCTTGACGATTTTGCGCATGAGGGCGCCAGGTATGACGCTGATGCGCATGCCGATGTTCACGTGGTCTGTATTCATCACGTCGGTGATCATCGTCTTCGCGTTCCCGGTTTTGACGGTCGCGCTTGCATTGCTCCTCATCGACCGCGATTTTGGAGCGCACTTCTTTACGGTCACCGCGGGCGGTATGCCCATGCAATACGTCAACTTGTTCTGGATTTGGGGCCATCCAGAAGTATATATCGTCATTTTGCCGGCGTTCGGCATCTTCTCGGAGGTCTTCAGCACGTTTGCGCGCAAGCGGCTGTTTGGCTACTCCGCGATGGTCGTGTCGATGGTCTCCATCGCTATCCTGAGCTTCGTCGTGTGGGTTCACCACTTCTTTACGATGGGCGCGGGTCCGGGCGTCAACTCGTTCTTCGGCGTTTCGACGATGGCTATCGCAGTTCCAACTGGTGTGAAGCTGTTTAACTGGTTGTTCACGATGCACAAGGGTCGTATCGAGTATACGAGCGCGATGCTGTGGGCAGTCGGGTTTATCCCGAACTTCCTGATTGGTGGTTTGACGGGTGTCATGCTCGCTGTTCCACCAGCGGACTATCAGTACCACAACAGTTACTTCTTGGTCGCGCACTTCCACTACGTGCTGATCGCCGGTACCGTATTTGGCGTCTTTGCCGCCCTCTACTACTGGTGGCCGAAGATGTTCGGCGTTTTGTTGAACGAACGGTTGGGCAGATGGCACTTCTGGACGTTTATGATCGGCTTTAACATCTGTTTCTTCCCGATGTTCTTCCTCGGGTTCATGGGAATGACGCGCCGCGTGTACACGTACCAAGCTGGCTACGGTTGGGGCGTTATCAACTTGATTGAAACGTTTGGCGCACTTTTGATGGGTGTCGGATTCCTGTTCTTCGTGTACAACATCCTCTGGAGTGCACGCTTTGGCGAACGGGATACGACGGGAGATCCTTGGGATGCACGTACACTGGAGTGGGCAACCACTTCGCCAGCACCACATTACAACTTTGCTCGCATTCCAGAAGTAAAGGGTCGCGACGCATGGTGGCTCATGAAGAAGAACGGCGAGACCATCAATGGTCCAAAGGGCGTTCCGTTCGAACCGATTCACATGCCGAACGATTCTGGTCGCCCGATTATTATGAGCGTGTTCTTCTTCATCGCCGGAGCTGGATTTGTGTTTGAATGGTGGATCCTCGCGATCATCGGCCTGGCTGGCGTACTCGTCACCATGGCACTGCGTTCGTTCGAGTATGATGACCACCACTACATTCCGGTCGAAGAGATTGAGAAGACAGAAGCTGCGGCAGGGAGGTTGTAAGGATGTCGGACGCGCATACGGCGGTTCACGGTGGTCATCACCCCGTGGATCCGTCCGTTCCCGTCGAATACCATCACGAAGAAAACAGTCTTCGAATTGCTGGATTCTGGGTATTCCTCGGTTCTGACTTAGTCTTGTTCTCTTGTTTGTTCGCAACCTATGTCGTGATGCACGGTCGCACCGCTGGTGGACCGACATCGAATCAACTGTTTGACGTCACGGGTTTCACCATTGAAACCATCGCACTGTTGTTCAGTTCGTTTACGTGTGGCCTTGCGACATATGAAATGCGGCGCGGTAATCGCAACGCGATGGTCATGTGGCTTCTCATCACGATTGCCCTTGGCCTCGTATTTATCGGCTTTGAAGTGACGGAGTTCGTTCAGGACGCTTCAAGTGGGGCGCGCATGCAAACGAGTGGCTTCCTATCGGCGTTCTATACACTTGTCGGAACGCACGGTTGTCACGTGAGTATGGGTATCCTCTGGATGACTGGACTCGTCTTCCAGTTGCTGCGTCGGGGTATTACGCCAATCACCGCGCGTAAAGTGTTTATTGTGAGTATCTACTGGCACTTCCTCGATGCGGTCTGGATTTTCATCTTCACCGTAGTCTACCTGACAGGGAAGGTGTTGTGACATGGAGACCAATCACAAGTTCCATCAGGAAACTGGCTTTCCGTGGAAGCACATCTGGGGGCTTATCGCATCCCTGGTGCTGACGGCTATCGCATTCTGGTTGGCTCTGGCTACGCACCAACCGCCTGCGCTGGTGATCACCATCATCGTCATCTTGGGTGTCGGTCAGCTGTTGGTTCAGCTCTACATGTTCATGCACTTTACCGAAAGCGACGACAAAGCGTGGCAGGTTCCTGCGATTTTCTTTGCGATATTCATCGCATTTACCGTAGTCGCAGGTTCCATCTGGATTATGGCCTTCAAGGCGGTCGTCGCGTAGCAACTGTCAAATTGTGAATGGAGTTGTGCTGATATGCCGCGGAATCGTGGATGGGGCATCGCTGTATTCGTCCTTGGGATTTTATCGACGATACAGACGACCATCGTCAATACAATCGGCTTTGCAGATGCAGATACCGGTTCTGCTTTTGCGTGTGGCCATCAGTGGCTCACCTGTAATGGGCAGATCATCCCGAGTCTGACCAATTGGCGGACGCTTATCGAGTATTCACATCGCATCAATGTGCCGATTTTGACGATGCTCCTCCTGGTCACCGCCGTAATCGCCAGCTGGCGGTATCGGAAGTGGCCAGAAATCCCGATTCTGTCGGGTATCAGCATTTTCTTCGTCATCCTGGAAGCATTCCTTGGCGCCATTGCGGTCGTCTGGAATGAGCCGCCAGCCGTCATCGCCACGCACTTTGGCGTGTCCTTGCTGGCGTTTAGTAGTGTGCTGTTGCTTACCATCAACATCTGGCGGATCGAACGAGTGCGGGAGGCGTCGCTTGTCAGCGGAGTGCCATTGCCGATTCGCAAGCCATTGCCCAATCGTAGTTATAGGTGGTGGGCCTGGTTGTCTGGGCCGTACATCTATATTGCCATGTACGTAGGTGCGTACATTTCGAGTTCAAGTGTGGGTGGAATGTTCCGCGGAATTCCACTTCCGACCGAGTCGGCGAGTGCGCCGCACCATGCACTGCTCTTGGATTGGACACACCGGTCGTTGGCTGGCATTCTCGTCATTTGGGTGTTGGTTCTCTTCGTTCTCGCTGTGCAGATGCGCAACGAGCGACGGGACTTGTTTGTAGGGAGCATCTTTTCGCTATCATTCGTCATTTTACAGGCGTTTAGCGGGTTTTACCTGGTTGCTAGTCACGTGTCACTGGCGGCGTTTTTGACGCACGTCACCGTGGTGACAGGACTGTTCGGCTCGCTTTGTTTCATCGCCATGCAGACGCTTCCTCCGTCTCACAGAAGTCGTGTGGAAGAATCACCGCCGCTTGGCGCTGGTGCTGGAAGCAAGGCCTAAATCGAAGACCGAAAAAAGAACTACCCTTTACGCATCTTCGTGATCGTAAGCGGTAGTTCTTTTTTTATGCCGTGTTCCACCTGCTCGAATGGAACCAAATGGTCGTTTTGGGCCTCACCCTCTAGTCAATTTGGGTGAAATACAATTATGATAAGGGGACGAATTTATCGACATTACTCGACAAGGGGCTTGGTGATTGGTGAAGTGGGGCGGACGCACAGGAGGGAAGCGCTTTTTGCAGTTGCTGGGGGTGATGTTGACAAGTGCAGCATTGCTTGCAGCATCTCCATCGACTGCCCTGGCGGCTTCGAAGGCGCCGGTGCTGGATGAATCGATTGTGGGGGGAATCCCGTACGTCAGTGGGATGAATTCTAAGAGCTGGCCGAGTATCGTATCGCAAGCGGCAGTCGTCATGGATATGAATACGGGAGCAATTGTCTACGCGAAGAATCCCCTGGCAGAACATTACCCGGCGAGTATCACCAAAATTATGACGGCGCTGTTGGCGTTGAAGTACGGCAAGTTGAATGACCGGCTGACAGCTAGTAAAAATGCGGTGAATCAGCCGCCCGACAAGCTCTACATGGTGCCTGGCGAAGTGGAAGAGTTACAGCCCCTTCTGTACGGTTTGCTGTTGGACTCGGCGAACGACGCAGCAGTGGATATCGCTGAACACTATGGTGGATCCGTCTCAAAATTCGCCACGATGATGAATGACGAGGCCAAGTCCCTGGGAGCCACGCATACGCACTTTGTTAACCCGAATGGACTGCCTGACCCAAAACATCAGACGACTGCTTACGATATGGCGGTTATCGCTCGGGCTGCTATGCAATACCCCGAGTTTCGCAAAATTGTGCAGACGAAATATTACAATTGGAAGGGACAAGCATGGCAATCTAAACTTGAGAACCTCAATACCATGCTGTTCTACTATCCAGGGTGTATCGGTCTAAAGACCGGATTTACCAGCGTCGCCCACGAGACGTTGGTGGTGGCGGCGAAGCACGGGAAGGACACGTTTCTCGCCGTTCTGATGGACAACCCCACGGATTATTCCATTCGACACGACGCGAGTCAATTACTCGACTACGCGTTTGCTCACTATCAGACACAGACAATCGTCCGCAAAGGTCAGACGGTTGGCGAACTGGTTGGTCCCAAGGGAACGACGGCAGCGGTCCTGTCGACAGAGACCGTGGAGGCAACCATACCCAAAGGCGGTGCACCTCAGTACGAGGACTCGCTTCAGTACGCCTTTCCGGGGCATACGATGGCGAAGGGGAGTGTGATCGGAACGCTCGCCGTAGAAGGGGCAGACGGAAAACTGCTCGCCTCGGTGCCGACGCAAGTAGCCGAGGACTTGGACCCAACAGAGCCGATCCGTGTAGAGTACACGCTTCTTCCGCTCGCTGTTCTACTCTCTCTGCTGTTCGTCGCGCTGCGGTGGATATGGGTACGCCGTCGGAATGGCTAGGACATCAAAAAGAGGACTGAGTGGCATCGTGTGCCTCAGTCCTCTTTCACATCCACGTGCCAGGCTGTCAGACGCTTGAGATGACGCCCTGTTGCAGCAAGTACATCTTGTGATACAGCCCACCGTGACTCAGTAACTCCTGGTGCGTTCCGCGCTCGACTATCTCCCCATGCTGAAGTACGAGAATCAAATCCGCATCTTGAATCGTCGATAGTCGGTGCGCGATCGCGATGGTCGTGCGCCCTTTCCGCATACGTTGCAGCGAGGTCTGAATCGCCTCTTCCGTCTCTGTGTCAATACTCGCGGTCGCCTCGTCCAAAATCAGGACCTTTGGGTCTCCTGCAATCGTTCGGGCAAACGACAACAATTGTCGCTGTCCACTCGAGAATGTCGCACCGCGTTCGCGGATCAGGTGTTGAAACGAGTCTGGGAGACGATCGATAAATTGGTCCGCCTGCACGAACTGGGCGGCCCATTGCACCTTATCGTCGTCGATCACGGTTCGGCCAAACCGAATATTTTCCTCAATCGTTCCGGTGAACAAGGTAGAGTCTTGTAGTACAAGACCAAGTCGCGAGCGCAGCTCGTCGTCCTGATAGTGTTCCAGCGGCACTCCATCAATGCGAATCTGTCCGGAAGCGTAGGGGTAGAATCGCATCAACAGATTGACAATGGAACTCTTCCCGCTGCCTGTGTGGCCAACGAGCGCCACCGTTTGACCAGGTTTCACGTGAAAAGAGATATTCGAGAGAACAGGGTGTACGCCGTCATAGGAAAACGACACGTTCTCAAAAACCACGTCGCCACGCGTGACCTGCGGTTGTTCGTCCCCTTCGCCCGCGTCGGCCACCGCGGTTTCATCGAGCAGTACAAATACGCGATCCGCGGCCACAAGGGCCTGTTGCAGGATATTGAGCCGCTCCATGATGGTATTGATCGGCTCGAAGAAGCGTTCTAGGTAGTTGACAAACGCGTAGATCACGCCGACGTCTACCACGCTCGTCAATGAGCGGAAGCCGAAAAAGGCGATCACCAGAATGAGCGTGGCGTAGTAAATGATGTCGACGAGGGGACGCAGCATCATCCCGTTGATCTTAATATTGCGCACACGCGCCTGTTTGTAGGCGTTGTTGACCTCCGCGAACTGCGTGATCAATCTCTTTTGTTGCCGCATCGCCTGAATGAGGTACATACCTTGCAAGGACTCGTTCAGTGAGGCGTTCAATAGGCTTAGGCGGTGGCGCGCCAAATGAAACACGCGAAAGCTCAGTCTTCGGTACATCGTCATGATGAAGAGAAAGACCGGAATGAGCACGAGGCAGATCAGTGCTAGGCGGACGCTCAGTGCAAACATGGAGATGAGGATCCCGATGGTTAAAATACCGTTCTGGAGAAACGGCGCGAGCGCACTTGTGAACAAATCTTCAATCGCCTGCGTGTCGTTGGTGATGCGCGAGATGAGAGAACCGGCAGGCGTTCTGTCGAAGAACGAGACAGAGAGGTGCTCGACCTTCGTAAATACCTGCACGCGCAGCGTCTGAATGACGCGCTGCGACACGCGTTGGAACAGGAGCATCTGCGTGTAGTTACCCGTGGCCGTGATCCACTGCAACACGAGGTAGGAAACCGCGAGCAGGATGAGCTGAGTTGGCGGGAATGACTCGACCGCCAAGTATTTGTCGATAAACGTCTTCATGAGGATCGGCCCAAGCACGTCTGTCACGGTGGCGAGGATCAGAATGCCCATGGCGCCTGCGACGACTTTTTTGTGCGGGGCGGCATAGCGAACGAGGCGCCGGAGCACGCCCTTTCCGACGGTGTACACGTAGTTTTCGGCGTGTTCCATTACACAGCACCTCCTTGCTCCACCATTGCTTCGAGTTGTTGGTGCTCATACATCGTCGCGTACCAGCCGCGCTTCGCCATCAGTTCCGCATGTGTGCCACGTTCCGAGATGTGGCCGCCCTGTAAGACGAGAATCAAATCCGCGTGTTCGACTGCCGAGAGGCGGTGGGTGGCGATGAGCGTTGTCTGCCTGCCGCCGCGAGACTTGATTCCTTCGAGAATCGCCGCTTCTGTCCGAGCGTCCACAGCCGACAGACAGTCGTCGAGAATCAGGATATCAGTGTCTAAAAGCAAGGCTCTGGCGATGGAAATTCGTTGTTTTTGGCCACCTGACAACGTGACGCCCCGTTCACCGACTAGCGTGTCATAGCCTTCTGGAAATCCGAGGATGTCGCCATGAACGCTCGCTAACTTCGCCACTGATTCAATCTCTTCTCGTGTGGCAGCAAATCTCCCGAATGCGATGTTGTCTGCGACGGAGGCAGAGAAGAGAAAGTGATCCTGTGGGACGTATGCGATGTGGCGGCGGACTTCGTCGAGTGTCACATCGTACATTGAATGATCGCCGATGAAAATATCCCCGCTGTCCACGTCGAATTCCCTCAGCAAGAGGCGTAGCAGCGTCGTTTTCCCACTACCGGTCTTGCCGACGACCCCAAGTGTCTGACCAGGGCTCAGCGTGAACTGAATATCTGAGAGGGCGGCGTCCTGGCTGTCTGGATAGTGAAATTGGTGGATCTCGTACGTCAAGTTTCCTGCCTCGATGTGCTGCAACGCATGTGGTTTATCCACGATATCCGGGGCGATGGACAAGATGGCCTGAACGCGGTCATGCGAGGCCCGACCCCGTTCCACAATGTTGAACAGAAAGCCGAACGCGAGCATCGGCCAAATCAGTTGCCCTAGATAGATAGAGAAACTAGTCAAATCGCCGAGTGTCAGCTGATGGTGAACGACGAATATCGCACCCACAGCGAAAGCAAGGAAGAAACTCGCGCCGACGATAACCTGTATCGTCGGGTCAAACAGTGCATCAATGCGTGCGACGGCCATGTTTTTTTGCACGACGTCCTGCGACAACTCGCTGAATGACGCGATATCGTTGTCCTCCTGACCAAACGCTTTAATGGCGCGCACGCCGTTGATGCTCTCGTGGACCTTGTCGTTCAAGTCGCTGAAGGCAGCTTGCGCTGTTTCGAAGCGGCGGTGCAGGATGTTGCCATAGCGACTCGTCGTGTACGCCATAATGGGCATCGGCAAGAGCGCGGCGATCGTCAGTTTCCAGTCAATCGTCGCGGCCATCGTCGCGATGACGAGCAGGCCTGTCGAAATCGAGTCGACGAGCGTCAGAATGCCATCGGTGGCCGTCGACTCGACCGCCTGAATATCGTTCGTCGCGTGTGCCATGAGGTCCCCGACGCGGTGTTTTTGGTAGAAAGACGGCGACATGTTGCTCAGGTGCTGGAATAGGCGCAGGCGCAGCGTCGTCGACAATTCGATGGCGGAGCCAAACAACAAAACGCGCCAGTAGTACCGCAGCACATACATCGCGAGCGCCATGAGCGCGATGGCGATGACCGAGGTCCAGACAAATTGGGCGGTTAGCGTGCGGTGTTGGACGTGATCGACAAAGTGGCCAATGATTTTCGGCGGAAAGAGGCCGATGAACGAGACCGACATGAGTAGTAGGATACCGATGGTGTACTGTTTTTTCCGTGTCTTGAAAAACCACATCAAATCTAGAAAGACGTGCATGGTGGGTGTCCCTTCTTATAGGGCCTAGAGTGGGCCGAGTAGAAGTGTGAAGAGTGGAATTCAGATGGTTCTGAACATAATTGTGAGCAGGGTGCGACGGTTCACTCCTTCAAAGAGATATCGGGGACGTTGATTCTCTGTGAGCATACCACACTTTAACAATTTCATTCCATAGACAAAAAAGCGCCCGAAGCGGGCGGATTGCCCTGTCAGCGGACGCTTTCACCGCGCGATCGGCATCTTACTCCGTCAATCGAACGACCTTGGTCAACGATTCGTGGCGGCCGACGAGAACTAAGATGTCCCCCTCGTAGATGGTATCGTTGGCGGATACGGGGAAAATGGTGTTCTTGCTGCGAATGATCATCACGACCTGGACGCCAAACCGATGCGTCAGGTTCAGTTTCGCCAACGTTCTATCGGTGAGTTCGCCCTTGGCTGTGATTTCCATCATGAATACTTCTTCGTACAGCTCGATCATGTCGAGGATGGCTGACCTGGTCAGCAAACGGGCCATGCGCATACCCGATTCTCGCTCCGGAAACACCACGCGGTCGGCGCCCAGCCGTTCTAATATCTTGCCGTGCGTGGCGTGCAGCGCCTTAGCCACCACGTAAAGCCCCAAGTCCTTGCAATTCATCGTGGCGTGGTTGGAGCTTGTCTCATCGTCACCAATGGCGATGATGACCGCGTCGACTTCCTTCATGCCCGCCTCTTCGAGGAAGTGAATGTCCTCTGCATTCCCAATCGCGGTTTCACAGCGGCTCGCGAATGGCTCGAGGCAACTCGGATCCCTGTCTACGAGCAGTACTTCGTGTCCGTGGCGCAGCAATTCCGTCGCGGCACCACTTCCAAATCGTCCGACACCAATGATGCCAAACGTCAGTTTGCGATTCCGTGGCAATGTCGTTCGTCTCCTTCGTTATCCGATGAATATGCGCTCTTCAACGTACTGAACGCGTGACTGTGATCGCTGTACAAGGCTCATGAGGAATGTAAAGATACCAATTCGCCCGATGTACATCGTCAAGATGAGTACCCATTTCATCTCCGGGCCGATGATGCCGGTGATGCCTGTCGACAAGCCTACCGTACCATATGCCGATACCTCTTCAAAGATAATTTTGATGATCGGTATGTTCGGCTCGAAAGCCGCGTCGACGAGCGTACAGACGAGCACCACACCTCCGCTTAACAGTGCGATGAGCAGCGAGCGTTGCGACAGATCCCACGGAATTTGCCGGTGACCTGACACGATTTGCGACCGCCCCCGAATGTTCGCCGCCACCGTCTTCAAAATGAGAAACAAGGACGTGGTCTTAATGCCGCCGCCTGTCGATCCCGGCGAAGCCCCAATGAACATCAAGAGGATGAGGATCAGCCAGGTCACTTCCTGCATATTCCCGATCGGTACAGAATCGAAGCCTGCCGTCCGGGCGACGGTGGACGTGAAAAACGCGTTCAGCAGCTTGTAGCCAGGCGATAAGTTGGCCATCGACTTATTCCATTCGAAAGCGAGAATGAGCAACGTGCCCACGGCGAGCAGCAGTGCGCTCATGCCTAGGACGATACGAGCGTGTAGAGACAACCGGCGCTGTTTTGGATAGCGAACCAGTTCGACGAGTACGACGAACCCGATGCCGCCCAGGATCACGAGCAGGGCCGTGAGCAACAGCATGAACGGATCGCGTGTAAAGCTCTCCAAGTTGTTGCCCCAGATGTCGAAGCCGGCGTTGTTGAAGGCCGATATGCTGTGAAAGCAACTGATGCCCACTGCCTTCGCCCACGTGTAACCATAGCGAAAGTGAAGGTAGAGGGTGAACATCAGGGCAGCTACTCCTTCAATGCCAAAGCTGAAAAATACCACCCGCCGGAAGAGCCGCACGATGCCGCGTGTCGACGAGTTGCGCTCCTCGGCGAGCAGCCGGCGGTCGCCGAGGCGAAGCTTGCGCCCAAGCAGCAGATAGAAGCTGGTCGAAAGAAACGTGATTCCAATACCGCCGATTTGAACCAACGCCGCGATGACGAGGTCGCCAACCGGCGTAAACGTATGTAAGGTGTTGACGGACGACAAGCCGGTCACGAATAGGGCGCTGGCCGAAGTGAAAATCGCATCGACCACAGACACGTGCGTCTTTTGGCTGAATGGAAGCAATAATAAAAGTGCGCCCACCAGGCAAAGCCCTGCATACCCCAGAGCGATTCTCTGAGACGGGGTGATACGCCATCTAGGCAACAAGGTCACTCCTCATACGAAAAAGGTCACTGGCGCACGCGGGCAATCGCGAAGCCATCGTGTGCTGACAGGATCGTGGCATCGAGTCGCGGATGCGCCATCCACGTTTCGTTAAACGCTCGGACGGCCACAGGTGACGGGCTTTGGCTGGACTCGTCGAGCACCCTGTCGCGCAACAGTACGTTGTCGGCGATTAAGATGGTTCCGGGGACCGACATCGACAAAGCGTAGTCCAAGTACTGCGGATAGTTTGGCTTATCCGCGTCGATAAACACGACGTCAAACGTCGATCCGCCATCGGCCAGGGATTGAAGCGACGTCAATGCGTCCCCAAGCAGGATCTCGACCTGACTGGTCAAGCCGGCCTTGGCGATGTTCGCCTCCGCCAACCGCGCGTGCTCCTCGCGGACTTCAAGCGTTGTGACGCGCCCGCCTGGGGCGAGGCCGCGTGCGAGGCAAATCGCGCTGTATCCGCCGTATGTCCCGATCTCGAGCACCCTTTTGGCGCCCGTGGCTGCCACGAAAATGGTGAGCAGTTTCCCTAGTTCAGGTTTGACGGACATCGCCGGAAGTCCAGCTTGGGAAATAGATTCGACGGTTTGGCATAGAATAGGATCAGCGGGAAAAAGTCGTTCGATGTACTCCGCTCGATTCATCGTTGGTGCACCTCATTTGACGCTGATTTCATTTCGCTATGTTATCATTTCTGCCGCTGTTGGGGGCGCAAAATCTCTACATAATTTCCAATCCCTCGACGAAATTGTAACAGATTTAACTCTAGCGATTTTTGGAGTTGCCTGATGATTTTTGTCGATTAGAATGGTATAAGGATATTCTGACTGTAGTCTGCCCAAAGTATGCTCATGTCCCGCAAAATCATGGTCTTTCTTGCTCCAATCGAAACAAGCCAAATCCAATCGAGTAGGTGTCTGTCTATATATGAGTCGCAAAAAGCACCGTAAGTCGAAAGAAGGGGCACAGCCAAAAAAAAAGCATGGACACCCTGTCCTCCGCTGGATCGGATACGTTGTCTTTGGCGTCGTCTACTTATACGTCTCGACGTCTCTTTGGATCTTCCAAGGTCCTTTCCCGTCGCTGAAGGGTTATCTGATTGACAGCCTCGATGCCTCGCGACACGGTTATCTTCTGCGTCCGCTGTCATTGTACACGCTTCCCGAATCGGTCATTCAACAGAACGCGCTGTCTGGACAATTGGTCACGACGACGAAGCCTGTCAACGACATCACGCGGGAAAATTTTGATACGCACGACGGATCGATTCAAGAGATTACGGACAAGCAGAGCCTGTTTACCGCCTACATCCTCCTCGTGAAGGACCCGAAGCGAATTAAGGTCGTCGCCACGAAATATTTGCACCAACACGGGCAAACGGTTTCCGATATGGTCAAGGAGTCTGGAGCTGTGGCTGGCATTAACGGCGGGGGATTCGTCGATACGAATCAACAAGGCACTGGCGCCTATCCGCAGGGCATCACGATGCACGATGGTCAGCTTTTGAGTATCACTGGCTCGACGACCCAACCGCAACCGGTCATCGCCTTCACGTCCGGCGGGCAGATGATCGCTGGCGCATACTCACTGCCGCAGCTGCGCGGGTTAAATACGCAGGAGGCGGTCGGCTTTGGGCCTGTTCTCGTGCAGGATGGGAAAGCCGTGACGACACAGAGCGACGAGGGGAGAAATCCGCGCACGGCCATCGGCCAGGCGGCGGATGGCACGGTGATTCTCATCGTGACAAACGGTCGCGAAATCAATCAGCCAGGTGCGACGTACGACGACATTAAAGCCCTAATGCTCAAATACCACGCGACCATCGCGGCGAACCTCGACGGCGGATCGTCGACCACAATGGTCTACAATGGCAAACTCGTGAACACCCCGTGGGATGTGCTTGGTCAACGGGAAGTCTCCACAGCGATCGTAGTCATGCCGGAGTCGGGCAAAGGAGGCCAATGATGGCGCGCAAAATCTGGATAAAATTGCTGGGGTTTGTAGCCGTTGTCACGGTCGCCCAGTTGGCGGTGTTCTATCATTACAACGACCTGTTCAGTGCGGCCGACAAGGGTGTGCAATCCCTGCTGAAGAACCAGGCTAAGCCTGAATCCTTGTCGCAGACGGAGCAAGCAAAAGTGAAGAAATTGCGCGCTCAGTACAAGTTTGTCACCGTCTCACCGGACGACCAGTACGCGACGTACGTCGATAGCGCAAACGTGTTACACATCTACGATCTAGAGACGCAACAAGAAGTCAGTGCGGCGAAAAACACGTATCCAGTGCAGTATATCTCCTGGATTTCAGATCAGGACGTGTTTGTCGGAGAACGAGTTCAGCCGGGGAATCTCGAGTTGAAAACGGTAGGTGTCGACGATGGCTCGCAGGTCATCGTTCAGGATTTTGCGCAACTGGCGCCAGATGCGGCGTTTGCGAAAATCGCGTTCAGTCAGTACACGAACGACGTGTACATCTTGATCAACACGAGCACCACGAGTGTCATCTACCATATCGACACGATGAAACACGTCGATGAGGTGCCTATCGGTGGCCGGTATATTAAAAACATCGCCGTTTCGGATACGCAGAATCGGCTGTATTTCGAGGACAGACTGAACGGATCGTACAATGTTCTGTATTTTGACAACGATTATGTGGCACATCGCGTGCAGTTGAACGCGGCATTGATTTCGGTGGTCGGGAACACGGTTTATTACGGGGACATCAACAGTAACGGGGATGTCACGTCGGTGTATAGCGAACCTCCTTCTGGCAAGTCGACGCTTATCAAGACGTTGCAAACGCCGACACCTGCCTCCAACATCGACGTGACCGACGATGGCCAGGTGCGGGTGAACCCGTGAGCTTTCTAACATCGGGCAGATTCAACGCATGTCGTCGTAATCGGCCCGATGTTTGTTCAAGGCAGCGGTCGGTGCTCCGCGTACGAATTTTGGCGGACGGCCTGCTGCAACCATCCGGTTTCTTCCGGTGTGAGCGGTGCGACGTTCGCCGTGTCGACGTTTTCCGAGAGCTGTAACATGCCGCTTGCGCCGGGGATGGCAGAGGCGACCACACTTGGGTGCAGGGTGTACCGCAGACTCGTCTGGCCGGCAGTCCGCGACGGATTGACGAGCGCTCGGATGGCACCGCGCGCCGATTCTACCTCTTGCTTATTTCGATCCACATATCGTTCCTCATCCCCAAACGGTTTCTCGAGGTTGGACAGGAGACCACGCGCCACCGGGCCGCGAGCGATGACCGACACACCGTGCTCCGCCAGCGTGGGAAACCACTCTTCGGGCCGCCTATCTAACAGGCTGTACTGCATCATCACGCTGTCGATATTCGATCCAGCGAGGTACCGTAAAATGACATTTGGCCGGATGGAGGAAATTCCGTAGGCGCGAATTTTCCCCTCTTCCCGCAGCCTCTCCATCAGTTCCACGATGCCGTCAAACGGGTCTTCCATCGTTCCACCGTGCAGTTGATACAAGTCGATATAGTCTGTCTGCAACCTGCGAAGGCTGTTCTCCACCGCTTGTCGAATGTAGCGCGGAGAGGGATCCCAGGTCCATCCGGGCTTTCCAGTTTCAAATCGATTGCCGACCTTTGTCGCAAGTACGACTTCATGACGCAGTTTTGCAAAAGCCTTACCAATGATCTCCTCATTGCGCCCCTGATCGTACAGATCGGCCGTGTCGAAAAAGCGCACGCCTTGGTCGAACGCAAAGTGAAGCAGAGCGGAAGCGGTCTGTTGGTCCGTGCCGATAGACATACAGCCAAAACCAATTTCACTGACGTGGATGTCGCTGTGACCCAATGGTCGCCGTTGCATGAAACCGTCTCCTTCCGTTGCTAGTCACTTCGATTCTAGCGCAGAAATAGGAGAGAACCAACTACGAAGAACGGACTGACACGAGTGTCCCGAGAGAGACCATATTGAACACAGTCTGTGCAGTCGCGATGGGGATCTCTACGCAGCCCATGCTCTGCGGTGACCCGTAGGACGCGCGCGGAAAACCATGCACTGCCTCGCTTTGATAAAAGTAGTTCACATAGGGAACACCAGGATCATCGTAGGTGGTGCCCCAAGGCGTCGTCCCTTTCATCTCCTGGGATTGATAGCGCAGGTAGATAGGCCATGTACCAAGCGCGGTCGGACTCTGGCTGATGCCCGTATTAGCGGGCGTTTCTAAGGCTACTGTGCCATTCTTCCAAACCTTTAGAACCTCCGTGGGATGTTCTGTCACGGTGATGAACAAATAAGGTGCTTGTGTCGTCTGTTGCGTCTTCAGTGCTTCGTTGAGCGCCTGCCAGACCTCTGGTCCGGCAACGCCGTCTACCGCGAGGTGGTGATCGTCCTGGAAACGCATGAGCGCTCCCTCTGTGATCACATTGTCTGTGAGCGGGGACCACAGCGCACTTAGTTGGCCCGCCGTGCCTTTATCTTTCCAAGCGTATCCGCCTGGGAGTGGTGCTTTTGTTTGGCTTAGGGTCTGCATCGCCGCAGTTGTTGTCATCTGATGGGCAGGTGAAAACTGCACAGGCATGTAGCCGAGTAGGCTGAGGCTCTCGTTGAGATAGCTCGCCAAGGCCGTGTGTGACCCCAGTTTGACCATGGGAGGTGGGGTTGGCTTGGTTGGCTTGGTCGCCGTTTGCTTCGCCGCCGACGTACCCGAATCTCCTTCAGAAGAATGTTCTGCGTGTGTCGAGATGCTGTTGCCTGTAGCTTGGTTTGATATAGTTTGTGGGGTCGTGGTGGGTGCGGAGTTTGTCGCACAGCCGGAAACGGCCATCAGTACGCCCACGCACAGAAGGGCTGCGCTGGTGCGCAAAAAATTCGGGATGTTCAACTGTACACCTTCTTTGCTAGCCTCTACGTCATGCCATACAACGTA
Source organism: Alicyclobacillus fastidiosus (assembly GCA_029166985.1). Classification (GTDB taxonomy): domain Bacteria; phylum Bacillota; class Bacilli; order Alicyclobacillales; family Alicyclobacillaceae; genus Alicyclobacillus; species Alicyclobacillus fastidiosus_A. Next base: position 4,396,265 of record CP119138.1, on the reverse strand, counting down.
TTCCTAGCTAGGTGCTGATATGCCGGGCCAATGGTAGATAAGGTAAAAAAAGGACAACCCTCAAAGTGGGTGGGGAACATCCGAAGACCGGATTCGGGAAATAGTGGGAACCGAATGGTGTTGGAGGGGTGGCCTCGCTCGCGCCGCATCGTCAGGTGGAACTGCGGCTGGATGCGGCGCGGGCCACTTGTGGGCCCGCGCTGCAGAGCCGCGAGGCTCGGGGATTACGCTCGTTCGCTCTTCAACCAATCGAGCGTCTTTTTCACACCTTCTTCGAGACTCGTTTTCGCTGTCCACCCAAGTACTTCCTTGGCCTTTGTGCAGTCCAAAACGCTGCGGCGCACGTCGCCAACGCGCTCAGAGGCGTGGTGCAGCGGCAGTGTCGACCCTGCGATCCTGGCGATGAGATGATACACGTCCTCGGTGTGAATCTCATCGCCACTGCCGATGTTTAGAATTTCGTCATTGGCACCGGTGAGTGCCAGGATGTTCGCCTCTGCGACGTCCTCCACGTAGACGTAGTCGCGGGTCGTCCCGCGCGGCTGGTCGGCGTACGCGAACACCGTCGAGGGCTTTTCAGACAGGATGTTGTTCATGAAAATCGGAATGACGCCACATTCTCCGTCGGCAATTTGGTTTGGGCCATACACGTTTGCATAGCGCAGTACCGTGTAATGCAGGTTGTAGGTCACGCGGTAGAAGTGAAGGTATTTTTCACCCACGTATTTGTGAATGGCGTATGGTGAGATCATCACAGGATTGACGTTTTCATCTGTCGGAATTACAGGCGCGTCACCCGCGAGTGCGCCGCCGGACGAGATGAAGATGAACTTGTGGACTCCGTGCTTGCGGCAACATTCGAGCAAGTTGAGCAGACCCATCACGTTAAATTCCGCGTCATACCGCGGATCTTCGACCGACTTTGGTACCGACTTTTGCGCAGCGTGATGGTTGACCACATCTGGCCTTTCGCGGGCAAAGACCGCTTCGAGCTCGTCCGAGCGAATATCCATTTGGTAGAATTTCGCCTTCGGATGGACGCGGCTCTCCGTACCGGAGGAAAGGTTGTCGATCACGACGACCTCATGACCTGCCTCAATATATGCGTTAACGACGTGGGAGCCGATAAATCCGGCACCACCAGTGATGAGAATCTTCACAGGAGCACATCCCTTTCAAGTAACTGTCCGTATTCAAGATACCACAATTCGTCCTACCCGCAATTTTACAGTCCGCCCTGTCGGAACGTCTCTTCGAGAATGGTGCGGTAGGCGTTCGCGTCGACAGCGCGGACGTTACTCTCTGTCGAATTGTTGGCGAGTGCCAGTTCGACGATTTTTTCACTGTCCCCTCGGGACACGTGTGGAAGCGACGACAAGGCCGGAATTTCAAGCTCCTGTAACCAGGCTTCGAGACCGGTCAGCAGTTTCTTGACGGCGGTGGCTGGATTGTCCCCGTCGGAGGCCATTCCGGTCAAGCGCGCGACATCGGCGTGCACCGCTACGTGCTCTTGCGCGTTGTACTTGAGCACTGGGAGTAGGAATACGGCGTTCGCAAGTCCGTGCGGCGTATCGTACAAGCCGCCGAGCGCTTCTGCCAGGCAATGCACGGCGGCGACGTCCGCCGACCCAAAGCACAATCCCGCCAGCAGGCTGCCCAGAAGCATGTCGGACCTCGCCTCGATATCGAGCGGATCGCGATACGCCTTTGGCAGCGCCCGAACGATGAGCCCCATCGCCCGCGCGCCGAACGCCTGAGAAATCGGCTGTGTTCGCCTGCAAGTGTACCCCTCAATGGCGTGGACCAATGCATCCACGCCGGTGGCCGCCGTGATCTGGCGAGGTACGGTGGTTGTGAGGGCGGGATCGAGAATGGCTAAAGTGGGGCGCAGCCACTCGTGCTTCAGCGTCATCTTGCGGTGCGTCGAATGTTCCGTGATGACGGCGCTTCGAGTGACTTCCGACCCGGTTCCAGCCGTCGTCGGCACGCACGCAATCGGTGCCAGCTCACCGTAAGGGCGCTTGCCGTCGGCGTAGGCCTGTGGCGTGCCGCCGTGGCGCGCCAGGAGGGCAACCGTCTTCGCCGTATCCATCGCGCTTCCGCCGCCCACAGCCACGACGGCATCACACCAGCGCGACTGGAGCAACTGTGCGCCGGTCAGACAATCCACGTCGCGGGGATTGGGTTGCACCTGGTCAAACAGCGTGACGGTGTAGCCGTGTCGGTGAAGCGGCTGGACCACTTTTTCGACAATACCTGCCTCGATCAGTCCAGGGTCGGTGACGACTAGCAACCTGCGGCCGAATCCAGCCGCCTGAAGCTTCTCCGGCAGGCGCTCGACGGCGCCCACGCCAAAATCGATTTGGGTTGTGCACATGTATTGAAAGGACGTCATCCGGGCTTATCTCCTTTCGAACGCGATCAATCTGGTTCGTAAATCATTTTCTTCGTCATTCCGCCGTCGACGACGAAGTTTTGACCCGTGATGAACGACGACTCGGTGGACGCGAGAAATAGGCACAGATTCGCAATGTCATCTGGGACCCCGACGCGCCCAACAGGGTGCTGTTCGTTGTCCTCTCGACGGTGGTGCGGGGTGATTCTGTCCCGCGCTTTCTTCCAATCGCCAACTTCGATCCACCCGGGTGAAATGGCGTTGACGCGAACATCCGGCCCCAAGCTGACGGACAGCGCGTGGGTGAGCGCTACGACGCCACCTTTGGAGGCAGCGTACGGCTCTGTGTTGGCCTCGGACATCAGCGCGCGGGTCGATGCCATGTTGATGATCACGCCAGGAGACGCTTGGCGCAAGAGCGGCGCGGCGTACTTCGCCATGAGAAAGGGGCCGCGCAAATTGACGCCGATGACCCGGTCAAATGCCTCGACCGGAAGGCTTTCAATTGGCCCACCGTGAAACGCAGCGGCGTTGTTGACGACGACGTCGAGCCGCCCCTCTTGTTGAGCGACCCCGTCGATCAGGGCCTGGACCTGCTGTGCGTCACTGACGTCTGTAGATACGAAGCGACCGGTAAATCCCCGCTTGTCGAACGCATCCATCGCTTCGCGTCCGGCCTCTTCGTCGACATCGGCGACGATGACATGCGATCCGGTGCGGGCAAACGCGTAACTGATGCCAAGGCCGATGCCTTGTGCGCCTCCCGTCACAATGACGACACGTTTCGCCATGGAAATCACCTCTCGTCCATTTAACGTTACACATAGTGCGGTGGGAAAGGAAAGGGGTTGTCCGACCAGCGGCCGTTTGCCGCTCAGTCAGACAACCCTTCGCTAGAGACTCAATGTCCGAGGTACGAGTGCATGAGGTTTGCTGTCTCGCCGGGTGTAAACACCACGTAGAGCAGCAAGAAGACGACGAGTCCCGTTGCCGCCGTGACGAACCAGATGACGACGGTCCAGGGACCGAGTTTCCGGTGGCGCGAGAAGCGTCCGCGCGCGGCAAAGACGAGGGTGATCACGCCGAGAATCGCCGCGATGGTCGCGAGGACGGAGTGGGCCTGGAGAAAGACGTAATAGAACGTGTTTAAGGACTTGGGCCCACCAAATTCCGTGTCACCGATGAAAAACGTCTTGGCCACATATATAATGAAAAACAAAGCAGCAAACACAACGCCCGCGAGCATCCAGCGACGGTGGATGCGAACGCGATGTTTACGGATATACACCCAACCAATGGCAAAGCAGATTGCACTGATAATAATGCAGGCTTCATTTAAGTAGGATACGAAGACATCCACTTGTACACCGCCTCTCCATTCACTAGCAGGAATTTTATCAGATGTAATTGTGCAAAACACGGTCTCCAAATCACAATTCGAAGTCTATATATACGTTGTTACATATTTGTTCACCGTTTATTCCCCTAAATGCCCTGTATTTTAAAATTTAAAATTAGTGGCGCCTGCACGATTATACTGATATTTACTATCTTACGTAAATGTGTATAGTAGGAATGGACAGGCGGAGGGAGGCGCATAACCGCTCATGCAACGACTAGCAGGGTTCATTCAAGAGTCGCGAACGTGGTCGCGAGCGGTGCGCGGTACGGACCTTCTTAGGCGGGTCGCATGCGTATTGCGCCAGCACTTCGACATCGATGCGGGTATGTTCATCTATAAGAAGCGCTTCTTGCGCAACCATTTCGGACAGCTCGATACGAGCGTCCGGGTTTATGAGCCTTGGGGAATGACTGCTCCTCGTGAGCAGTTGGAAGGCTTGGTCCATACGAGCAAGTGGTGTATAGGTTCACCATCGTTTGAATGCAGTGGGGTGTGGGAGCCGATCTCCGAATTGCCACACCATTGGCAGCGTCAATTTGAACGATCAGGCCTCGCCTATGTGGGAGCTTGGCCGGTGCTCGACGCGGATCGCGTGCCCATAGGCGCAATGGTGTTTGGTCGCCGCAACGGACCGCTTATCCACGACGAGGACGTCCTGTCTATCTGCGCGGAGCAGGTGTCGCTCATCGTCGAGTTGATCGTGCAGCGCCGGAGGGCGGAAGACGCCAGTCGGCGAGATCCACTCACTGGGCTCTTGAACCGGCGCGGTCTGATGCATTTTCTGCCGGACGTACAAGCGGACGCGAAGTCATCGGGGGCCCCAATCGTCGTGGGCATGGCCGACGTGAACTCGTTTAAACGCATCAATGACCAGTACGGGCACGCACGTGGGGACGATGTGCTGCTCGACATCGCAGGCACGCTGTTGGAGGCGATTGGGCAGCATGGCCTCGCCGCCCGCATTGGCGGGGACGAGTTCGTCTTCTTGTACAGTACGCCAGGTGCCACGGCCGAACGGGTGCGCCAGGAGGTCATCGAACGGTTTCAGGCAAAGCCGTACGACGTGTGTGTGGGCTGTGTTTCCTGGACCGAGGAGATGGACTGGCACATGTGCCTCGACGCAGCGGACTCCCATCTCTACGCGCGCAAGGGTTACACAGGACTTAGCCGCGAGCGCGTGTAGCCGTGCATTCGAAGGGTGAACGAATATACCATCTCTATCCATCCTGGGCCTTGGTGACGAGAAAATTTGAGCAAATATCGCTCTGATGATTCATATGTTTTGATCAGGCACACGGAGTGACACGAATCTATCGCTCCTCGTAGCTGCGAATGTATTTTTCGTTGCAATCGTGGCCACGCTGTTGCCAAGAGAGGCATTTTGAATAGCGGGGAGCGGTGCAGGTTGAATAAAGTGATCGCGGAGACGATGCGCTTGCGCGAAGTTTCGCAGGCAGTATGCGAAATCTGGTATTCCTATGCTGAAGGGCTCTTGCCGAAGTTGACGGGAACCGCACAGGACGACAAGCTATACCAACTCATCGATGAGAGAATGCCGCGCGGCTGGACAGCCTCCATTCAACCCTCGGGATCTGTGTATGCGACTTGTCCCGTGTTTGTGAAGCGAAAGTCGTTAGGTGTCCTCGTCGTCGAGAAGCGCTCAGACGGACATCAGCGGGTCTTCGAAATTGCGCTTTGATAGGTTATCATCTTTCACAAATTAGGCTGTTTGGAGAATAGACGAACACCGACATGGAAACCGCCTGGGGCATTGCGCCTCAGGCGGTTTCTATGTCGGGTTTGGTCGATGGCGCTCAGTGGCGTCGGCGTTTAAGTCGCGTTGGCATGCTCTCGAAACCGTAGACGAGACTGGTCGGAACGGGCTTGCACGCTTCGAGCGACGGGATGTGCACCGCTTGGTACCTTGCAAACAAGGCCTCTAGTGCAATCCTTGCCTCCAGTCGCGCTAACGGTGCCCCCAGGCAGTAGTGGATGCCGTGTCCGAAGGCGATGTTGCGCGCAGTTCGGTGAATCTGAAATTGATCGGCGCCTTGATAGACTTCCTCGTCTCGATTGGCGGATCCAATCCAAGCGACGAGGTGGCTCCCGGCGGGGATGGTGACCCCGGACAACGCTACGTCGCTTGTGCAGGTGCGATACATGTGTTGGACCGGCGAGCGAAACCGGAGCACTTCCTCGATAAAGGGCGGGATGAGCCCTGGGTCCTCTGTGAGTTCGTCCCACAGTTCTGGCCGCTCATGCAGTGTGTAGAGCGCGTTCGACAGCAGGTTTGTCGTGGTTTCGTTGCCGGCGACGAGCAGGAGGATGCAGAAGCCGAGGATGTCGATGTGCGAAAGCGACTCGCCGTCGACTTTCGCGTCGACAAGGCCGCTGATCAGGTCGTCCTTTGGCATCTCGAGGCGCTGCGCGATCATCCCCGAGAAGTATTTGACCATCTCTCGCTGCGCGTCGCTGAACGTCAACTCTTCACCCGCGTCCAGTTGTCGCGAACCGGCGATGGTCGCGTCCGACCACTCTTTGAAGCGCGCGCGCTCATTGGCGGGAACGCCCAACAATTCGGCGATGACGATCACCGGCAACGGCGTCGTCAGCCGCTCCACGATGTCGATCTCGACGTCCCCCTCAGGCAATGAATCGAGAAGTTCCGTCGCGATCTGTTCGATGCGCCCGGCGAGATCGTCGATGGCGCGGGGGGTGAACGCTTGCGACACAAGTGTGCGGAGTTGGCGGTGACGGGGCGGGTCAGAACTGATTAGACTGGCGCCGATTGGGTTGCTTGGGTCGTCTGTCGTGCCGCGCTGTGACGAAAAGAACTCGTAGTCGGATAGCACTCGCTTGACGTCGTCGTGGCGAAACACGTGCCACGCACCGCCGTCCTCCTGCCACACTGGTTGATTCAATCGCATGTACTCATACCAAGGAAACGGATCGCGCAAATCGTACGTCGGACTTTGGAACACGTCGGCACCCTCCAGTTCGTCTACACTATAGTTTACGCATCAAATATTTTACACCCTAAGTGTTCTTATCGACTCCTTCCCCTGGTTAAAATTTTCACTTCCTCGAATCGCAAGCGGGCTGCACCTCTTTCCAGTGGCTTGTCCAACGACAAGCTGCGGGGGCGACGCCCGCTCCTTTACGGTGCTACGTCGCCGAGCGCAATGTCGTACCTGGACTGAATGGCGACGATGGTCTGTGGTCCTACGACTCCGTCTGGCGTCAATTGGTAGGCTCGTTGGAATGCCTGCACTGCAGACTGTGTCAGCGTGCCATAGACCCCGTCGGTGGGGCCTGTATAGTAGCCGAGGACCCGCAGCATCTCCTGCACCTCTGCGATGTCACCCCCTGGCGTCGTTCCAGGGTAGAGCAGCCTGGTCGTCGCCAATTGACCAGTCACTGTGACGAGAGTGCCTAGCGGCACGGTGTCGTAGAGGGTGGCTGCGTTGGCGTTGGCAAGGCGTATGCAGCCATGGCTGACCGACTGCCCGATGGAGGTCGGATCGTCGTTGCCATGCATGGCGTATCCCCCATTTGGCACGGATAAGCGCATCCACGCGGCCCCGAAAGGGCCGCCTGGATTCGGCTCCTTCTCGATGATCACCCAGTCGCCGATGGGCGTTGGTGTGCTGGGCTTGCCCGTGGCAACAGGGTATGTCACTGTGAGGGCGCCAAGGGTATACAGCGCCAGGAAATTGCGCTCCGTGTCGACGACGATGTGATATCTTCCGCCGCCCCAGTCGACTTGCCCGATGCCCAATGCGACCCACGTATGCGGCCCCACAATGCCGTCGGATGGCTGGCCGCTTGCCCTTTGAAACGCGGCCACCGAGTTGGCCGTCTCCTGATCGTAAATGCCGTCCGATGTCCCTTGATAGAAGCCAAGGACCGTCAGTCGCCGCTGCACAGACATCACGTCGGGACCGCTCATGGGTGGAGTCGTCAGGCGGAGAAATCGACTGGCAATGACCACGGCACACACCTTCTTCTCTTTCCTATTTTCGTTTTCACCAATAGTTTGATCTATGAGTTGAGGCCCAGTTATGTGACAAATGGATTGGCGAGGTGTCGGGACCGCTGGACATGCATGCATGTTCGACGAGGGGGCGGTCGATGATAGGGCGGAGGAGAAATACGAATCTCGTGGTCCTGTGTGGTTCCTTTGAGGGTGTTGAGCCTAGTTCTATCACTTGCGTCGACAATTAGGATTGAGCGTTATGTTACATCGCTGAAGCAAAGGCAGGTGGTAACCTGTGCGCGACGACAATGAAGCCAAATACGTACAGCAACATTTGGCCAACGAGCGCACGTTTCTAGCGTGGATCCGCACCGCGATCGCGATTATGGGCGTCGGCTTTGTGACGACGAGCCTTCATTTTGAATTGCGCAGCGTTGCGAGCAGCAAGGCGGATGTGCTGATCAAGGCGATTGGGTACGCGAGTTTGGTGCTTGGCTGTCTGACGTTCCTCTTTGCGACAGTGGCGTATATGCGAAAGCGAACTGGCATCAACCAGGGCGAGTTTCGGGCATCGTCGTGGATCGTCGTGTTTTTGGCCGTGGCTTTGGTCCTCATTGCGGTGATCTTTGGACTATATCTGTACAACTCGTTTTAACCTACCTCTATGTCATCCACAGCCACTGCTGCAGGGCGAGGCTGCGGCGTTTGCTCGCGAGGAGTTGCCTGTGGGCAAACACATCTTCATCGAAGAAGGAAAACCGGGCTATACCACGGATAAATACGGGCGGCTTCTGGCGTTCGTTTACCTCAATCAGGACAATATGTACAACGAGGACGTGGTCAAGCGCGGACTGGCCCGAGTTGCCTATATCGATCCGCCCAACACGCAACACTTGTCGGCGCTGGAGGCAGACCAGTCCTACGCCAAATCCAAGCACTTGGGCATATGGAGTATCCCAGGCTACGTGACGGCGAGTGGGTATGACCTGTCTGCTGTCAAGCAATCGAGTGGGATTGGAAAGTCGGTAAAGAGGTGACACCTGGCGATTGGCCGGTGGCGATCACCGCCTCGGGTGAGACGGTGCGGTTGACGCTGCAGGTTCAATGATGTTGCTCTCATCAACTGGCCGCGGAGTCAGGCAGAAACTTGACTCCCCGACGCCACCAGGAAAAGACAAAACCCCCACTCGTTCTGAACGAGTGGGGGGTTTCCACGTTGCTGGTATGGTCGGAATGACAGGACTCGAACCTGCGGCCTCACGGTCCCGAACCGCCAAGCTGAGCCACGAACGCTGTAACTCCGAGCGGTGATTAAGGTTTTTTGATGAAGACCACTTGTCTACACATTGTACAAAATTAAGAATAGTGTAGCCGCCCTGAAATAACAAGTGGTAGGGCGTTTGAGACGCTTGTAAGCGGGAAATTTCTTTAAGACCGACATGGTATTACCTCCTAAATTCCTCAATGACGGTTCTAAGGACTCCGCGCTGTCTGATTTCAAGTTGAGCTATGTCACGCGCAAGCATTACAATATCGTCTTCGTTGAGAAAGCCTAACAAACCACGTGCGTCAGCGGCTTTTGTTGACTCCCACAGCATCGAAATGGCAGTTCTTTGAGTCTCTAATTCTTGATCAATCGGCTCAACCTCTCCCGCACTTACAGGGGCAAATTTTTTCTCGGTGTATCTAGCGAGTGCCGATAGCAATTGTGCGGTCAGGTTTGTGATATGCGATTCAAGTTCTTCCAATGATGCCCCCTCAAAGGTTTCTTCCTCGGTGTCGATAAATCCAGCGATATTCATCAATTCGTGGTACGTAGTACCGATAAGATGGGAGGATATTTTTCTGAGAAAACCCGGTGAGGCATGGCTGCGTCCATTTATGACGCGCGAAATGTGAGTGGGATCGATTCCTGCTCTTTTACCTAACTCACGAATACTAAAACCACTTTTGTCTAGTTCTTCCTTCAAAAATGCTCCGATTTCCGTTGGATTTTCCTCTTCAGCCAAGTCATTCACCTTCATTCCTTATGACATCGGTATTTAGTCTACACCAAATGTACCATATTGTAGACTGATTGTTGACACATAAGAATCACTAAATTCGACCTATGTAGATAAAAAGCTACAAGAATTTATTTTGGTAGTGCATTTTTGTCTACGGTTGGTGTATTATTGATGTGTAGAGTTTTTGCATACGACGTATATAGGGGGTGTAGTGAATGATCCGCGTTAGGGATGACAGGGTATATGAGCTTTTGAGTAAAAATGGTTGGAGTAAGCGACGGTTAGCCAGAGAGATCGGCGTGGATGCCACGTATGTTTGTCGAGTGTTGAATCACAGAATCAGCCCAAGTGCTCGTTTCGTCAGCGGATTCCTGTCTGTGTTTCCATACACGCGCTTTGAGGAAGTTTTCAAGGTAAGCTGAGTTGCACACGGCGCAAAGTTATCGGTGGGTGATGTAGCCCTACCTGAATGGACAAGCCTTCAATATAGGCAAATGAAAAACAGACTCTGCATGGTCAGATGCAAAGCCTGTCACTTTTGTCCACTCTCGTTGTCGAATTGTGACAATTTCCGTCATTCTCGAATGTCCTGCTGGAACAGGCTTTCGAAATACTGATGTAGGAGGAACTAATATGTCCGATCAAGACGCTATAAGTATGCTCCCTTATACTTCGGATTATAACATTGCAGCGAGCGAGCAGTCAACAGCAAGTCTTAGTGGCTCTAGGCAAACATCCAAAAAGAAATCGAGCATACCGCAAGAGATACAACTTCTCATCGCGATGGGAATTAAGCTTTTCCCGGTCTACCCGCGCAGTAAGGTTCCAATCATAAAGGACTGGAACCATATGGCAAGCAGTGACCCCAAACAGGTTCTTGTGTGGGCGATATGCCACCCAAATTGCAGTTGGGGAGCCTTGATGGGGAAACCGAGCGGGGTTATGGCAATTGATGCCGATGATTTAGATGACTTGCGGCAACTTGAATTGAAATACGGAGAACTACCTGAAGGGCCGACACAAATAACAGGAAGACTCGGTGAACATCGCCTCTTTAAGTATCCCGAAAACGTTGACAGGATTGTGTCCTCAACGAAGCTCGGAGGATTGCGCGTAGACGCTCGTGCCGATGACGCTTTTATCGTTGTCAGCCCCAGTATCCATCCTGATACCGGGCGGATGTATCAATGGGATGTTATTCGTCACCCTGAAAGCATGCCACTCCCTGAGTTGCCCGCGAAGTGGATTGAATTTCTGAAAGCACAACGTGACACAAACCGCAGTAAGGGTATTGAGCGTAGCACTGAGTCGTGGGACTCCGTTCCAAACAATGATATTCGTAGGTTGGTGTCCGCAACCTGTCCGCGAATGGAATATCTCGCATCTGAACATGGAGCAATTGATGCAACATATGACGACTGGATTGCGGATGCGTCATGGTTACATGCACTGACGGATGACAGCACATTGTTTCACGAAGATTCGGCATTAGATAAACGCCGCTACAACCGTAGAAAGACTGAAGAAAAGTGGGAAGATACAGCGGATATGTCTCCAAGAAGCTGCCACCGAGCACAATCGGATCACCCGTTGGAACAGTGCAAGAATTGTCCGCTTTATGAATTGGACAAGAACCCAGTGTATCACGTTCGCAAGGCATACGGGCGTGAAAGAGGCGTAAAGGGACTCTGGGGAGCACCAAAATCGACAGACGATAAATCTATCGAGTCTATCGACAAAACACGCGAAAAGGCGCAAAACGAACGAGGTGACAACACGATGGACACACAACTAGACGGCAACGCAGTGATTGATGTGACGGAAGACGACTGCGAAGGCGAATCCAGCACCACCGAGGACGCTGGACAAGCCCATGCGGATGAACCGGGGGAGAGGAACGGGCCAAGGTTTCGAGTGATTGACAATCTCGGTGATTTGATTGCTGAGGTCAAGGCTCTTTGTGCGAAACTCGAAAGTGGAGCGGATCAAATCGACATGAAGCGTCCCATTATTCAGGTTCTTAAGCGTATCTGGGACATCGACAAAAAGGCTTGTAAGGACGAATGTGAGCGTGTTGCACTCACTGATGGCCGCTCATGCAAGGCTCTGAAACGTACCCAGTATTACAAGACCAAGATGCTACTCGAAGCCATCGCCGAAGAACGTCAACGCGAAATCGTTGAGGAGATCAATCGACAATGGACGGTCGGTGAAAAGTGGCCTGATGCTCCTGAACACTTGCATGAAGTTTGGCTTCCAACAGGGCATCGCTACTCGGAAAAGGATGTGCAACGATTTGAGGAACGTGCTTTTGAATTAGTTCCCATCACTGTTGCTAGTCAGCGGTTTTTTGTCGGCGGAATCAATAAGGACATGACAAGCGGCGAAATCTCCTTGGACTTGTGGGTGTTTACATCCGATGATGGTTGGATGGTACGGGCAGTATCACCCAAAATCATTGAAGACAGAAAACAGGTCGGTGAGCTTCGTGAACACGGTTTTCTTTTCCCAGACTCCGGGGAATTCGCAAAGTATGTCAACACTGCCTACGAACTCGTTTATAACGGTCAGAAACTCCGACCTAAAAAGGGTTCTCCTGCGCTTGGGTGGCATGGCTCTGTGTTTGTAACAGAGGATGGGTGTATTGGTGAGGGCGAACAAATTCGACATGTGCCAATAGGCGGTCACAAACGGGGAGTTATCAAATGGCAGGAGTGCTCCGAGGATGAGTGGAAGCAAGTCGCCGAAAAAGTGTTTTCGGACATATGGACGATATACGATCCCTTGCGCATGGCGTTGATCAATGGATGGTGGATTGCTAGCATGTTTGCGCCGAAATTTCGGGAACACCTTACGCCAAGCAAAACTCAGTTCCCGATCATGGAACTGTACGGCATTCATGGCTCTGGCAAAAGCACTATCATGTCCATTGTACAACGTCTAACTACGGGCACGGATCGAACGTATTCCGCAAGGGCCAATGCGTTTGTCAAAATGCTTCCCGCTGCCAGCCAAAATGCTTTTCCTTTGGTGTATGACGAGTACAAGCCACACCAGATGAGCAAGTATCAATTGGATGATACGAACAGTTTTTTGCGTGAGGCATACAACATGGACACCCAAGCGCGGGGAGCACGTAATCTTAAATTGCATGAGTACCCGCTTTTAGCTCCTATCGCAGTGCTTGGTGAGGCTCCTTTCACCGAAGGGGCCGTCGTGGAACGTTCTGTCATGGTTCACATGGACAAGCGTTACACCAAGGATAAAAAATATCAGGAGAACTTGCGGAAGTTTTCAGGACAACCGTTGGAGCGATTTGCGGGCGGTTTGATACGTTGGTTAGTTGAGCAGCAATGGTTTAAGGAAAATGATGTAATTGAGTCTGTGGTATCGTCGGCAACTTACAGTATCGAGAAATCCGAGGCTGAGGCACGCGAAAATGGGGAGGCTGAATTGCTACCACGCCCAAAGGCTGCTCTGACAACTGTCTATGCAGGTTTGCTACTCTGGCAGTTGTTTGCGTCGATGCTCGGTTTTTCATTACCTAAAGAGGCTGATCCAAAAATGTCCGATTTGAGAGAAATGCTGCTTGATGGTGCGAACGGCGGCGAGAAGGAAACGCTCAGTGACCTTGATAAGTTGATGCACGACACTGTTGCGATGCTGACCAACCCTCGTTACAGCCCAGAAGTTGTACGTTGTGTGGAAGGTGACGAAATCCGTCTTGCAATGACTCACTGGATCAATTGCTTGCACAAGTACAATCGGGAGCGCGGAAAAGAGGGTGATTCACTTGATCGTTCGGTAATACGTGACCTTTTGCAACAGGAATTTGAGAGTTCAGGGTATGTATTAGCAATCGGCAAATCAGCCAAAACCCCAAAAGGGACGCAACGCTGTGTGATTCTGAGCGCAAAAGCCCTCCATACGAAGCTTGAGATTGAAGCTGAATTGTTCACCTCCTCCGATTGGGAACTATGAAACAACTGAATAGCAGTATATGAGTAAAAAGGGCCGGGAAACTGGCCCCTTTGTGGTTACACTTGGTTACACCTAAGTGTAACAGCGGAAAAGCTACTCGCCCTAGTTCTTCTCGTCAAAATACCCCATAGGTTACAGGTTACAAAAAAACAATTGCAGAGATATATGAGTTCAACTAATGAGTTTGGAGAGGGGAAGATGTTGCAGAAGAATAATAGATATATATATTTTTTTTTTTGTAACAATGTAACCATACACATAAATTTCCCCTGAAATCCGCACTGGAGTAGGGTTTCCGTCGGTTACAAAAGATTGTAACCAAGCGTAACCGATGTAACCGTTAGAAGTATAGCACCGATACCTCCAATACCTGACGATAAACCGTGATAGAAAGGGGTTCGCAATCAGTGCCGACCGTAAAAGTCAATAGTATCAACCTTTATTACGAAATTCATGGTGACGGTGAACCTTTGTGTCTAATACCGGGGCTTAACAACGACATTGCAGACTACAAAAAAATCGTTCAACTGCTTTCGCAACGTTACAAAGTCATTGCGGTTGACAATCGTGGTTCTGGGCGGACTGATAAGCCCGACATACCCTATTCGATAAACATGATGTGTGAAGACGTTGTAGAACTTCTAAGACACCTTCGGATTGGCCAAGCCCATATTCTCGGCATTTCCTTGGGCGGACGTATCGCCACGGAATTAGTGTTACAGCATCCCGACAAAATCAGAAGTTTAATCCTTGTCTCCACGTATGTTCATCGGATTGACCCGGAGTTATCAAGTCGTAGGTTGAATATCCTGCTTCGGCTTTCCTTGCTACGAAAGCAACGTCACGGTGCCCTTCGTCAACGAGATGCAGCGCGTGATTACGATGCAACCGAAAGACTGCACGAAATCAACGTGCCCACCCTCATATTGCATGGGAAAAAGGACAAATTCGCCCCGTACAGGTTTGCAGAAGAAATGCACTTGGATATTCGAAATTCAACACTAGTTACATTCAGCGGAGGACATATGTTCTTGTTTTTACGGTCGGAACAGTTCGTGGAGGCCATAATGAAGTTTTTGGACGGTACTCCCCATTAGAAACGAGGGCGAGTATTCAAAATTCCCGCTATTTCGCTAACCTCCGCCCACTGCAAGTTATTCTGTGATACCTCCGCAACCGCTTTCCCCATCGAAGCCCTACAGGGTGGGGCTTTACAGTTTTCTGCCTCCCAAAACCGCACCCTGCCTAGGACTGTTTTCCGGCCCTTGCAACCCCGTGACCCCTGCAAGCCTCGAATCATCGAAGGGATGGACGAAACCCACTATGTGTGATGTATAACGGCAACCCGCAAACCCGCACGCGGCAGGGGGGGTCATATTGAGCTATTGAATACACGAACGAGTATTTTTTAGGAATAAAAATTCTTGTAAAATAACTTGACATGGTAACATCTGGGTTGTATTATTTATTTAATAGGAAATATAATTCCTTATAAATTTTAAGGATGTGAACGGTATGTCTCTCATCGACTTAGAACGTGCAATCGTAAGAACCGGCGGCAAGTACGATGCGATGGTTGAGCGTTGCTACTATAGGCCAGTTGCAGGGGAAAAGCTCGTTTTTCCGCTTTGTGCCCAAATCCCCGGTGACGTTTTGTATCAGTGTCGTAGTGAGGATGCCGTTCTCGCGTTTCTGACGCTTTCACCGTATCCACAACTGGACTCGCACACTCGGCTTGAAAAACGCTTTGCGGCATGCTTCCACGCTGCCGAACAACACGCACTGCGTGGCAAAGCCATAAGCCTTGTAGTTGGCGACCGGGTTTACTTTGATAACCACAACGGGAAAGCCGTTTCACCGTTGGTCTACGATGCAAGCAACGAGCGGACATTGTTAGCGTCACTTATCCAGAATGGTGACCTGAAACTGTGGGAACGCGCCGACAGTAGGATGCTCCGGGGCAGCAGAACATCGGCTACCGTGCTCAACAGATCATGTTCAAATTGCATGTTCCACCGCGAATCTGGCTCACCGGGAGGGGCTTTCCACGATAGGTGGTGTCATCTTGACCTGCTGGACATTGACAACGACCGGGCGGCAACCTGTGCAAGCTATCGACTAAGACAGGCGCACCCTAGACCACAAAGTGAACGGTATGTTCGCGTAAGAGCAGACGACATCTGGATTCCTCCCTTCGCAGAATTCCCGCAGGGGCCGTTTTCCGTGGCAACAAACGATAAATGAGGGATAGATATGGACGAAGAGAAGCGCAAGCGAGGAAGGCCGCCTAAAAAGCCATCGGAAAGCAGGTCAAAAAAAATCAGTACCTACGTGTCTGAGGAAGTTTCACATGCCTTACACAAAGAGGCCGAGGCGCGAGGCATGACGATCTCGGAATTGGTTGCAACACTGCTGGAGACACACGTTTATGGTGACAAGAAAGACGTACAGTTAGCACCAGTTCCACGCGATGCTATTTACTCGGTTATGCGGGCTTTGGCCGACGAGGGATTGATTCTTGGTGCGAATGTGTCACCAAAAACCGAAAGTAGTGCTGAATTCGCACCAAAAACCTCGCGCCCTACGTCTATGGGCACAAAAGCCGAGGAACAGCGCGGCGATGATAGCAGGTTGAATGTAGCACCAAAACGGTAAGACGACGAGCAGCCAACAGAGGCAAAGGAGGGGACAAAGGATGATTCTAAACTGGGCAAACGGGCCATACACCGACCGCGAAAAGCTAATCGGAACGATCTACGATTCAGGCGTAATCAGAAGGTCTGACCTGATGTTCCTCTTGGAATGGAAGCGGAGCAAGACGGACAGTCACTTACTCAAGCTGAGACAGCAGGACATGCTCCTAACGAGCCGCGACCACCATTCTGAGACAGTTTACATGCTAAGTGAGTCGGGTGTACGCGCGGGCCATCAGCTAGTCGGCTTCGATGGCAAGGCTGTGGCGATGGAAAACCAGATCAGCCATCAGTTGGGGGTTAATGACATCCTGTTGCGATACATCCGCGCACACGGTCGAGAAGGTGTTCGATGGTATTCGACCAGAGAGGCTTCGGACGAGTTGTGGAATTTGCGTAAGAAACAGGGTAACAACGACGCAGATATTCGCAAGACGTACATACGTCCTGATGCGGCGATTCGGATTCCGGGAAAAGGTATTTTTTGGGTCGAATACGACAACGCGACGGAGAGTTCGAGGCAAATCCGAAAAAAGCATGGGCTTTACGTGACGAATCTTTTGGCCACCAAAGACCCAAGGGTAAACCGAGTCGTGTGGGTGACTCCAACTATCGAACGTGCTCGATGGCTCCAACAACGGTGGGATGAGTTCGAGGAAAACGAAGTAGAGATGCTGTTTTTCGTGGCAGGGGAAGAGACGAGCTTCTTAGCCGAAGAGAGGATCAAGGATCAGCAAACAGTGTAACGATGATCAGCAAAAAGTCGATCCAAGAACCAAGCCGCATCCAAGAATCAAGTGAGAACGAGAACGCCGGAGGCGGTTGGCCGATTGGACTTTCTCTGCGAGAACCAAGTTTTTGATTTTGGATTAGCGTCGCAACGGTTAAAAAGGAGAACGTACCGAGCTTTTGCCGGGACAATTTTGGGTTTACGCTGAACCAAATTTGGGCACATTCCGATTGTTTGTCATACAGAACACCAATGGATAAGGAGAGTGGTTGAAATGAAACGAAATCGTGTTCTCGCGGCACTTTCGGGAATTTTAGCGGTCGGAGCAGTGTTGGCATCTTTGCCATCTACTGCGGATGCTGCAACAAAGTATTACCTGACAAAAATCGAGATCAATGGCTCTGACATTGCAAACCCCGGCCACTTGGTCGCTGTAGACCCCTTTGGGGGAGGTAAAACCGAGACGAGCTACCTCCCGATCTGGTACGTGGACGAGGCATTGCAAAAACTCGGCATCACACCGAGTTGGGATGGTGCGGAAGGCGTTCTCAGCCTTTCGGTTCCAAGCACGATGCAAGTCACCTATCCAACACCGCCGACTCCGATGGCGATTGACTCGCAGATCATGAAAATTGAAGTCAATGGTCAGGTTATGACTTATGCTCCACGGCAGACTGCGGTGGATCAGGGTTCCAACGGAGTTGTTACGACATATGTACCAATTTACTACCTTGAAAAGACTCTGATAGCCATTGGAATCACCGTTGGGTGGGACGGCACAAGTTGGACGATGACCTACACTGCGACGGCTCCAAGCACGCCGTCTACGCCTAGCGGGGATACCAAGCTGGCGGCGGCATTGGCTTTTGCTCAGGCGGCGGGAATTAGGCCTAATCCAGATGCAGGTGCCAATCCGTATAGTGACGTGCCAGAGTCAGTGTGGCCGACCGTTAGTTCACTTGTATCGAGCTACACATGGGTCAATCCAGTGGGATCGTCCGATTCAATGCCAGTCGGGTCGCCGCTCTTTACACCCGACAGTGCAGCGACTTTTGGTTCAAATGACCCGACGACTTTGACTGACCTTGCTACGGCGTTTGAAGTGTATTCCGGCTTGCAAGCTGGACATAACGCATTTTTGCCGGGAGGCTCTTTGCAGTCATTTGCGCAAATTACGGGCCTTACGAAAAACGTAAGCGATACAGGAAACCTTACTCAGAACGACATTTCAACTATCATGACTAACTTCCAGAACGTCGAGAAGGGGTACATCTCTCTCGGTGGCAATAAGTATCAGTTAGTCTATCGTCCTGCGGCCCGCGCGAATTTTTGGGATACGAGTATCCCGGCGCAAACCTTCGCGAATGATTGGGGGAACTCGATCAAGGTGCTAGATCAGGTTACAACGAGTTACGCGGGCGGGACGTTCACGACACACATTCCGGGTTACAGTGATAGTCACACTTCGTCTGGAAACTTCATCGAACTTGCGGGAATCTCAAGCCCAGAGCAGGTTTCAACGGACGGGGGATCAACTTGGAAAACCGTTAGCGGGCCTCTAGGCTACGATTCATTAAATTCCGATGAGGGCGGGGTTTCGACTGCTCCAATAGCTGGTGTATTGATCAAGGACTCCAACGGTGGCGGGGTGACTGTTGGCTATAACTATAATGGGCAGACGCATGGCTTCGCCGTAGGTGGCATGGTGATGGATAACGGTCAGCTAGTTGCATCGTATCAATAACCCGTAATACTCCGTCGATAGGGAGCTTCAAACACTAATGCACCTGAAAAACATAGAAGGTTTCAAACCGCATTTTCTCGGTGCAGAGAATGCGGTTTTTGTCGTACAAAAGGGGGCTTGGTGAAAGGATGGTGAGAAAATTGGAACACGGTAAACACCGTAAGCCTAATAAAGTCATCAACTTTGCGAAACGTAAGCCCGTCTACATATCATTCTTGGCTGTTTTCGCGTCCGGGATTGGATTTCTCACAGCTTTGCATTCGTTTGCAAACACCCCGCTTCAAAGTGATGGTGGTATGAGTTCATACGCGCAGCCGGGACAGCCACCGACTTCGCCTACAGGCGGTGTATCGGGAACTCCGGCAACTTTGTACCCTCAATCAAGCTCGACCGACCTTCCCACTAGCGATACAGGTGGCTTTTCCACTGCTGACTATTATATTGACCAAAAAGTGACGCTTGATGGGCCGGGGCAGAAATTGAGTTCCCCGAATGCTTGGTTGTTGCACTTTGACATCACTGCTAACAGTGCCGGGACTACGTTGCAAGGAGACAATGGGTACGAGCAGATCACAGCCGCACTAATTGATCCTTGGATTGATGCGGTGGACGGGTATGGTGGCTCTGGTGGTACGACAGAATCGCAGTTTGATGCTTTCCTTCGCGGTGAGGTAGAGCAGCAAAAGGCAGTCTGGGCCAAGAGCAACCTATTTAACGGAGGCAACACCATCACAACCTACGATCTCCCAACACTTATCCAAGACGCCGGGGGCGCGTTTTCTGGCAGGTATGCTGGCGTAGGAACCACCGAAGGGCCGACGTTTTACTGGACGGACGCGCCACAGGCGCAGGTTCACATCCCTCCCCAAACCATCTCGGGCAAAGCAGGCGGAAAAATCTACTTTAGCGATGAAGTTGCCCTTGAAACGTACCATGCGATCTATCACTACGAATACGTCGAAGTGGACGGCCCAAACGGAACGCCCATTGTTCCTGAAAGTGCCATCCACTTGCAAAATACCGTGACGAGCAGCCACACGGTCTATCAAACACCCGGCGACCCGACCAGCCCTGCAATGATCGAAGTCAACGGTGGGAACCCCGACCCCGGAAGTGTCGCACCTCGTTGGCACTACTGGACGGATGGCACAGGGGAGACGACTTGGACGGATGCGAACGTCCCGCAAAGCCAGCAGGACTACATTCAGTTGCCGAGCGACTTGGCACCGGGAATTTATACGGTCAAGTTGTGGGCCAGCGACTACTACAACCGCGTCACGGCAAGCCCCGCTACAGCCACGTTTACCGTGGGGTCGGGCAGTCCAGGTAGCGGGATCACTTTGGCGGTGAACGGTGGCAACACTGCCACTGAGCCTACTGGCACAACGGTCAACCTGAATGCAACTGTCAATCAGCAACCGCCAGCAGGCCATCAGTGGGACATTATGATCGAGGATAACAGCGGCAGCACGATCAATGGCCAAAAAGTGGCTACAAGTGCTATTGGCACACCGACCAGCTACTCCACAACCGCCGACAGTCAGACAGCGTTGAGTAACGAGACGTACACAGCTTATCTGGTTGATGAAACGACGGGCCAGAGTATTGCCAGCAATTCGGTCACGGCGAGTTGGACGAACGGTTCCCCGCCCGGTGGAGGCGGTTCTGGCGGGTTGTGCCCCGCGCCTTACGACAACGCCGAACGATGGCAGGCCAATCCGGGAACGAACGGCGGGGAGACTTTCTACTGGACATACAACGTGCCGTACCCGCGTTACAACGCCAAAGGTCAGTTCGTTGGCTGCGGCGACCAGCAAACGCCGATGCAGCAGTATTACCCTGCAATGGTCAACAGTGGTCAAATCACTGGTCTATCGGATGATCCGGGGGTGCCGGGTGACTTATGGCTTCCTGAATCCGCAAGTGAGTGGAACCAGCAAAACTCCTATGCGAATTCTCAATACTTTAGCTGGTACTACGTGGACGAGCAGCATGGTTGGGACTTCGATGGCTCCGAGAACGGCGGCCTCAACGCATCGCAAGTGTCCGGGACTTACACGATTAACGGTGTGGGCGGCTATCACACTTACGGTTCATCCGCACAATCCCCGTGGGTTTGGGTCAGGCCCGGTGCTGGTCTGGGATTCCGTATGCTCTGGACAGGTTCACCGCATTCACTTCCTACGTCCGGGACTGCGACATTTTCACTGGTAAACCCGGACGGTTCGTCAAACACGTGGACTGAGCCTTTGATCGTCAACGAGGATACCCTTAATACGGAAGGCCCGCAGATGGTCGGCTTGAACCAGTCAGCCCCCTTCGCGGATGAGTACATTAGCGCATGGACGCAATTGCCTAAGGACTTATCAGGGAATGACCCGGTTGCATGGTCACTATCCTCTAATCCTAGTGTTGCACTCGCAAATGGGGCACATCTGAATGTGTCGATAGCATTTGGAACGCAAAACGCTGGCAATATCAGTGTCGATGTGCCAACAATGGCGGCAACTTTCTCTTACCCCATCTGGTATATGAACCAAATTCATAGCGTCACGGTAGACGGTCAAACCTATGTGGGCACGGGGTCAGCCTCAGATAGCCAACAGTAAAATACCTCACACAGCGTTCAGCGTACATGCCGGACGCTATTTTTTTTGCCTGAAAACACGCACAGGAGCCGTTTTTGTCATACAGCAGCCCTTAAGTTGAGGGAGGAATTTTTCCATGAAAATACGACTAATCACATCGGCTGTAATCGCCGTCAGTGCGGTGGTTTGTGCAGCATCACTTGTCGCACAAGCTGCGCAGCAATCAAGCATCAGTGAGTCAGGCCGACAGGTTGCAATCAACGTACAGAGCGGGACAAACACCAGCGGGATAGCGGAAGTAACGCTTATCGGCCCGCCGACTTCACAGGCTGATATAGACGACTACAGCTACACTTTGCCGATGCAAAAGGGTCGCATCGCCGGGACGTTGACAAACCCGTGGAGCGGAAAGACGGATGTATCAGTGGTGATGCTTGGTACTAAGACCATTGCAAATGCCACCGTAACCGGGACAGGGCCAGCCCTGACAGAGCAACAGTTGGACTTGCTCCCGAGTTACTTGATGGACAGCAACATCCCGACTGTAGCCCAACAAGCCCGTGCCATTGCATCCAGTGTAACTACACAAGGCACGTCACGGAATCAGGCTGTCGCAGATGCGACGATGCAGTGGGTTAAGCAGCACATCCAGACCGTCAATCAATCCCAAACCGCACGGGCCGACCGGACGTTGGCAAGCGGTGATGGCAACCAAGCGTCCCAGACAGCCTTGGCAGTTGCGCTTCTCAGAGCAGACAACATTCCAGCTCAAACGGTGCAAGAGCAAGTAACGCAGGATGGCATGTACGGAACCAGCTATTCCGTCCAAGCATGGTTGGATGACAAGTGGTTGAAGGTCGGAACGCCATAAGATCGTGAGAAGCCCCCGGAACTGGGGGCTTTTGAATATACGGATAGGAGGCGAATCACATGGTTACATCAGCAGGCGAAACAGCTTCGGTAGCTAGCACCGTTGCAACCAGCATCGCGTCAACATCGCCCGGAACTGGATTGTTTTCATCGACTGACACGGCGTTCCCAAACTGGAATCTTCCTGATCCGTCGGCGTATCAGTGGACTTTGCCCAACAACAGCCACTGGTACAACTTCGCTCAGAATATCAGTTCGGGTGTGTTCTCGTTTGGCGCTAACACACTATTGGAGTTAATTGCGTGGATATTGCATATTGCGATTTTGGTTTCCAGCAAGTTCTCAGACCCGTCGTGGATCACTGATCCCGTGGTAAATCGGATAGCAGGGGTTTTCAAAAGCGGCTACAATGATGTGTTTCTTCGTTTCTTGCCCGTGCTAATGATGTTCGTCGTGGGCTACTTGGCTTGGAAGTATGTGGTCGGACATCACGCCAAAATGCTCACTGGAATTGTCAGTACGCTTTTCGCTACCGGACTTGTGACGCTGTTTTTCTTCGATTTTGGTTCAGTTTTTGGATGGGTCAATGGGGCGGGCAACCTCATTACAGACACAGCAAGTGCAGCAGTCGCAAGCACGGCGGGAACTAGCGTGGGTTCGGAGTACGATGTGCTGTGGGATAACTATGTTTTGTGCGTCTGGGAGTATGGACAATTTGGCCAGATCGCGGACAACTTCGACGATTTCAATGTGAATCCGAGTTTGTTGAATAACAGCCAGTATGAGTACCAACCAGACCCAACAGTACAAAACCCTAACCCCGGTGAAGAACCATTGCCAACCACAGAGACTATAAATGGGGTAAATTACCCGACTAACTGGGTTCGGCTTTACCTTGATACGACCAACTCCCAAGGGCGTTCCGATCTAGAGAACATTCTAACAACAGCCAAACAACCATTTTCCAACGCCCAGATGAGCGATAACGCTGTGTTAGCAGCTAACCCGTTTAGCATGATCCCATTTCTCTTCATCGAGCTATTATTGCTCATAACACCTGTCGTGTTCTTGTGCTACGTGGGTTTCCAGCTATTTGTTCGCGAGTTGCTGTTTATCATCACAATTCTAATGGGCATTGTCACAGTGCCGATGGCCTTCGTCCCCGAGATTGGGTGGAGAATCACAGCGAATTGGGCGCGAGAAGCCGTGGGACATCAGGTTGAGAGATTGGGTAACGCAGTCTACGCCGCTCTGTTGTTTTCGGTCGCCGGAATTATCACAGTCAGTATAGGAAGCTCGGAAGCAAGCATGATGCTAGGCTTCTTGGTTGACTCGATTTTGTTTGCCGCCGCGATGATCTACCGCCAGAAGGTTTTCTCGCTTGCTGTCCATCCCATGAGCGACGCTGTTCGCGGCGTGGACACACATAACCGCCCTATGACCGTTGATGAATACATCGAGCAAAGGCACGCAACTGAGGATGGTGGGAAGGGCCGAACCCTGCGTGGTGCAACCATTGGTAAGACTGGCAAGCTGGCAGAGCACTTTGATCACTCCGTAGAACGCGAGGGACACCACCATTCCGTTCTACCATCGAGCCACAGGACGGCGGATGTGAACCATCACGTTTTAGGAAGCGACGAGCAGCCACAATTTACAATTCAGCATAAGCAACAGCCGGTAAACGGCAACGCTACGCATCTCGCAGACAACTTCAAGGAAAACACCAATACCACCAAGCGTCAAAAATTTGTTCGTAACGCTAAAGACCTGCGAACGGCCCTTGGAAATGCCGTTCAGCAGCACCTAAACAGTTTGAGCAATTCTGAGCCACCTATTACGCACGAAGAGCGTATTCGCCGCCGTGAACTACGGGCGCGGGGGTTGGAGGGTAAGTTGCATAGGCACTCCGTTAAAGCTTTGCATCGTAGTGTGCGTGCGCTTGTATCAAAACCAAAGATGCAAGATGGTTTTGAACATCCGAACGACCCACCAGACGCGCCGCCCGGTGCAGGGCCAGCGGATGCGGCAACCGACTATGACAAGCAACGGAAAGCGATGGTCACTCCAGATGGTTTGAAATCTCAGAACGTGGTGACGGACAAGGAAGGCAACGAGATCGCCGTGGAAACGTCTCTGATTACAAGGCCGCGACGAGACGAGGATGCGGGGGAAATCAATCAACCAAGGATGGCTGACTCCTTCAACGTGCCACAGGTGCAAGATGTGAGCAGTGTAACGGAGCAGCCAAGCCGACCGATCAGTGTCACACCGCCAGCACGAGTGACCGAAGTAGAGCAAGCCGTTCAGCCTACTCTTGCAACGGGATTCACGGTCGAGCCGCAGCCGGAACCAGAGCCAGTGCCCGACCAGGCCCGGTTGTTGGCTGAGAAACCCTTGCCCCAGATGGATAAGAACGTGGTATCTACAAGCCCGTCAGAGCCTGCGACCACTGAAAATGACACGGATGGTCAGGTAGCATCACAAAACGCACCACAATCGAATTCTGAGGCCGTGGCACCCGTTTCACAGCGTCAATCAACCCCTATGCAAATAAGGCAACTTCCGCCCAACGTAACCCGCTTGCAAGACGAGCGGGAGCATCGCCAAGTGGTGGAAGGTAGGCAGCGCGAACAGCGGTCGCAGCGGGCAAGACAACAGCAACAGGGGCGGCGAAGGGTTGTAAGGGTGAACGAAAGAACCCCACGCCCACCACGCCCACGGGGGCCGGAGTTGTAATGTCGTGCGGGAGCAGGAATGGTGGGAGAGTGATTGACGATGGCAAAGCAGCTTAGTAAGGCTGATAAGTGGATGATCGCCATGTCCGAGTTATCAGGACGTTTCGGAGTCGCACTGGTTGAGTATTACGACGGTGCGCGGCTAGCAGACGCAAAAAGCGGAAAAACTCTGGGAACGAACCTCGTATATGTCTGCTGCCTGTACACTGCGCATAGACCGCGTATATCGAAGCACAAAGACAATGGTGCATCATCACAGGTGGCTCGGGATGTACCGGGGTTTGTAGATGGACTAACCCAACTGTCGAATGTCTTTGGAGTACGCTTGGAACTGCGTGCCGCGCCGATGATGCTCGTTGATGCTGAGACGATGGAGCCGCTAGGACGCTTGCAGGAGACAGCGGAAGGATACACCGTTGCAGAACTGCAACCAGCATTGAATTCATGAAAGCAATAAGAGCCGATCTCGCACGTTAGCGGGGTCGGCTTTCTAGTTGTTTCAAGAGAGTGTCATGTGCGAACACTATAACAATGACTGCGAAATCAAAGGTTGCGGGTCTTGTAGGTATATGGAGTCAAAATGACTTCAGTTTTATGGATGAAGAGGATATATACGGTATATGCCTCATTTCAAAACCGCCGGATTCGTCTACAATTTCGTTTCTACGCGATTTTTTCTGCAAACTCGATAGATTGGTCGTCCGAGCTATTTGAGGGGGCTTAAAACGGATTTTAAGGGCTAAAGTTGTTTTCGATTTTTAAGAAGGCATCGGAAAGTTGCCATACGCGCTCTGGAAAGGTGAAAGGAGCGCGTGTTTATGGTTCAAAAACTAAGTGAAACACTGTATTTTGCGTATGAGCCAAAGTCGTACAACGAAAAACCAGTCATGTACGAAGTCACCACCGACGAAGGTTTGCAAGAAGTGGCTCGACTTGCAATGCGACAGATTGGCTATAGCCACTTCGCCTCGGCGGAGGAGTTCAGAGCGGCAACAGGAATGGAACGCTTGACGGACAACCGCTTCGGTAGTCGGCCAATCGGGGCCGTTTCCGCCGTTGATTCAGTTTTCTACATCGCACTATAACAGCAAAGAACCTAAAACAGCCCGGTATCTCGCAACTTCGAGAGATCGGGCTGTTTTTGTTTTGACCCCATCAACCCGTTCCCCGCTTATCCGATTCCCCCAAGAACACTAATTCAACGGCCCCTAAACGCCTGAAAGAGAGGTTTGATAATTAGGTTGACCAAACGCCTCAAGATGCTGGAGGAACCGAATGTGAGCGTCTTATGACGTGCTGAGAGGCGGAGCATAGGTCGTCTATTGGTTGCAGCGAAAGTGTTAATAGTAAAAGAAAGAACTTCTCACCGTGCGACATTCCTCGCAATGCGATTGAACTTTGTACTTGCTTTTGTTCTTGCCTCCCGAATTTCCAATTCGCCCTTTTTCGCGATCTCATGACATGCGTTCTGGTCACAGAAGGGGTGTTTTTAGGCTGGTTTCGGTCACAAAACAGCCAATCTTGGTCACAGAAACGCGATTCTTGGTCACAAAAACACTAATCTTGGTCACAGAAAAATGGAAATGGAAATTCCTTAAACCCTTGTCGCAGTAGGCTATATATATAATATTTATGGAAAATATCTATAATATTATATAGGCTTGTGACACCCTCTGTGACATACTGTATGATCACGTGCGAGATTTTTTTGCATTTTGCTCTTTTACACGTCCTATATAATCAATTATCTAGCTGTGTATATGCAGACATTTTTTGGGGGTGTCACAAAGCGCGGATTTTTCCCATATTCAGGTATATTTTTCCTGTACATCCTCTACTGCCACAATGGTTTCTGCTTTCATTCTTTCC
Organism: Alicyclobacillus fastidiosus; assembly: GCA_029166985.1. Lineage (GTDB taxonomy): Bacteria > Bacillota > Bacilli > Alicyclobacillales > Alicyclobacillaceae > Alicyclobacillus > Alicyclobacillus fastidiosus_A. The sequence goes on along the minus strand of CP119138.1, from coordinate 4,369,273 downwards.
ATTTTTCTGTGACCGCAATGACTGCATTTGTGACCAAAAACACCCGGTTGGTAAGGAATACCAAAAATATCTTCCTAGGGACTCAAGGGTTAGCGTTTTGGCTTGTGACCAAGATTGCGGCCACTCCGGTCACAAGGATGTCACAAAGGACTTTTGAACACTGATCGAGAGTACGCCTGCAAATTCATTATAGAGTCAATTTGACCCTATAATGGTAATTATTTGCAATTAATTGCGAAAAGTGATATGGTTACTAGCGTAAAGACCTAGCAAGCGGCGTTACAAGACTGGGATGAACGGGGAGATCGGGACAGATGGTACTTACGGACGAGGTTTGTGAAGCGATCATGGACGAAGTGTATGAATCAGAGGAATATCAAAATGCCAGCAGTTTTCTTGAAGCAGAAATCATAGAACTGCTTGGTGACAACGAAGAGAAGTGGGCAAAACACAACGATGCTTACGTCGCACTCGAAAATGCCATAGTGCGAAAGCTGTTTCAGCGTGTCTATGCCTCTGGAGTTAATGATGGCAAGCAGATAGCTGTGGCTGCCGAAGTGTAAGCCGTTAGCACTTGAAACCCTGCATACGGTCTAATCGTGACCGCGTGCGGGGTTTATGATTACATATCACGTTAGCTCAATATGATTGAAAAAAGAACCGAGTACGGGAGGCTTGCAAGATGGCCACATTTGCCGACATTGGTTGGATGCGGGAGATCAATGATACCGAGGCGGAAAAGGTTAATGAGTTGGTAGAATCCCTTCTGAAGAAAGGGTGGCAAGGGGCACCGATACTTTTTCATAGTGAATGGGGGCTTGTCACTGGTTCGCATCGTTTCGCTGCACTACAAAAGTTGTATGGCATGCTTCAACATGCTGAAAAGTTTGACACTGAAACGATAGAACAAATCAATTTTGTACTACGTGAAACAGACCTTGCAGAGGATGTAACAGACATAGTGGATGACTACTGCAAAAGAGAGGATATTCCTTTCGACTGGCTTCCATTTGATGATCTGGAATCTGTATTCGCGGGGACTCGCATTGAAAAATACAAAGAAGAAATCGCAGAATGGTGAAAAACGGAACAGAAATTTCGGAAACAAACACGCCGAATAACCCCGCAACGGTTTGGAATTGGGCCGTGGGCGGGGTTTTGTTCTGGAACATCTCTTGTGTGTAGCCTTGGCGATGGTATATTTTAGTCAAAGAAATTGCAGAACGAGGGAGGGTGTTACGTGAGAAGTAACCTTGTTTTGAGCGCGGTGATCTTAGGTACGGTGTGTTTGGCGGGATGCGGCACCGCAAATGCTTCGACTGATACAACTTCTACACAACACACTACGAAATCTACTACACATACAACTAGCCCGACAGTAGACAGCCAACTCACTAAAACAGGCATGAAAATTGGGCATCTGTATATTGGACAGGAGTTATCCAATGTTCAAGCCGTTTACGGAAAACCAAGTGCAAAAACTATTGTCCACGGCAACGGTGCGCCGCAGTGGGAGTACAGCAAGCAAGGGTTCACTGTGGGCGGGTCGCCAGTTTGGACGATTACCGTTACAAACGGTTTTTCGGGGAGCACTCCGCGCGGAATCCATATTGGCAGTACTGAAATAGAAGTCAAGAAGGCTTATCCAATGTATAAGATGGTGCAAGACAACACTCAAGTCTTCGTGGAGTCATCTGACAAGGAGTACAGCATTGACTTTGTTCTAAAAAATGGGAAGGTCACGCAAGTTACACTTGCAAACGAAAAACCCTAAACGGCCCTACCTACAACTAAACAGAGGCATCGACCAGTCGCGGTCGGTGCCTCTGTTTTTACCACTTGCACGATAATGTGCGTTGCAATGGCGGTGCGGTGTCCCATAACGGAACTGGTGACGGTGAAAGTTGAAACCACTCATCATCGTCGAGTGTTACTGCTTCCACGTGGTAGTGGTCAACACCCGAGATGGCAAGATACGCGGCGGCTGCGGGCAATTCGTGTCGGCGAACGAGGACTGATGGCGTGGAACCTTGAGCGAATAGTGTCAGTTGGGCTAAAAGGTTGCAACTCGTGATAGTGCGTCCTCCTTCTCTTGGACATAAAACAGGCCGTCAGAAATACCCTGACGGCCTTGTGAGCTTAGTTCAAGCTCGACTTGATTTGTGTGGATGGCGTGAATCTTACCGTCCGAAAAGCTGCTGCCATTAGTTTTTCCCCTGTGGCAGGGTGGTGGAATCTACGCGCACTGTGTTCCGAGATCGTGAAGCTTCCAAACCCTCGAACTGACACCTTCTCGCCGTGCATCAGTGCGTTCTCAATGGATTCTTGCAGGGCGGTCAGCACCTTTCCCGCAACTGCCTGTGGTACGTTTGCACCAGTGGCGATAGATTTGATCAATTCTGTTTTGTTCATTTGTTATTCCTCCCTCACCAACCCGGCGCGTGTATGACAAAAAACCGGATAGGATGGTTGCTCAGGAGCGCAGGTACTGATACAGCGTTTCACGGCTGATTCCGTATGCTCGTGCGAGGAATGATTTTGCTTCGTCAGCCGCCACACGTTGGTGCAGGTTTGCGGAATGATGCGGGTGAAACCCGACTCATGGGGCGCGGTGAAATGGGCAGACGGTTTGTTCGTGTCATACCTTAGCCCTTCGTACAGAGGGGGAATTAAGCCTAATGCGACTATCCGAGGCATCTGCCACATATCTCAACGTCCGCACACAAGAAGGATTTTCGAAGTACACTATCAAAGCGTATCGACTCCAACACCAGTTACTGATCCGCGATGTTGGCGACATCGACATCGAGAATGTCACGCTGGCACTTCTCCGCGAACATCTGAGCCACCATACCTATCTCAAACCATCCAGCGTGGGCCACAAAATTCGTTCCATCAAGTCCTTGTTCAAGTGGCTCACCGAAGAAGACCTGTTGGCGCGTAACCCCACCTTCAAGTTGAACGAACCGAAACCCGGTAAGCGTGTGCCAAAAGCGTTGACCATTGAAGAACTGGAATTACTCCGCGACTCCTGTAAGTCATTATTAGAACACGCGCTGGTCGAGTTCTTTTTTGCGACTGGTGGCCGACTGTCCGAAGTGCAGAGGCTTAACCGCAACGACATCGACTGGCAGCGGAACTGCCTCACCGTGCTTGGGAAGGGGGACAAGGAACGCGAGGTGTACTTCGGGGCGAAAGCAAGGATTTGGGTCGAACGCTATATACGTGAACGGAAAGACCGAGACTCGGCCTTGTTCGTCACCCAACGTAGTCCACATCGCATGTCGGTTCATCAGATACAGTACATATTCAAACGGATCGCCAAGCGTTGTGGCCTTGCAGAGCGCGTGTCACCCCACAAGATGCGACACACGCTGGCGACTGTGCTATTGAACCAAGGTGCGCCGCTCGTCGCAGTACAAAGTATTCTGGGCCATGAGAAGCCCGAAACGACGCAACTGTATGCACATCTGAGTGGTTCGGCACGTCAGCAGTCGTACCAACGATATTTTGTTCAATAGGTGTTCCGGATTATGGTAAAATCCTGTACAGAGTGGTGTACAGGATTTTTTGTTGTTCAGGTAACGGGCAGTTTTGCGACAGATTAAACATAGGTTTCGGTAAACTGAGGTGACGAATGAATGGAAATAAAATGGGTTAACGGTCTGCACAAACAGGATAACATGGTTTTCGATTCACGTTGGGAAGCGGAGGAATGGGCTGATTCCGTCTATACAGATTTGGCTGGGTTTGGATTTGGATATGTAGGCGTGGGATATGCTACCCCAGACGAAAAAGTAGCTCGGTATCTAGCTGAACACTTCCCGAAATGGCTTCATTCCATTAGTAATGATTCGTCTTGCCGTTCCTTTACGGTTCATTCTGAAACGGAGAATATAGATGGAAGAACTATTTATAAGGTCTGGACGGAACCGATTTGAACGACTTGTGTTGTGTCGCTAACGGGGGCGAATACTGGAGAACACGCACCCCCACCGACAGGGTGGGCCATCGGCGGGGGTGGCCTTACAGGTTGATGCGCAACACCGCCGTATCAACATCCTCTTTGGTGACGCCGATGTATCGCAAGGTGACAGCAGGGTTGGAGTGATTGAGCAGGCTTTGAACCAATGCAATATCCTTTCCCTCGCGATAAACGTGATAGGCCAGCGTTTTACGCATCGAGTGTGTACCAACTCTTTCCCGAACGCCGACAGCTTGTGCGGCTTCTGCAACGATTCGCCGAGCTTGCTGCCGAGTCAGATGGCCCCCTTTGCGGCTTAGAAACAGTGGTTCATCATCGTGTGCAGCCCTGCGAGTTGCCAGATATTCTCCGAGGGCTTTACTGGCTGAGTCGCTGATCGGAAAGTCTTTCAGCTTGCCAGTCTTCGCCTCGCGAACCTGAACTCTGTCCTTGATGCGACCACGTTCATCTCGCACGTTGCTCACCGTTAATCGCAGCAAGTCACTGACCCGTAACCCTGCATTGCAACCGAGCGAAAACAAAGCATAATTTCGCAAACTCGATCCACGTAGCAGCTTCTTCATTGCTTCAACTTTGTTCCGATCCTTAATCGGCTCCACAAACTCCATAAAAATCACCGTCCTCACTATGTGCCATAACGTATGACAAAAGGCGGTTGTGGAGCATTGGTTAGTCAGTGAACTACATACGAACCACACAAAGTACCCGCAACCCCATGCGACACACAGGTTTGCGGGTATTTTGCTTATGTTCCACATTCATCATTTTGGAACATTGGTCATGATGTTTCGTTGCTATTAGTTTCACTTCAAAAAATCTTAACTAACACCTATTGACTCAGTAAGCCAATAGGTGTTATATTATGAGTGTGGATAAACTATCTGAGAAACGGGGAATACATATGAAACTTGCAGTACTAGCAATTCAGGAGAAGGTAACGGAAATCAGAAAGTCGCTCGGAATTACTCAAGAACAGTTTGCAACGGTTATGGGCGTACATCCGATGACTGTTTCAAAGTGGGAGAACGGGCGTCGGACGATGGATGCAGAGACACAGGCGAGACTAGAGCGTGTTGCATCGGCACTGCGAAACCTTCAAGATGTTCGACGTTCTTCCGATGAGTTGATCGAGGCTTTGTTACGTGTCGAGGACTATATGGCTAGCATTGACACGGTGGATGAAGCTGATACAAGCCTCGTCAAGTCACTGTTGTTGGTCTTCGTGAAAGCTAAGTCGGCCCCGGATGTACAAGTGTACAAAAAGATTTTTTGTATCGACTCCATTCTGCCGAGCTATCAAGAGATGTGCCCCGATGGGCCAGTAATGATCACTGAGGACAACATCGGAAAAATTAAGGATGAGATTCAAGAGATTTTTGACGAGGCAGCCGAAGAGGACTTTGAAGACCTACATGAGACAGTAGAAAGCCCAATCGGACTCGTCCAAATCGGTGAACATATTTCAATATGGTGCGACAAAACTAACGAATTTGACGCTTACCAATACGTCGTCTATCACAATGCAGGAATTGTGTACATTTGGACAAATGGTGGCATAAGAGTCGGCCCGTGGGAAAAGGATGAACAGAACCTGATCGATATGGGGAATTATTACATCGATCTGAACGGTGGATTTTACGACTTCAACCCTGATGCACAGTAGTACGAGATGGGAATATTGGCTGTCGAGCAGTGAATCGCTCGATGGCCTTTATCCATGTTTGTCATGAATTGAGTCTGGTTCATTACTCACCAACTGTGACCAATCCACGCACGAATACCGCGAACCGCCCGCCCGTAGCGGATTTCGACCAGTTTTGAGTAGCGAACACAAAATCCATTGTGTCTAGTCAGTTCGATGTAATGTGATAAATTGAATACACAGGGCTATTTGATCTTGTAAGGGTGGATTAGTAAATGGCAAATGCCTATCGAATCGGGCACATATATATCGACAAAGGGAAAACCTCGCATAGTGATGATCAATTTTTGGCGTGGCTCAACATAAAGAACAGCGGAATGCTGAATTCTCCGGGGATACGGCCTTTTTCATACGTATCAAGGAGAGGTGATGGTATCCCTGCTTACATTGTGCTTGTTACAACTGAAAAAAAGGGTGCTTCGCATAACCCTTGGGATGATATTGTAGATTATTCTTCCGGCAAGGTTTTTTACTGGGGTGATGCAAAATTTGATGACGATAAGAAACATAATGAATTTCGGGGGAACCAGATTCTAGAGTTGGTTTATAACCTGATTTTGGAGCGTAAGTATGAACTGGTTCCCCCAATTTTGCATTTTTCAAAACCTGAACGAGGCTTGGTTAAATTTAACGGGTTGTGTGTAATGGATAAGCTCGAATTAACTTGGTTTGAAGATCGAGGAGTTCCGGTTCGGAATTATAGATGTCACCTAACAATTTTGGACGAAGAAGAAGTCCGAGTTAATTGGCTCCATGAAAGAGCAACTTCAACTGCATGGGGGACGCCTGAAAAATACGCTCCCAGTGTATGGAGGAACTATCAACGTGGAAAAATACAGAGGTTAAACCTTTGGAAGAAACAAATAAGATCAAAAGAGGAACAACTTCCGAAAACCAACACGCCGGAATCCAAGATTCTGCAACAGCTAATAAATCTTACTCCTGCTCAATTTGAGCAGGTTACAGTCGCGCTGTTCAAGCAACTTCCAGAGATTACGCACGCGATAACACAAACAAGGCCAACTGCTGATGGGGGATTCGACTTCTTTGGTCACTTTGTGCTGCCTCAACCAGTATCCTACGTGATAGATTTCCTCGGAGAAGCAAAGAAGTTTGGACGTGACAATGCAGTACAGCCAAAACACGTTTCACGATTGGTTGCCCGTTTAGGAAGAGGGCAATACGGAATTTTCGTAACTACTTCTTATTTTACGCGACAAACGCAACAAGAAGTATTAGATGACGGATACCCAGTCAAACTATTCTCAGGAAATGATCTTGTTCTATTTATGAAAGAACTTCGATTGGTTGATAACGGGCAAATGAGAAACGAATGGTTAGATAGTTTATTCTGACAGGAAGTAACTTCACATTTTTTTAGCTCCAGTTATTCCGATACGCATCTAGAAACGCCAGCATTGAACTCCGAATATACTGGCGAGTTTCTTCGTCGAACAGCCTCGCTACGCCACCCTGTGCCTCGTACAGTTCCCCATTGCGGTCATCGATCAGGTACAGCGGCTGAAACAGTTCAGGCACATCGTATGCTCGTTCCACGCCTGTAACGTCGTCCGCATCGTTTTGAACGTCCCATTCGGCAAACGCCACGAAGCGACCCGAGTCCTTGTGCCGGAGAACATACGATACGTTTTCTGCGATGCCGATCATGATAGGTGTGCCATCTGTGGAGAGCAAATCACGTGTCATGTAGAAGTTGTTTCCGCTACTATCAAACATAGTCCAGTTAGGAAATGCGGCTTGCATATGGTTGAACCAAGTTTGGCTGCTCATAATTTCCCCTCCACAACAATGATCCCAACTCAGCTTGTCTTTACGAATATACGTTCTTATTGTTATACTGTCAAAAACAGTCCCGGAGAAGGTCTGATACATACATGAAAAAAGTTAAAATTACTGAATTTGCGAGGCTGCGAGAGAAAGCGGGGCTATCAGTTCGTGAGACTGCGCAGTTTTTGGGCGTCAGTGAACGGACTGTTTATCGTTTGGATAAGGGCGAAAATGAACCAGATGCCCTAAGATTAGCGGAAATGCGCCTTTTATCGGGGATGCCGTATCAAAAGTCCGAGGATGAAAAACCTCTTTTCCGATTCATTGACCTGTTCGCAGGAATCGGTGGCCTTCGCCGTGGGTTTGAATCAATTGGCGGTCAGTGTGTTTTTACGAGCGAATGGGATGATGCTTGCCGAAAGACGTATCAAGCAAATTTTCAATGCGATCATCCTGTATTTGGTGATATTCGTGAAGTAAACCTTGACCGTGATATACCGGAATATGACGTTTTGGTAGCAGGTTTTCCGTGCCAACCATTTTCGATTGCAGGTGTTAGCAAAAAGAACGCCTTGGGGAGGCCGCATGGTTTCCACTGCGATACTCAAGGAACTTTGTTTTTTGATGTGGCGCGAATTATCGAGCACCACAAACCAAAAGCATTTCTTCTAGAAAACGTAAAGAACCTGAAAAGCCATGACAAGGGGCGAACGTTTGAAATCATTATGCGTACGCTTACTGAGGAGCTTGGATACAAGGTTCAACCGATGGTCATTGACGGGCGTGGGTGGGTTCCGCAGCACCGTGAACGCATTTACATCGTTGGTTTTCGCGAGGATGTAGGCTTTTCGTTTGATAACATCAAGATAAAAACTCCAGCCGAAGGGCCACGACTGGGTAGCATTTTGCATCCTGAAGATGGCTCAGAAGTGGTTGAAGAACCATACACGGTTGGTGAGTTGGCGCGTGTTGCGGACAAGTACACCTTGAGTGATAAACTGTGGAACTATCTACAAGCATACGCGGCGAAACATCGTGCCAAAGGGAATGGATTTGGATTTGGTTTGTTCGGCCCGGATGACGTTGCACGAACGTTGTCGGCCCGTTATTACAAAGATGGTTCAGAGATTCTGATTGCACAAGAGGGAAAGAACCCTCGCCGTCTCACTCCTCGCGAGTGTGCTAGACTTATGGGCTTTGATTTACCCGGTGGAGAACCAATGGTCATTCCTGTATCTGACACTCAGGCGTACAAACAGTTCGGAAATTCGGTTGTTGTCCCAGTAGTTGAAGCAGTAGCGCGGCACATGCTGCCCGGAATCCTGAAATCGCTGAGACAAGGCGTTGCGGCTGAAAGAGACGAACAGATAGCCTTGTTGGTGTAATCCTATGGCTGACATTGTTTCGCCAGATGACAGAAGCCGCATGATGGGTGGAATAAAAAACAAGAACACCAAGCCTGAACTGCTAATCCGATCAGGACTTCACAAACTCGGATTTCGTTATCATGTCAATTATCTAAAACTGCCCGGACAGCCGGATTTGGTACTTCCGCGCTATCGGGCGGTTATTTTTGTGCATGGTTGTTTCTGGCATCGACATGACTGCCATCTGTTTCGTTGGCCCTCCACCCGCGAGGAATTTTGGAAGAGGAAAATACTCGCGAATGTTGAAAGAGACAAGAAGACTGTTGGTACTCTTATTGCGTCTGGCTGGCGTGTGTTGATTGTCTGGGAATGTGCAATTAAAGGCAAGACGCGAAGGCCAGTTGGCGAAGTTTTGGATGAGTGTGCAACATGGTTAAAATCTCAAATTCAGTACGATGAAATTCGGGGTATGGGGAGTTCAGGAACCAGTGAATAATTTGCGTGCAGGTTTTCTCTCACAGTATTTTGATGGGGTCGTTATCAAACGCCTTAGTGCGGTGGAAGCTGATAGAAGCAAATCCAACCAGCACGAATTTAATGGGACGGTTCCTTTGCAAGAGTTATTTGGATACCAAAGACTTTCCGACTATCCAGCACGATTCATGTGGCTTGGTGGAGAAAACGAAAATGTCACTGAAGACTCAATTGTGACATGGTATGATGCAAGGGAGAATCATCCTACCCGGACAGAATACAGACTGTACTTCAAGAACAATCCTGTCATGGAAATAGCCTCTGCTAATGATCTACTTATTGTTGCTCGACGCCCCAATGGAGAACTTTATTTTTTAGTTGCCCCCTCGGAAAGTACTATGGAGAGCCAATTAAGATGGCTTTTTGATGCGCAGGAACAAGTCGGTTTTAAGTTTGAACATAAAACCATCAGTGGCAATCACGACGTAGAAATTGACTATGTAGTGAGGCTGATTCTTGAAGAACTTGGGATCGAAGTTCAAGATTCCGAAGTAGGTTTCCTCGACAGCCATCTTGAACCATACATTGATAAGGGAGTGTTCCCGACAACCAAGGAGTTCTCGCAATTAACGAGAAAAATTGTCCGCGATGTTTCAGCCGTGGGTGACCCTGACTCTGCTCTCCTAGCTTGGATGGAATTGGAGGAACGCCTGTTTAAGCGTCTTGAAAGGCATATAATTGCCGTGAGGCTTGAAAAGGGGTTCTATGAAGGCAGCGAGGTTGACGTGGACGGTTTTATACAGTTCTCTCTCAGTGTCCAAAACCGCCGTAAGTCGCGTGTTGGTTATGCTCTTGAAAACCACCTTGAAGAGGTGTTTTTGGCAAATAAGGTTCGATACTCGCGCACCGCTGTAACAGAGCACAAGTCCAAGCCGGATTTTCTGTTTCCGGGGATTAACGAATATCGGGACACTGCGTTTCCATCGAATCGACTTACAATGCTTGGGGTCAAGTCAACTTGCAAGGATCGCTGGAGACAGGTACTTGCTGAAGCTGCACGGATTAACGAGAAACACCTACTGACACTGGAGCCTGGAATCAGCGAAAATCAAACAAACGAAATGCAATCCAGTTCATTGCAGTTGGTTCTACCACAACGCCTACATACAACCTACAAACCCTCTCAGCAGTCATGGTTGATGAATGTGAGAGAGTTTGTGGATTTGGTGAAAGTTCGACAATGAATCAATCTATTGCTTCAAAATCACACGAGTCATACAGTTTGGCACAGGTATCAAAAATAGTGAGCAAGCCTGTCCCACAGTCAGGTGCTGTCCCGCATCACACTGTGTTATGGCAGCACATTTGGGCCATACTTTCAAATCCCAGTTGGGATTCTGTACTAGCTGCTGTCATTACCGCTTTGATCACATTATGGTACGTCTTTCTGACCCGTTCTCTGTTGATGGATTCCCGAAAAGCGGCGGTGGGCGTTCGGCTTCTTCCAGACAAAAATTCTTTCAATGCAATATTTCTGGAGATAGTTAATTTTTCATCCAACACAGCGAAGGACATTCACATTTCGTTTGAACCTGACCCGTTGCTTATCACAAAGAAAAGACTTAGTGACATTTTTGGGAACTTACCAGTCTTGTTTCCAAACGAAATTATAAGGGCATTTCTCTTTGATGCTACACGACCGGAACGATTGGCAGAAATGTTTCCCCGAAACTCACTGGATGTAACCGTTTCGTTGAAGGACTCACGGTGGAGACGAAGGAAAAACAAAACAACACTTAACGTCCGTCAGTTTTTGGGATTGCCTGTAATGGACGAATTCAATGAAATTGCGCGGTCGCTGGACAGAACTACTGAAGCGTTATTGCTCACAACGCATTTTAGCGAGGCTGCACAAGAGGCAATGGTGGTTGATAGAAGAAGTGCTTCGCAACCGTTGATGAATCCTGTTTTATGGATTAGGCATCAAGGAAGACCAGTACGACAGACAGTTGATAAAGCATTTTTCTTTCAAGGGCCATTGAATTTTGGTCGCATTGGGCAGACAGGGAGTGTGCATCCCTCAGCACATCACAACTCGCGCGCAAGAAAGGATAAGATATACTTATTTCTCTTGCATCCAATTCTTCAATTTCAACCGAACGATAAATATTACCTTGTTACGAAATATGCGGTATATTCCATCGTTCTTAGCGGTCACAAATTATCGTCAAGTCATCCTGTACACAGACTTGAGTTTACAGTGTTTAATGAACGGCACAGAGTTACTCTTTGAAAGTGAAGCTGTGCCGCTCGTGTTCACTTATCAAGATGGAAATATGTTTTTCACTTGTTCATATTCTGATGAAACCTTATTGAGTTTTCCAGCCTTCTCCTCCACACCGTTTCCACATTCACAATACACCGCCCGCTCTGCCACCTCGATTACAGTATCCTGACCAAGCGTTACACCTTCACTCCAACGCTGTTCCGCGCCGCAGTTTTCGCAACGGATGACAAACACTGGACATCGCCCCTTTCCATCGATGAGACGAGGATACAGCGGATGCGCCAAAGCGTCGATCATGTAGAAGAGAGTTTGTCACCCACTTGGAGAATTCGATGGAAGGATTTTGAACTATAACAAATAAAACAAATATGTGTTGAGTAGAATTGTTCTGAGTGGTATATTTTCATTGAGGAGTAGCCTGAAGGAGGAAACTACCAGTGGTTCAACGCCGAACATTTCGCTCAGTTCCCTATGCTTCAACAGTGCCATTCGACAACGAAAGTTACGAAGCATTGAAACAGCAATTCATTGAGTTCGCAAATACGTGGGATAGGATGCGCGTAGCATGCTCTCCCGGAATGATTGTCAGGGGAATGCGTAAGGCGATGGGAATGTCGCAACGGGACATGGCAATTGCTTTGGACATCGAGCAGGGGACATTGAGTAAATACGAATCTGGAACGTCAATTGTACCAGTCGCACTTATTGACCATGTGGTTTCGATGCTGGTGGAACACGTCCGTAACCACGACTAGACTGTGATGGCGGAGTAGCCCGTGTAACCCGGACAATAGAAGTGTTAGTGATTCACAAGGGGGAGTGGCACTATGTCCAACCCCCTCGGTAAATTCTAAAGACTATTTTTTATCTTTTGGATAGTTTCGTTGAACTTATCTCGTTCAACCCGCAAATACGGTTCAATGGTTCTTGGATTTTCGTCCCGAAACAGCCCGAACACACGGTTCACGAAGCGGAATAGGTTGTTATTACTTAAATCTGGTAACTGTAAGTGGAAGTCATTTACTACATTCGGTAAAGAGTAGTCGTGAAGGATCATGTAACTGACATCGAAAAGTGAGCCATCACCCGGATAAAAGTGTGTCTTTTGCGGAGCCGTAATCCTGAAATCGACGGATACATTGGCGTCCGTGTCCTCCGTTTCATGCAGGCGTTCCAGCATAAACATGAGGTATAACATGCTTAACATGGGTGATCTCGTTTGCATTAACATTGGCTGAAAATCGGCAAGTTCGATGGTTGAATACCTCATACGATTGCCGAACAGCACCAACTTATCGTAAAAGAAGTGGTTTGAAATGTTGGGGTGGTGATCTTTCGATTCGAAAGTGATACTGGATGAATTCGATGTAATATGGCTTGGATGCAGAATCGGCGGGCAAATCATGTCGAACCCATTGAACTTTCTATGAAGAGCGTGCTCCCTGTACTTTGGGTACATTTCTGAGATGTCGTAGCCATCGAAGGAGTTAAGGGAAATTTCAAGGGTAATGTGTGCATAGCTGTGAAGGTTTAGCTTGGCGCAATGTTCAATCGCATCTTTGAACTCTGCGTTTACGGGAACATTGACATTGTTGTTTCCGTCAATTACCCTGATTATTTGCTCGACAACGTTGTTGAACCCCGAACTTGTCGGAACGCCAAGTTTCCCTGCGAGTATCGGCGAGAAACTTGCCAGTTGAGCTTGGGTTATATTGTGCCAAACCGGGAGTATTACTTTTTGGCCCGAAATCTGACGAGTAAATAGACCATCCAGCTCCTGCCTCGTCCAACCCTTTCTCATAAAGTCTGGGCTTAGAATAACGATACCATACCGAGATTCTGCCAATCCTTTATCAATTGACTCCCGTAGGCTGTCTCCTATGGTAAGTGTGAATTCGTCGTACCAAACTTCGTAACCTCGATTCCGTAATTCGTGAGCCAAGGGTCGGGCTATCGCATCCTTATCTTCAGACGCATGGCTTATAAAGAAATCCCACACATTTGTCCCCTCCATCCTTTGCTGTTGTATAGGGGATTTTACCACACTGTCCGTTCAGTATCTCTGACCACCCCTCCCACGCGCCGTTTCACGCGGGCACACTTTTGCGGCGTTTTGAGGGCGTTCTGAGGCGTTCAGGGTCGTTTTGGGACAATGGTATCGTCTGCATGTGTGAAAATGGAAGACAGGCCATTTTGAGCGGCCTGTCTTCATAATGTTATGGGATATGGTTCCCCTTCGCAGGATGTCAGTCGCGGGGATCGAGTGGAACATCGTCACGATACCCGGATTGAGGCACGTTATATTCCCTCAAAGCATCATGGCCCGCGTCCTCGGCAACGCCATGTCCGCATGCGCAGATAACCACAGACCCGCTGACCTCAATTGCCATGCGACCGACTTGGGAGCCTGTTTTCCATTCGACTCTTGTTCCACACTTTGAACATTGGATTAGAAACATAGTCAGTCATCCGCCCTCTACAAGTTCACACTGTTGAGTGGATTGTATTTGTCGTTTTGCTCTTTGAGTGCAGAACCCCAGAGTGCGAGGTATCGCTGTGTCATCGTCATATCAGAGTGGCGAAGCAATCTCTGGAGAGTGAACACATCCATGCCATTCATGAGGCATCTGTGGGCAAAGGTGTGGCGGAAGGTATGGCTGCTGAGGCGGACATCCCTGAAATTCATGACTTCTTTTAGCCGCTTGAACATGTTCTTGATAGCATTGTCGGTCAATTTTCTGCCGCGAGAATCCACAAACACGTATTCTGGGAGGTCTGAAAAACGCTGTTGAATGTAAACCTTATATTCTGCGAGTTCCCGTTCCAGTTTGGCTGCCGTCGGTATTGCGATGGCCATCCGTTTCTTCCCGAATAGACTAATGGTGCTATTTTTGAAGTCGACATCGGCCCATCGAATGTTAATGAGCTCCCCTAATCGCGCTCCGGTTCCGAGCAAAGTCACGATAATCGTTGCATCTCTGTAGGAATAAAAAGATTTGTCACGATACTTTAGACGTCTGAAATATCCCAACATTAATTTGATGTGCTCGTCAGTAAAAACTTCGATACGAACATCAGTCTTGAATTTGGAAATCTTACGAATGGGGTTGTTGTTTTCGGTGAAGAGTTCGACTTCCTTTTGAAGGTAGTGGAAAAATGCGCGGAGATTGATGAGTTTGTGATTTAGCGTAACAGGGTTGTTACCGCGCTCCTTCTGGCAGAAGATAAAATACTGCTTCATAATTGCAGGAGTGACATCCGTTACACCAACGATTTCCTGATCAACGCAAAATCTGTGAAACTCGTTCAATGTGCGTCGATACCCGGACAGGGTGAAGGGGGATACATTCTTATACTCTCGGTCATCCAAAAAATCCTTCACGGCGTATTTCAACAACAAAAAAACCACTTCCCTCTGTGTTTATTTACACAGTAGACTAGTGGTCTTCCGAAAAAGAAAAGTGGTCTAGTGCGGCCACATGTTTCTCTTTCGTTCAAAAATCCTTGAAAACCGCATCATTTCAAAGTTTGGTCGGAATGACAGGACTCGAACCTGCGGCCTCACGGTCCCGAACCGTGCGCTCTACCACCTGAGCTACATTCCGAAGAGAAGGTCCTTCAAGCGGGACAAGTGACACTATAGCAGGTAGTGGAGGGCCGCGTCAAGAATATTTTTTTTGATCCTTTTACTTCCTGAGGTGACTTGATGTCTGTGTCTGCCTTCACTCGCTCGCCATTTGCGCGTCCAATACGCGAACAAACGATCGCCTCGCGAGGCGCTGGCTGTTATAATGATCTGTAGACAAGCTCTTGAAAGGTGTTGAGCGCGTGGCATTGACGGAACAGCCGAGTGCACAGTCTATTTTGCAGGGACTCAATCCTGAACAACAGCGAGCGGTCCAGACGACGGATGGACCGCTTCTCATCATGGCTGGCGCAGGCAGCGGCAAGACCAGTGTGTTGACGCGGCGGATCGCGTATCTGATCGCAGAACGCCGGGTGCCGCCTTGGGCCATTTTAGCGATTACATTCACCAACAAAGCAGCGCGCGAGATGCGTGAACGCATCCAGGTTCTCGTTGGAAATCTCGGCACTGATATCTGGACGTCGACCTTTCACGCGTTGTGCGCCCGGATCTTGCGGCGAGACATCCAGCGCATCGGGTACTCGACGTCATTTACCGTGCTGGATAGTGCAGACCAGTTGTCCGTGATCAAGCGAGTGATGTCAGATCTGAACATCGACGTCAAAAAATATGAACCTAAGGCCATCTTGCACCAGATCAGCCAGCACAAAAACGAGTTGCGCGGCGGCGCCAAGGTGCGGGATATGGCGGGATCGCCCTATGAACGACTGGTTGGAGACGTGTACTTGGAGTATGAACGGCGTCTGCGCCAGAATCAGTCGCTCGATTTCGACGACCTCATCTTTAAGACGGTAGAGCTGTTCAAGGAATCTCCGGAGACGCTGAATTACTATCAGAATCGATTTACGCACGTGCACGTGGACGAGTATCAGGATACGAACTACGCGCAGTACATGCTCGTCAAACTCTTGGCGCAGAAGCGCAAAAACCTCTGCGTCGTCGGCGATTCCGACCAGTCCATCTACGGCTGGCGCGGGGCCGACATCCGCAACATCCTCGACTTCGAACGAGACTACCCGGATGCACAGGTGATTCGGTTGGAGCAGAACTACCGCTCGACAGGGAGAATTCTGCGGATTGCCAACGAAGTCATTCGAAACAACCGGATGCGCAAGGAGAAGAATCTGTGGACGAGCGCTGGCGAGGGGGACAAGGCGTATCTTCACCACGCGTCCGACGAGCGCGCGGAGGCGATTTTCGTGGCGAGCCAAATCGAAGCGCACGTGAAGCAAGGACGCAAGTACCCTGATTTCAGCGTTTTGTATCGGACCAACGCCCAGTCGCGCGTGATCGAGGAAATTTTCCTGCAAAAGGGGATCCCCTATCGGATCTACGGCGGACTAAAATTCTATGACCGCAAAGAGATCAAAGACGTCCTGGCATATCTGCGGCTCGTGTTGAACCCGGACGACGACGTATCGTTTATCCGCGTCGTCAACGTCCCCAAGCGGGGGCTCGGCCAGACGTCCATCGACAAACTGGAAGATTATGCCCGCGAGCATGCGTGTTCGCTGTTCGATGCGGCACAGCGAGCGACGTCCGCGGGCCTCACTAAACGAGCGGCGAGTGCCTTGCAGGGATTCGTCCAGCTCATTCTCACACTCTCGCAACAGCGCGCGTTTCTCCCGCTCACGGACTTGACGGAGGAATTGCTGCTGCGCTCTGGATACCGCGAAGCGCTCGAGGCAGAGAAGACGCTCGAGGCGCAGAGCAGGCTCGAAAACTTGGACGAATTTCTGTCGCTCACGCGCGAGTTTGACGAGAACGGCACCATCGAAGGTGAAGTGAGTGCCCTGGAGCAGTTTTTGACAGACGTCGCGCTCGTGTCCGACAGCGACTTGAACAAGGGCAAGCCTGAGGTGGAGCAGGATAGCCAGGTCGTTACGATGATGACTCTGCACTCTGCGAAGGGACTAGAATTCCCGGTCGTCTTCCTCGTCGGCATGGAGGAGGGCATCTTTCCGCACAAGCGGGCCTTGGACGCTGAAGAGGAGATGGAGGAGGAGCGTCGCCTGTGTTACGTAGGCATTACGCGAGCGATGGAGCGACTCTATCTCACGACTTGCAGCAGCCGCATGATCTTCGGCGAACGGCGCCCCTTTACAACCTCGCGGTTCCTCGCCGAGATGCCAGCGCAGGATATGGAGAAAGAAGGCTTCCAAACGCGGCCCCGGGCGGACTTTGGGGCGGCATTCCGGCCGAGTTCCACGGCGTCGGCTGGGACGGTGAGTGCGGGCATTCAAGGCTCGCGGATGACGATGCCGCAATCCTTTGGTGCCGATCTATCGGTCTCGTACGAGCCAGGAGACCGTGTGGAGCACCGCAAGTGGGGCGTCGGTGAAATCGTCTCGAAGACCGGGAGTGGAGAGAGCTTAGAACTAATTGTTCGCTTTCTCGATCCTATCGGCGAGCGCAAATTGTTTGCGAAGTTTGCGCCCATTACAAAGGTGACGGCGGACTGACGGCCTGAAGCAGGGCGTTGGCCAGTGTAGACTTGGAGGAATACCAGTGGGGATGACCATCGACGAAGCGCGCCTTTGCGTCGACGCGCTGCGCAAGGAAATTGAGCACCATAATCAGCGGTACTATCAGGAGGATAATCCTTCGATTACCGATGCGGAGTGGGACGCGCTGATGCGCGAACTGATCTCGCTCGAGACGCAATTTCCGGAGTTGCAATCGCCGAGTTCACCGACGCAGAGGGTGGGCGCGAGCGTTTCCGAAGGGTTTGTCAAAGTTGAGCACCAAATTCCGATGCTCTCCTTGTCGAACGCCTACTCCACGGAGGAATTACTGGAATTCGACCGCCGGGTTCGCCAGGTCGTCGGGGATGAGGTTCGGTACGTCTGTGAGTTGAAGATCGACGGACTTGCGGTCTCGCTTCGTTATGAACAGGGCAGGCTCGTGCGTGGGGCAACGCGCGGCGATGGCGAGGTCGGGGAGGACATTACGTCCAATATCCGGACCATCCGCAACGTTCCGCTGGAGTTGACCGAACCGGTCACCTTGGAAGTGCGCGGCGAAGCCTATATGCCGAAACAGTCGTTTTTACGCCTCAACGAACAGCGCGAGCAGCAAGGGGAGCCGTTGTTCGCCAATCCGAGAAACGCAGCTGCAGGCTCGCTTCGGCAACTGGATCCTCGGGTCGCTGCGAGCCGCCGCCTCGGCGTCATCGTCTACCAATTGGCCGAGGCCTCGGAGTATCCCGTGGAACGGCACAGTGAGGCGCTCGAGTACGTTCGCTCGCTCGGGCTCCCGGCCAATGGGGAACGGAAGCTGTGCGCCGACATTCACGAAGTGATCGAGTATATTGACGAGTGGTCGGAAAAGCGCCGCAGTTTGTCTTACGCGACGGACGGCATGGTGATCAAGGTCGACGATATGGTCTTGCAGCAGGAACTCGGGTTTACGGCGAAGAGCCCGCGCTGGGCCATCGCGTATAAGTACGCGGCCGAGCAGGCGACGACGACGCTTCGCCGGATCGACTTGAATGTAGGCCGCACAGGTGCCGTGACGCCGACCGCCGTGTTCGATCCGGTTCAGTTGGCGGGTACGACGGTCGCTCGCGCATCTCTGCACAACGAGGATCTCATCCGGGAGAAGGACATTCGGGTGGGAGATCGGATCGTCGTCCAAAAAGCCGGGGACATCATCCCGGAAGTCGTGCGATCGATTCCAGACGAGCGCGTAGGGGAGGTTCCGCCCTTTTCCATGCCTGAGCACTGCCCACAGTGCGGAGAGCCTTTGCTTCGCTTGCCGGAGGAGGCTGCTTGGCGCTGCGTGAACCCAAACTGTCCGGCGCTCATCCGCGAGGGCCTGATTCACTTCGTGTCCCGCGACGCGATGAATATCGAGGGGCTCGGCGAGCAGTGGATAGCCATCCTGCTCGAGCGGCAAATGGTGAAGACCGTGGCTGACCTGTACCGGTTGACGAAGCCCGAGTTGCTGACCTTAGACCGCATGGGAGAGAAGCTTGCCGATAAGTTGCTGCAGTCCATCGAGACCAGCAAAGGAAATTCGCTAGAGCGCCTCTTGTTCGGCCTCGGCATTCGGTTAGTCGGCGAGAAGGCGGCGAAGACCTTGGCGCAGTCGTTCCTCACGATGGACGCCATCGCGCAGGCGACGCTCGACCAACTGACAGCGATTCCCGACGTCGGACCCAAGATGGCTGAGAGCATTCTGTTCTACTTTGACACGCCGGCGGCTCAATCGCTGTTGGCTTCGCTTCGGGAACTGGGCGTAAACATGACCTATCTTGGGGCTGTGAGTGAGCAAATCGAGAGCGTGTTCACAGCTAAGACAGTCGTCTTGACGGGGACGTTGAGTGAGGTCGACCGAAAGCAGGCCACTCTGTGGATTGAGCAGTTAGGGGGGAACGTCAGCGGAAGCGTGAGCGCCAAGACCGATTTTGTGGTGGCGGGCGAAAAGGCGGGCAGCAAGTTGGAAAAGGCCGAGTCGATCGTCGCGACAGGGAAGAACCCGAATTTGCAGATTCTCGATGAAGCTGCCTTCCTCGAGATCGTGCGCGAGGCGGGTTTGGCCTGACGGATGCCTCGCGCGCTCACGGCGGCTATGGCGTCGCCATTAGCGACATCACAGAATAGACGAAAGGCTGCCCCTGTCAGCCCATCTTTGATGGCGTGTGGGGCAGCTCTTTTTGTGCGCTTCTTTGTGTCTTTCTGCCGCGGTCTTTCTAAGCTCTGCAGAGGTTATTCGCGCGAGCGCAGAAATTCTGGGACGGACAGTTTTTCTTCTGTGTGTGCGTGAAAAAATGCGACGCGCGTCGAGTATCTGCCGACAAAGAATGCGACTGGCAACGCAATGATGAGTCCAATAATGATGTCGTGAGCCGTCATTCCTGTATGCCCTCCTTCGGATGCGGCCCGAAACGGGGCTTTGCCCCTGATCCGGGCACGTGCTGTAGCGTGGACCTGTCTGTGCCTGTTTCAATCTATGTACAGGCGTGGGCAGGCATGACAAAAAGTTTGCAACTGGCGCGAACTGGTCAAATATCAATGTGCTTTCAATCAAGCGTGGTATAATGTTCGACGTACGGAACATTTGTCCGGTGTTGAATGGGAGGTCTTTTGACCCATCATGATTCCAATTTGGTACTATTTGATGTGCTTTGTTGTGGCGTTTGGCATTGCCTACGCCATCGTGCCAGTGATTCGACGGGTGGCTCTGAAAACCGGGTTTGTCGATAGGCCGAACCAACGTAAGATTCACAAGGAACCGATTCCCCTCCTTGGTGGTATCGCCATTTATGTGTCCTTCGTGCTGACAGCCGGGGTGCTGGGACGTGCTGGATCGACATTTTGGGGGATTGCTGTCGGAGGCTTCCTGATCTTTGGCATCGGGATTATCGACGACTTCTACAAGACTCGCGGTCGCGATTTTAAGGCTTGGCCCAAGTTTCTGATGCAAATTGTGGCGGCGGTCGTCTTGATGCTGTTTCAAATTCGCATGACGGGTGTGAACCTTCCGTTCCACCACGAGTACTACACGTTTCCACTGTGGGTTTCCTGGTTGGCGACCGTGATTTGGGTTGTGGCCATTACCAATATGATGAACTTCCTCGATGGTGTTGACGGACTCGCTTCTGGTCTGGCAGCCATCTCGGCGTTGACGCTCGTATTCATTGCCGCACTGAAGGGACAGGGCGTCATCGCCATCCTCGCTGTGGCGTTGATGGGCAGTTCTGTCGGCTTCCTCAAACACAATTTTCACCCTGCTCGCATCTTCATGGGCGACGCTGGAGCCACGTTCCTCGGATACGTGTTGGCCGCGATTGCCGTGGATGGCGCCTTCAAGAGCGCCACGCTGGTGTCGCTCGTCGTGCCGGTGCTAGCGCTTGGCGTTCCGATTCTCGATACCGTATGGGTCGTCTTTCGGCGCTTTCGCGAGAATCGCCCGATCTACGTGGCAGATAAGGGCCACACTTTTCATCTATTGATGAAGTCCGGACTAACACAGGTTCAGACTGTTGCCTTCATGTATCTGCTTGGCATCTGTTTTAGTTTGGCCTCCATTTTGGTCCTCCTGGCGTCTCATTGAGTCGGAGGTGGACAACCGACTGCCGTACTCGCGCACCATCGCGAGGGCCCCGGCGTCGTTGCGCCGCCGCGTTCATGCGGTGGCCACCGTGGTGTGCTATAATCCCGAAAAGAACGATACCTGCGACGTTTCCTGAGGAGGGACAAGCTGTTGAAAATCACTGAAGAGACGGTCAGCCACGTCGCGCGCCTGGCCCGTTTGGCCATGCCCGAAGCTGAACGATCCCTACTCGCACCTCAACTGAGCGACATATTGGAGTATGCGGAGTCGCTCCAGCAAGTCGATTTGGATGGCGTCATCCCGACCAGCCATCCTTTTGAACAGACCAACGTCTTGCGTGAAGACGAAGTGCGCCCGAGTTTGTCTCACGATGCGGCACTAGCCAACGCGCCGGAGACGGAAGCCGGACAAGTTCGCGTCCCGGCCGTACTCGAAGGAGGCGGAGGCGCATGAAATTACATAGTGTGACAGAGATTTTAACCTCGATCGAAAAAGGTGAAACCACCGCTTTAGACTGGACCAAGGCTTCCCTGGATGCGGTCCGTCAAGTGGATTCCGAGTTGGAGGCGTTCCTCACCGTTGACGAGGATTCAGCTCTGGACCGGGCGGCTAAGGCTGAAACTGGCTTGTTAAACGGGGTGCCATACGCGCTCAAGGATAACATCTGCACAGAAGGTGTCCGCACGACGGCGGCGTCGCGAATTTTGGAGAATTACATCCCGCCGTACAGCGCGACTGTGGCAAACAAGTTACAAGCGGCTGGCGGCGTGTTGATTGGAAAGACAAATCTAGACGAATTCGCAATGGGATCGACGACAGAGACGTCTGCGTTTAAGAAGACGAAAAACCCTTATAGCAAGGGCTGCGTTCCTGGCGGATCGAGTGGTGGTTCCGCTGCGGCCGTCGCTGCGGGGATCGTACCGTTCGCACTCGGTTCCGATACGGGTGGGTCCATTCGCCAGCCGGCAGCATTCTGTGGCGTGTTTGGGCTCAAACCGACCTATGGGCGGGTATCGCGGTACGGACTCATCGCGTTCGCTTCGTCTCTCGATCAAATTGGCCCATTCACGAACACGGCGCAGGACGCGGCGCTCGTGATGAATGCCATCTGCGGTCACGATGCGTACGACTCGACGTCCGCCAAAGTCGAAGCTGAGGATTTCACTAGAGACCTCGATCTCGGTGTCAAAGGGCTGCGTATCGGTATCGTTCGCAACCTGCCGGAAGAGGGCCTCAACAAGGCATTGAAACAGGCGGTTGACGAGGCGATTCGCAAGTTGGAAGGCGCCGGCGCGCAAGTTGTCGACGTCGAGCTTCCGCACTCGCAGTACGCTGTCGCCACGTATTACTTAATTGCGCCGGCTGAGGCTTCGTCTAACTTGTCGCGGTATGACGGCGTGCGCTTTGGTCGTCGAGCAGAAGCGAGCAGCATGATCGACATGTTTGAGCAGAGCCGGAGTCAGGGTTTTGGCATGGAGGTTAAACGCCGCATCATCATCGGCACGTACGCATTGTCGTCGGGTTACTACGATGCGTATTACAAGCGAGCACAGCAGATGCGTACGCTCATTCGCCAGGACTACGAGAAGGCCTTCGAACAGTGCGACGTCATCATCATGCCGACGACGCCGACGACGGCGTTCCCGTTTGGTGACAAGGCAGATGATCCACTCGCGATGTACCTCAACGACATCTACACCATCCCTGCAAACCTTGCGGGCATTCCAGGTGCGAGCGTCCCGTGTGGCTTCGTCGACGGCCTGCCGGTCGGGTTCCAAGTGCTGGCGAAGCCGTTCGCGGAGAGCACCATCCTGCGCGTCTCCCACGCGTATGAACAACTGCGCGACTTCTCGTGGCCAACGCCGGAATTGGGGGTTGCAGAATGAATTACGAGACGATTATCGGTCTGGAAGTCCACGTCGAGCTGAAGACGAATACGAAGATTTTCTGCGGCTGTAAGAACGACAGCAAGTCGGAGCCGAACACGAACGTGTGTCCGGTTTGTATGGGGCATCCTGGCGCGTTGCCAGTTCTCAACCGCGAGGCGGTGGACTTGGCCTTGCGGGCTGCGACGGCGTTGAACTGCACCATCAACCAGCAATCGAAATTCGATCGGAAAAACTACTTCTACCCCGATTCGCCGAAAGGGTATCAGATTTCGCAGTTTGACAAACCTATTGGCGAACACGGTTATATCGAGATCGAGGTCGGCGGTGAGAAAAAGCGCATCGGCATCACGCGTTTGCACCTGGAGGAGGACGCCGGGAAGTCGACGCACGCACCCGACGGATCGCATACTTTGGTCGATTTCAACCGGACCGGTGTCCCGTTGATCGAAATCGTCTCGGAACCGGACATGCGAACGCCTGAGGAAGCTCGCCTGTACCTCGAGGCGCTCAAGAGCATCATGCAGTACTGCGACGTGTCCGACTGTAAGATGGAAGAAGGGTCCCTTCGTTGTGACGCCAACGTCTCCCTTCGCCCGGTCGGCGAGTCCAAGTTCGGCAACAAGGCGGAATTGAAGAACATGAACTCGTTCCGCAACGTGCAACGCGGACTCGAGTACGAAGTCGAACGTCAGACTAAGGTCTATAACGACGGCGGTGACGTGGCGCAAGAGACGCGTCGCTTCGACGAGGCCACGCAGACGACCATCTCCATGCGTTCCAAGGAAGAGGCGCACGATTACCGCTACTTCCCAGAGCCCGACCTGGTCGATCTCGCCATCGACGACGCCTGGCTCGACCGTGTGCGCACCACGCTGCCGGAACTTCCGCTCGCGAAGCGCCTGCGGTACGAAGCCCAGTTGGGACTTCCAGCCTACGATGCGGGCGTACTGACTGCCGATCCGCTCGTGGCGAGCTACTACGAGCAGGTCCTCGCCACGAACGTCGACGCGAAGGCCGCTAGCAACTGGGTGATGAGCGACGTGCTCGGCGGGTTGAACAACGAGGGCAAGTCGCCAGCTGAGTGCCCGATTTCACCGGAGCATCTTGGCGGGCTCATCGCTGAGGTTTCGAGTGGGAAGATCTCTTCGAAACAGGCGCGTGAAGTCTTTAAGACGATGTGGGAGACGGGCAAGTCAGCCAAGGAGATCATCAAGGAGCAGGGCATGGAGCAAATTAGCGACGTGTCGGTCCTGGGTCCAATTCTCGACGAGGTCATCGCGAACAACGAGAAGTCGGTTGCCGACTTCAAGGGTGGCAAGGATAGGGCTATCGCCGCACTCGTCGGCCAGGTGATGAAGGCGACGAAGGGCAAGGCCAATCCGGCACTCGTCAACCAGTTGCTCATCGAGAAAATTCAAGCGCTGTAATCGCGTCCATGCACAGATAGATGCACGAGGAAACCGACCGCCGCTTTTGGTGGTCGGTTCGCGCGCATTGTGAACCATCGCGATTTACCGGCTTGGCACCACATAGATGCGGAGGACAAACAGATGTCAGGCTCCAACGACAGCCATCCATTAGAACAGGGTGGCACTTATGATGTGACGGCACTTCGGTTGAATGACGATGGCGACGGCGTCGCTACGGTTCACGGGATGACCGTCTTCGTTCCGTTCCTTCTGCCAGGGGAGCGCGGTCGAATCCGAGTGACTGAACGGCAGCGCCGCTTTGCGCGGGCAACTTTGGTCGAGCGGTTTGATGCGTCACCAGACAGGCAGGATGCACCGTGTCCCGTGTTCGGGGAGTGCGGCGGGTGTCAGGTGCAGCACTTGACCTACGATGCGCAGTTGAGCTGGAAAACGAGCCGGATCAAGCGACTCGCCTCGCAGTTGGGACTCGATGCAGACGCCATTGTGCGCGACATCATCGCCTCGCCCAAAGAGTTTCGCTATCGCAATCAGGTCCAGATGCCAGTGCGCTTCGACCAGGAGAAACAAGAGGTGCGCATGGGATTTTACGGCTTCGCATCGCACCAGATGATCGAAACTGATTCATGTCACCTGCAGAGTGAAGCGATGCAGGATACGCTCAATCGCGCCCGCCGTTTCTTACGTGAGGCCGGCGGAGAAGTTGCGAGTCTCGTCCATCACGTCATCGTTCGCGAGTCGCAGACGACAAGTGACCAGCTCGTAGTGTTCGCTGTAACTCAGTCGAGCGGCCGCATCCGCCGCGCGCTCAGTGCGTTCCAGGCCCCCAGCGTAACTTCGGTGTGCTTGACCGTTCAGCCAAAGGTGGTCGGGCCGGTTTGGGGTCGCAAACTGGAGACCCTGTATGGACCCGGCACCCTGACCGAGTCGATTGCGGGGATGTCGTTTGCCATCTCGCCGAGATCGTTCTTGCAGATTCAAACGCCTATTGCGCAGGCGATGTACGAGACCGTGTTGGCGTACGCGGATCTGAAGCAGGACGACGCCATTTTGGATGCGTATTGTGGAATTGGCACGTTGACGATGCTCCTCGCCAAGCACGCTGGCCGCGCCATTGGCGTCGAGGAAGTGGAAGCGTCAGTCGAGGATGCGCGGCTGAACCAAGCGCAGTTCGGCGTGGATAATGCCGAGTTCGTCGCTGGCCGCGTCGAGACTTGGCTTCCGAGTTGGGTGCAAGAGGGCGGTCATGCCGATGTCGTGGTCTTCGATCCGCCTCGCAAAGGCATCGACCCCGCTGCCATCGCCGCGGTCCTCGAGGCGGCCCCGCGCCGGGTGGTCTATGCCTCCTGCAACCCTGCCACGCTGCAACGCGATTTGAAGCTGCTTATCGCTGGTGGATATCGCGTCGAGGCGATGCAGCCACTCGACATGTTCCCGCAGACTGCGCATGTGGAGTGCTGCACTTTGCTCGTTCGGGGTGAATGAACGAGATTGCCTGGTACCGGTAACGGCCGGGCAGAAGGAGTTCGCCTCACGCAGCGGCTAGGGAAGCTCGCGAAAAGGGTGCCCCGTCAGGTACGAAAACCTGATAGGGCACCCTTGTTTTATTTCAGTTCATCGGCGAAGCACTCAGGGAGTCCTTCCTGCTGACGTGTTCACTTCGCCAAGTCGCGAAATTGCTCGTTTACATTGTCGTCACAGAGTCCGCCGTGATAGCAGATCGCCTTTGCGATGTCGAATGAAGTGAACTTCTTTTGCGACTCGAGCGCCAGCGGCATATCTGGCGTCGCCTGCTGATTGGGACCGATGATTTTCCCGTTTTGGCTGACGGTGGCATCGCCAGTGATCAGTGTCTTGGTAGCCTGGTGGTAGAGGCTGATGTGCCCAGGTGTGTGACCTGGCGTAAAGATGACCTGAATCCCGCCGAAGAACGGCAGGACGTCACCGTCCGCCACGACCTTTGTCACTTTGGCGGTCGGTGGGTTGAGGAAGACGGCTTCCGCTTGTTTGCGCACGTCCTCCGGCAGATTGGCGAGCATCGCGGTTACGCGCTCGGGAGTCATCTTGATCGGTGCCTTGTCGCCTTCGATATACGGCTTGTCCTCAGCGTGCGCATAGACGTCGATCGGTTTGCTAGCAGCTTTCAGTACATCCTGAATACTGCCGACATGGTCGATGTCCTGATGAGTGAGAATGATTGCGTCGATATTTTCGAACGCAACGCCCGCCTTCTCTACAGCCGCTTGAATGGCCTCGAGTTGCCCAGGCATCCCGACATCGACGAGAATGGCATGGTTGTCGTCATAGAGTAGTGTCGGATGGAGGGTCATTGCATTGCCCATCATATTGACTTCAAGTTCAAGCATTTCGATCCCGTGATCAACCTTCATGCTTCCCCAAATCCGACGAGCGGATTTAGGTCCACCTCCTTCGCCTCGCGAATCTGAATTGTGTAAAATGTGACGTTGACGTCACATGCATGTTTGTATAGTATCGTGTTTCAGATGCAGACTGCAACGTGGAATGACGTACATAGATGAAAAAGTGGGGGTACTCAATTGACTGAAAGTGAATCGAATGGCTTGACCGTGGAAGCGGTGGTTCGCCGATTGGGCGTGACGCCGCGGACGCTCCGCTATTACGAGGAGGTCGGTTTAATTACGCCGACGGCGAGAACCAGTGGGGGTCATCGTCTGTATGACGAGAACACAATTGACCGCTTGGAGCAGATTATTCGACTCAAGGAAAACCTCGGTTTCTCGCTGCAGGGGATTCGAGAGATCTTGGAGGCGCAAGAGTCGTTGGAAAGTTTGCGGCAGACGTTCCGGAAAGAGGGTCAGAGTCTGGACGAGCAAAAGGTGGTCGTCGATCGATACATCGAAGTGCTTGGCGGCCTTATCGACAAGATGGATCAAAAGATCGAAAGTGTAACCGCGATGCGCGACATGTATCAGGAGAAACTGAACCGCTCGATCCGATTCCGCGACGAAAAGTTGAATGAAAGGTAAGGGGGGATGGCGGTGAGTTCCGTATCGATTACCGCGCACGGCCGTCACTACAAGTGGATCGCCTTATCCAACACCACGCTTGGCGTCTTGATGGCGACCATCAATCAGTCCATTTTAATTATCGCGCTGCCGGTCATTTTCAATGGACTGCACGTCAATCCGCTGGCCGCGAACCAAACTGGCCTACTATTGTGGGTGCTACTAGGTTTCAATGTCGCCACAACCGTATTGCTCGTCTTATTTGGCAGGCTCTCGGATATGTTTGGTCGGGTCCGTCTGTACAACCTCGGATTTTTGATTTTTACAATTGGTTCCGTGCTTGCCGCGCTGACGTGGAGCAAGGGAACGGCCGGCGAGATCGAACTGATCATCTTTCGTATTGTGCAAGGTATCGGCGGCGGATTTCTGTTCTCCAATAGTGCCGCTATTTTGACCGACGCGTTTCCTGAGAACCAACGGGGCATGGCGTTGGGACTCAATCAAGTGGCCGCCATTGGCGGTGGCATCATCGGCTTGTTGGTCGGGGGCGCTCTCGCCGCGACCGGTCATTGGCGCTGGATTTTCCTCGTCAACGTGCCGGTAGGGCTAGTTGGTACGGTTTGGGCCTACGTCGCCTTGCGAGAGGTGAACAAGCGCACGTCCAAGCAACATTTGGACATTTGGGGAAATCTCACGCTCACCATCGGGCTGTTAGGGATCATGATGGGTCTGACCTATGGTATTATGCCTTACAAGCAACATAGTATGGGTTGGAGCAACCCATGGGTGTTGACTGGGCTCATCGGCGGCGTCCTCGTATTAATTCTGTTTGTCATCATCGAAATGTTCACCGAACAGCCGCTGTTCAATTTGAGGCTATTTAAAATTTGGCCATTCACCGCAGGGAATATCAGTGGTCTGCTTGCCGCGTTGGCGCGCGGTGGACTGCAGTTTATGCTCATTATCTGGCTGCAGGGCATCTATCTCCCTCTCCACGGGGTCTCATACGCCAACACGCCGCTCATTGCGGGGCTGTACACGTTGCCGCAAATGCTAGGCTTCCTTGTCGCAGGCCCGATCAGCGGGATTCTATCCGATCGTTTTGGCGCGCGAACCTTCGCCACCCTGGGGATGGTCATTACAGCCGCAGGATTTTATTTGATGACTACTTTGCCAGTCGACTTCAACCATTGGGTGTTCTGGATTTACTTGTTCATCATCGGCGCCGGGATGGGCCTGTTTGCATCCCCGAACAGCGCGGCGATCATGAACGCATTACCCGCTCAATATCGGGGCGTCGGATCAGGTATGCGTTCGACGTTTACGAACGCCGGGTCGATGTTGAGTATGGGGCTGTTCTTCTCGATCATGATTGCTGGTCTCGCACAGAAGCTGCCTGAAGCTATGCAATCCGGATTGACACAGCACGGCGTACCACTCGCTGGAGCCGTCAAAGTGGCGCAGTTGCCACCGACTTCCTCTCTCTTCGCGGCGCTCTTGGGCTACAATCCTCTGCAAAATCTGCTACAGCAATTTGGTATCTTACAGCAGATGCCCGCGTCGCAGGCGAAGTACGTCGTCGGCTCGACATTCTTTCCGTCACTCATCGGTTCGCCATTTATGCATGGCCTAAGTCTTGCGTTCACCGTTTCGCTCGTCATGTCGCTCGTCGGGGCAATCGTATCGATCTTCCGGGGCAAGCGGTACGTTCACGTCGAGAAGGTGTCAGACCAAAGTTCGGAACCCGCGTGATGTAGGAGAGGGCGCAGTCAGTCGCACACCATCTGCAAGGAACCTATTTCGCTGTGATCCAAAAGGAAAGTGGCCGTCGCTCATCATCACGATGATTGGGACGGCCACTTTCGTGCTGTGTCGGCGCCTATCTAGTGCTGTGCTCGCACTGTGCTAAACACCCTAGGGATTTGCCACACGCTCTAGCTTAGTGCTTCTGGCTGCCTCGCAGGGAAAAGGCGATAGCCAGACCGGACAGCAAGATGGCCACGATGGAAACCGTGAGCACCCACGTGTCAGCCGTCGTCCAGCCAAGGGAGTAGGTCGGCGGCGAAGTCGTCTGTGTATCGCTTGCGGCAGGCGTGGTCGACGTGGTCGACGTGGTCGATTGTGCGGCGCTAGCGGTTGTGATTTGTGTCATCGAATGGGGCGTCGCCGAGTTGGCCGCACCCGTCCATTCGACAATCGTCCCGTCCTTGTAGTACTGGTATGCATCCCAGTCAATGGTGGTCGGTTGTTTTGGATTTGACGCGATAAACGGGAACTCCATAAATTGTCCCGGTTGAATGCCAGGACCAGTCGTTTGCCAAGTCACAAGCTCCGAGGTGCCCGACTTCTGCGTCTTTACCGTCCAACCGGCAACCGGCTCATATTGTTGAAACTGAACGTCGCTTGGCACTTTTAGTACAACCTTTGTCGTCGGGTCGGTCTTTTCACAGGGGACGCGCATGGTGTACTCCTGCCATGCACTGACAGTTGCTTGAGCGGGTGTGACCACGACGTGTGCAAAGACACTGCTGGTAATGGACAACGTGGCAAGCCCACTGCCGATCGTAAGAAGACTGCGTACAAATCGATTCATCATCAATCCTCCAAATATGTTTCGAATTACTGAACGACTGAATTCGGGAATGACGTGGTCAGGTCCGTAAACGGCGGCACATCCTTCGAGTTAAACGAGCGCGTAATTTGTTGAATCGCGGAAAGTGGCCTGCCATGGGCATCTGTTACAGAAACCGTACATGCATTTTCCTCTACGTGATTCGGAGCGATGGGCAAGCTGATGTTGTCCGTCGCCACGGAACGGGTCTTGTGAACAGGCCCGGGATCGTTTTGGCCTGTCGGTAAATTCGTCCACAGCGCTGTGGACGAAGATCACCAGACTGGCCAAAAACTCTGGGGCTACAAAGGTCCTGAGCGATCTCGTCAAAGTTGCCAGCATACTCCAGCGAATGGATGCGAAAGCTAGCATCCCGAAAAAGAGTATCTTTATTAGCAGAGCTTGTCCATATTCTGTGCGGAATAACGCGTACCAGGTCGGGATATGCAAAAGCGCTATCTGTCGCTCCGAGGTGCAGCGAGCTCACGTCCATTTGATGCCAAATGGGATCGTGCTTTGGACCATATGGATATTTGCACAGAATGTCTCAGTTTGCCTCCGCACTTGACCCCATGACACACGACTATTTTTTGCGAATTGGAATAGCCTTGTGAGGAACGGACAACCATCGTTCTGGGTGCAGTCTCATCCGGAGGTGTGATCATGGAGTATGAGAAGGCCAACTTATCGATCACAGGCATGCACTGTGCCGCCTGCGCGGCGAGAATTGAGAAGGTGATCGGACGGCAGCCTGGCGTCGTCGACATCGCCGTGAACCTAGCCACGGAGCGCGCGCTGGTCGTATTTGAATCCGATCAGACGGAGCTTGACGATATTGTCTCACGCGTGGAAAAGCTGGGGTATGGAGCGTCCGTGTACGACGAGTCTCTCCCTTCCACCGAAGGGGGGGACCGGGCGGCTGTTGAGATGTTTCTGTTTTCGGCATTGTTGACCGTTCCGTTTGTTCTGCAGATGTTGCACATGTTCAACTTGATCAGCATCCCGCCCGTACTTGAGAACCCGTTTGTTCAATTCGGACTGGCGACACAGATTCAGTTTATCGCCGGCTGGCGGTTCTACGTCGGGGCGTTTAAGTCCCTTCGCGCACGGAGCGCAGACATGGACGTGTTAGTCGTTCTCGGGACATCGAGCGCCTATTTCTACAGCGTCTGGATGATGTTCGGCGGCGGCGACCAATTATATTTCGAAACCAGTTCGATTTTGATCACGCTCGTCCTCTTCGGCAAGATACTAGAAGCAAAAGCGAAGTCCCGGACCACTGACGCCCTGCAAGCACTTGCGCAATTGCATGTGAAAAACGCGCATTTGATTCAGGGGGAGCATGAAACAGACGTGCCTATTCAACATGTGGTCGTCGGCGATCTGCTCATGGTCAGACCTGGAGAAAAAGTTCCGGTTGATGGCCGTGTCGTCGATGGGGAGTCGAGTGTCGACGAGTCGATGCTCACTGGCGAGATTCTCCCCGTTCACAAGCGGGTGGGTGACCTTGTCTACGGTGGCACCCTCAATCAAGATGGGGCATTGCGAGTTCTTGCACAGAGAATCGGCGCCGACTCAGCTCTTGGGCAAATCATTCGACTCGTCGAGGAGGCGCAGGGTTCAAAGGCGCCTGTACAGCGTTTGGCAGATACCATCTGTGGCGTGTTTGTACCTGTTGTCATCCTGCTCTCTTTTGCCACCTTCGTCTTTTGGTATTTTGTCTTGAAATTCCCCATGTCCATATCGTTAGAGAATACTTGTGCGGTGTTGCTAGCCGCTTGTCCTTGCCCGCTCGGTCTCGCCACGCCTGCCGCACTCGTGGTCGGGACAGGGCGTGCCGCACGACAGGGCGTCTTCTTTAAGGGCGGTGAGCAATTGGAACAGCTTCACAAGGCGAAGGTCGTTTTGATGGATAAGACCGGTACCATCACGCATGGGCGACCGATGGTTACGGACGTCCTGCTTATCAAGCACCCAGCGATTCGGACACAGGGGCAGTTACTGTACCTGGCGAGCAGCGCGGAACTCTCCTCTGGACATCCGTTGGCGAGGGTCATTGTCGAACATGCTTCCCAGTACACGCGCCCGGTCGCTCCTACTTCGTTTATGTCGCTGGCTGGCCGTGGAGTCAGTGCGACGGTCGCGGGACAGCACGTGTTAGTCGGCAATCTTCGACTGCTGCAGGAACACGGTGTGAACATACATGGACTCCCCTCGTGCACAGAGGAATGGGAGGCGGCTGGGAAGACGGTTGCCTTCATCGCTGTCGAACGGCGCATCGCCGGTCTTATCGCCGTGGCCGACACGATCAAGCCTTCGTCACGCAGGGCTATTCGCCAACTCCAGGCTCTCGGCATGCGCGTTGTCATGGTGACCGGCGATAACGTCAAGACGGCGAATGTGGTGGCGAGGCAAGTCGGCGTCCGCGACGTGTTGGCCGAACTGACGCCGGAAGACAAGGTGCGTGCCATCCGCCACTTTCAGAGACAAGGGTACGCGGTTGCGATGGTCGGTGACGGCATCAATGACGCCCCAGCACTGGCCGCGGCGAATGTCGGACTCGCCGTCGGTACCGGCGCCGATGTAGCTCTGGAAGCTGCCGACGTCGCGCTCATCGGCGCCGATTTGGAGGGGGTCGTGCAGGCCGTTCTGCTATCTCGCGCCACGATGCGCTGTATTATACAAAGCTTTTCCTGGGCGCTCCTCTACAACGGGATCACCATCCCGTTCGCGGCTATCGGTTTGCTGAGCCCCTTGCTTGCGGGTGCGGCCATGGCTTTCAGTTCCGTCACGGTCGTTCTGAACGCCTTGCGGCTGAAGCGGATGAGAATGGGGAGGAAACTCCAGCACAGTCAGTCGTCGCTTTGATGATCCCGCACGTAAGTGGCCACCTGCACGCGCCTCGTCGCTGCGTTTCATGGCGCAGTGCAAGCCGTGATCGACGAATTGCGAATTGGGATACAAGCTTCGCAATCTTTTTCGGAGGTATTCTATAACGGCGCTGCAGATGGTGCCAGAGAGGAATGGAAAACAGTATGTCGACGGAGTTAATGTCCCCAATGACAGAGATGGTGGAGGGCGTTGGGAACGCGCTACAATCGGTTTTGCCGATACCTATTGCACTGGGCGACGCGAGCGTCGTAGATGGGGCCATCTATCAGCCGGAAATGGGTGTTCTCGTCGGAGTGACCGGGGGGTTTCGTGGCCGTATCATCATTCAGGCGAGTCAGGCAGTGTTTTCGGCATTTGCCGTGAATATGTATGGCATGGCTCTGGAAGGGGATATGTTGGAGTCGTTCGTGGGTGAACTCGGCAATATGATCGCGGGATCGACCTGTACAGCCATTGCGGCAAAAGGTCTGGTGCTCGATATTACGCCGCCAACTGTCCTCGTCGGCAACACGAAGCTGAGCGGGTTTCAACACGCACTCAAAGTGCCGGCCGCGGTGGAGGGCGTGGGAGACTTGCAAGTGCTGCTGATTTTAGAAGAGAATTTACAATAGGCTAGCAAGAGCACTTTGAGGAGGCAGTGAAGTGGCACGAGTGATGGTGGTAGACGATGCGGCATTTATGCGCATGATGTTGAAGAACGTTTTAATCGAAGGTGGACACGAGGTGGTGGCTGAGGCTGCCAATGGCGTGGAGGCCGTGCAACAATATGAAGCACACCACCCGGATCTCGTCACGATGGACATTACGATGCCAGAGATGGACGGCATTGAGGCCGTTCGCGCCATTGTGGGCACTGACCCGGCGGCGAAAATCGTCATGTGCAGCGCTATGGGTCAGCAGCAGATGGTCATCGATGCCATCCACGCTGGTGCAAAGGGATTCGTCGTGAAGCCCTTCGACAAATCGAAAGTCCTGGCAGAAGTGGAAAAGCTGGTACCGAACGCCGGTTGAGCGAACGGCGGACAGACTGCGGGCGGGCCTGCGCCAACCGCCCGCAGCCCTTCAGGCGCACCCCCCAACTTCCTACCTTTCCAGTTCGGTAAAACTCGCATAGTTTGTTAAAATAACCAGGGGTCGCGTTATTGCGATGCTCGCGTCGTGTCGAGCGAGGCTTATTCGCTCTTCAAAGATCGCGCGAAGGGAGGTTCACGGCAGGCTATTCGAGGAGGTTTGTCATGTCGGGCATCGTTTTTGTGGGGCCGGGCCGGGTTGGAACGGCGCTGGCACTCGCTTTTCAAGAGGCGGGGTACCCTGTCCTGGGTGCCGTGTCGCGGACAGGCGGTTCCGG
Organism: Alicyclobacillus fastidiosus; assembly: GCA_029166985.1. Classification (GTDB taxonomy): domain Bacteria; phylum Bacillota; class Bacilli; order Alicyclobacillales; family Alicyclobacillaceae; genus Alicyclobacillus; species Alicyclobacillus fastidiosus_A. Next base: position 4,334,813 of record CP119138.1, on the reverse strand, counting down.
CAGCGCAACTGCTGACCGATTTACGAACCTAACCAAGCTGCCTGTTCTAGAATGGGTGGACAGCCGTTCCCTTATCGAACAGGCTGATGTCGTGTTTCTCACAGTTCCAGACGAGGCTGTGACTGACGTAGCACAGACCATTGTCCGTTTTGGCTGGGTACATGAGGGGCAAATCGTGGTTCACACCGCCGGAGCTCACGCGAGTTCCATCCTAGAAGCGGTGGAGCCAACTGGTGCAAGGAAGCTTTCGCTGCATCCCTTGCAGACGATCGCCGATCCGGCAACTGGCCCCGCCTTATTCAAAGGTTCGACGTTTACAGCAGAGGGAGATGAACCGGCCGTCGCCGTTGCGATGCAGTGGGTGAAGGCTCTCGGAGGGATTCCAGTCCAGCTTCGGGCGGAAGATAAACCGAGATATCACGCTGCCGCAGTCATGGCGTCGAACGCCGTGATCGCGTTGCTCAGTGTGGCCAGCGATGTTGCAGGGCTGCCGACTGGCGTAACCGCTTTTCTTCCATTGCTTCAGGGCGCGCTAGAGAATTTGCGCAAGTTGGGGATTCCCGACGCCTTGACCGGACCGATTGAGCGAGGTGACACAGCCACTGTGATGAAGCACCTGAGTGTTTTGAAGGACAACCCCACCGCACATGCTGTATACGTCGCCTTAGGGCGCGCAACCGTTTCGCTTGCTGTCGAGAAGGGAAGTTTGTCGGATGCACAGCGGGATGCATTTGAACGGTTGTTTGGAATCGATTGAGATGTCATCATCTCGGGGGGTATGTAACCGTGAGGAAAAAGGTAACTGTACGCACGTTGCTGAATATGAAAAAATCCGGCGAGCGCATCGCCATGATGACTGCCTATGACTTTCCCACAGCTAAGCTTCTCTCAGACGCGGGGCTCCACGTTTTACTAATTGGGGATTCCCTGGGCATGGTCGTTCAGGGCCATGATACGACCGTTCCGGTTACAGTCGACCACATGGTGTATCACGCGAATATGGTCTCCCGCGGCGCTGACGGTCCGCTCATCGTGGCGGATTTGCCGTTTATGTCCTATCATGCTTCACTCGAAGTGGCTATGCGCAACGCGGCTCGCATCATGCAAGAGGGTGGCGCTCACGCCGTCAAACTGGAGGGCGGTCGGGAAATGGCTGCGACGGTCTCCCACCTCGTCGACGCCGGCGTACCTGTGATGGCCCATATCGGCCTGACTCCACAGTCCGTTCACGCACTTGGCGGGTTCGCTTTACAGGGCAAGACGCTCGCGTCCGCGCAGCGCATACTCGATGACGCACTCGCGCTCGAGGCCGCAGGGGCGTTTGCCATCGTCCTCGAAGCTGTACCTGCTCAGCTAGCCGCCCTGGTGACACAGCGACTGAGTATCCCGACGATCGGAATCGGTGCCGGGCCAGGATGTGACGGGCAGGTGCTCGTCTTCCACGACTTCATCGGTTATACGTCTGGATACATTCCCAAACACAACAAGCGGTTTGCAGACTTGGCTGATACGATTCAAGGTGCGGCAAAGGCGTACGTAGAAGAGGTCACCAACGGCACGTTCCCAGAGGAAGCGCAAACCGTACGATTGGACGACGACGCGTGGGACGCACTATCTTTGCAACTGAAGGGTGAGCGAGATGCAACAAATTGAGACGATTGATCGCCTTCGGGAAGTTGTCCGGGCCGCGAGGGCAGACGGCAAACGCATAGGGCTCGTGCCGACGATGGGCTACTTACACGAGGGACATTTGTCCTTGGTGGAAGCTGCCAAGCACCAGGCCGACTTCGTCGTCGTAAGTATCTTTGTGAACCCGTTGCAGTTCGGGCCATCTGAGGATTTGGACAAGTACCCAAAAGATCTCGAACGAGATATCGCGCTGCTCACGGACCAGGGGCATTGTGACGTCGTGTTCACACCGACTGTCCAGGAGATGTACCCAATGCCGATGGCCACGAGTGTGGAGTTGCCGGAATTGGCGAAATTCCTGTGTGGGAAAACGCGTCCAACGCACTTCCAAGGCGTTGCCACCGTCGTGAGCAAGTTGTTCCACATCGCACTTCCTGACGTGGCGTTTTTTGGCCAGAAGGACGGGCAACAACTCGCTGTGATTCGGCGCATGGTCAAGGATTTGAACTTCCCGATTGAGGTGGTTGGGGTGCCGACTGTCCGCGAGGCGGACGGCCTTGCCAAAAGCTCGCGCAACGTCTATCTGACACCAGAGGAGCGCGCGCACGCCACCATCTTGTATCAGGCCTTGTGCTGGGCGAGGGAGCGGATTGCGAACGGGGACACCTCTGGGCGCGAATTGTCGGATGGTATGCGACAGATCGTCGCACAGGACGGCATCGGTCGCGTTGATTACGCCGAGGTGGTCAGCATGGACACATTAGCCCCGATTGAACGCTTGGAAGGCGACGTGATGATCGCCATCGCGGTCTATTTTGGGAAAGCTAGGCTGATTGATAATCTGCAATTGAGGATTGAAAACGGGCGCATCGTCGGTTGATCAACATAGATGAATTTCTCAAAACAAAAAGCCTCCATCTCCACTTGTGGATTTGGAGGCTTTTCTACATGGTTTTACAAAAATCTGACAACCAGTCAAAAACTCCTCCTAAACCACTATATTTTCTGTTAATTCAAACCATATAATGAGAAGCACTAGAGTCGAGACATCATCAGAAAACGGGGGGTCTTATGTCGCTCAAGGAAGAGGCATTGAATTTGCACCGCCTGCACGTAGGTAAGCTAGCCGTAGCGGCTAAGATGAGCGTGGAGAACGAGCGAGATTTAAGTTTGGTGTACTCTCCCGGTGTCGCGGAGCCTTGCAAAGAGATTCATCGCGACGAAGGGCTCAGCTACGAGTACACCGGCAAGGGGAACACCATCGCCATCGTGACAAACGGTACGGCAGTGCTCGGACTCGGCAACATTGGCGCTGCTGCCGCTCTTCCTGTGATTAAACTGGTTCCCATGGGCTCGAGGCAGGGGTACCATGTTCCATAGAACGAAGTAAATATCTGCGATGAGGAGATAGACGACGCATGCACGAAGAAGGGTACGTAGAGGTAGAAGGCGGGCGGATATGGTATCAGATTTTCGGCGAGGGTGACGCTGTACCGCTCCTGGGGCTGCACGGCGGGCCCGGTGGCTCGTCGGTCGGAATGGAGCGGTTGTCCGCACTGGCGGATGAGCGACCAGTGGTGCTCTACGACCAGTTGGGTTCTGGCAAGTCGGATCGACCTTCGAATCCGGCGCTGTGGACTGTGGAGCGGTTTGTGCGGGAACTGGCTAGTCTCCGCGCGGCGCTGCACCTGGATGAGGTGCACATCTTGGGGCATTCTTGGGGAACGATGTTGTTGGCCGATTATTTGTTGACGTCTCCACAAGGAGTGAAAAGCGCCATTTTCTCCAGCCCTTGCCTGAGTGCGCCGCGTTGGGTCGCGGACGCAGACCGTTTGCGGCTCGACTTGCCTAGTGACGTCCAGCAGGTTCTCACGGAGTGTGAGGCGACTGGAAACACGGACTCGGCCGAGTATAAACAGGCGACCGAAGTCTATATGAAAAAGCACGTTTGTCGGGTCGAGGTGTCTCCTGAGGATCGTGCTCGACGGGATGCGGCATTTGGAGCAGAGGTGTACAACACGATGTGGGGGCCATCTGAATTCCATGCCACAGGCACTCTGAAGTCGTACGACCGGACGGATCGGCTCCATGAGATATCGGTACCTACACTGTTTACTTGCGGGCGCTACGACGAAGCGAGCCCGAGTACTACGGAGTATTATCATTCGCTCGTTCCGGGTTCCGCGTTTTACGTATTCGAAGATAGCTCGCATTCGGCGATGCGTGAACAACCTGAAGAGTACCTGCGGGTGATTCGCCAGTTTGTGGCGGCGGTGGATGGAGAAATCTAAACTTGCTGCCAGCGCGTTTCTGAGGAACGAAGGTCGGCCGTCTCTCGCTGGCTGACCTGTTCTGTTTTGACTTTGCTAGCGTTCACAGGTAAACTGTATTCGCTCATTTAAAAATTAATTAGTAACTAATTTATTGTATAAATACAAGGAGTGTTGAGGAATGGCATTTGCGATGGAACACAAGGGAGTGGAATCCACGTGCTTTGCCGATGCAGTCACGAGACGTCGCTCCGTTCGCAAATTGAAGCGCCACGCCAGCGTCAATCAGGCGCAAATCGATAAAATTGTCCGCATTGTCGTCAACGCTCCGTCTGCCTACAACATGCAAAGCGGTCGTTTGGTCGTGCTCATGGACGACGAACACGAAGCGTTCTGGGACCTCGCCAAGATGACGTACGCACAGCTCTTGCCAGAGGAGAAAGTCGCGTCCTTCATGGAGCGTTTGGACGGATTTCGATGTGGAAACGGTACGGTATTGTTTTTCGAAGACGAGCAGACCATTCGTGAGATGCAGGAGAAGATCCCTGCAAACAAGGATTCGTTTGTCGATTGGTCGCATCACGGGTCGGGCATGCTGCAGTTTGCGATGTGGACCGCACTCTGTGCAGACGGCATCGCGGCCTCCTTACAGCACGTCAATGCAATCGAGGAACAGTTCAAGGAGCGCTATCACATTTCGCCCAACTGGAAGATGATCGCGCAGATGCCGTTTGGCGCGCCGGACGAGGAACCTGTTGCCAAGACGATGCTAGACTACGCGGATGTCGTCAAGTTTTACTGAGTGTCGCGCTGAGTGAACGAGGGTCGTTCCAAGCCTGCTAGGGCTGGAGCGGCCCCTGTTTTTTGGATTGCGTAATCGGGTCGAAGAGGTGACCATATTTCTTTAGGATCGTGTCGTACACGGTGGTCATTGCACGTATGGAGGAGCGTCCATATGCGGAAGCGCCATTGGCCCGCCGCTGAAGCTATCTGGGCTACGCCTGCTCTGCGACTCAACCGCTTTTGTTTTCAATTCACTAATCTCCTTGTGAAAGCCATCGAGGGACGTGCCGATGTCGCGAATCTGTTGTTGGAGGGCCGTGAGTTCTTCTAGTTTTCGGTTGGCAGATTGCAATTCTTCCAAAAGACGTCGATTCGCCGCCGTAGTCGTCAGGCGCCTGTTGCTCGCATGTTTCGTCGTGGTATGGGTCGACTTTTTCGACCTGTTCACGGGTACTCTCGCAGCAGTCCTCATCGATTTGCCCCGGTGGACTGTTGCTAAACGCACCTTTTGACTCGTTTCTATCGGTGGGAGCTGGACAAGCGGTTCACTCACGGACTGTTTGGATGTGCGCGCCTGAGCTTCGTAATACGCGCGGATCAACATGGGGACCCAACGCAACCTTTCGAACCGAGCCATTTAAAATCCTCCTTGTTCCTCTTTCAAGGCATTGCGCAACATGACGCGAAACCGGATGGCGGGCACATCCGATGGGACGTGGCGTTCGTCCTGCAGCTGGAACGGCGCGATGCGAGGCCGCAGGCTCTCCACGATCCGCTGATCCTGTGCCATGACGCGCAACGTGTGGTCGATGTGAAAGGCGTCCATCCAGGGCGCGTCGAGATCGAAATTGCGCATCGCGATGCCGAAGATGCTTGTCACGTCGTCGTGAACCGGTGTGAACGTCAAAAACGTACACATTATCCCGTCGTTCCCAAAGGGAGTGCGGATGATCCACTGATTCGGAAAGAGTAGTTCAATTTCCGTTCGCAAATGGGCATCCTGGGTAGGGTGAACTGGCTCCATTGGGTGCGATGGTGCAAACGGAGTGGGGTAGATGACGATGCGTTTGCCCTTCACGGTGTATTCTGGGCCGATCACGGTGGGATCGACGTCAGTACCGGTCGTTTCAGGGTGAACAAACGGCAAATGCGACACGTCGAGAACGCTCTCCACGGCTCGCGTGAAATGCGCTTGCCACGTCTGCTCAAAGGAAACGTATTGCCAGTCGTCGTGTAGTAGATCGGCAAACGTCGCAAATGAAGTGGGAGCGGGCGCATCGAGGTTCGGGTGTGTATAGAGCCACACGAGTTCAGCGAGCTCCGTCACGGGATAGGTGTTCAATCGGTAGGAGGGCGGGATCGGTGTTCCCAATTTGTTCGCGGGAATGTGTGTACAGCTTCCCGTCCCTTCAAAATGCCATCCATGAAATGGACACACGAGCTCGCCCTCATGTATCGAACCCATCGATAAATCGCAGCCCCGGTGTGGACAATAGCCGTTACATGCGACGATTCGCCCAGTCTTGTCCCGATATAGTACGTAGTCACGTCCGTTCACCGTGACCTTTTTCGGATCAGCGGCGACCTCTGATGACGGGCACACCGCATACCACGCCTTACGCAACATGTCGCATCCCTCACTTCATAGCCTCATATATGCGCTCTGTGAGCTTGTAGTGCTTGTGTGAACGGGAACTGGAACAAGAATAGGCGTGAAGGAAATTGACGGGCGTGGTAAGATTTCAGCATGTGCAAAGTGGGCTTTTCAAGGAAATTTCCATATAAGTTTGTTACGCTGGCACACAGATGATATTTAGGAGGCAGCACATTGGTCGCAGTGAAATCGGTCCTTTCGCCGGTGATTGGCGCACTTGTCGGTGCAGTCATCGTCGGTGGTGTATGGTATGGCACATCGGCATCACAGAACCGCAACTCCATCGTAGCAAAGGTTGGCGGCACGCCAATTACAAGGTCCCAGTTGCTATCTGAATCCGAGGCGTATGCGGGGTCGAGTATGTTGTCGCAGCTCATTACGAACCAATTGGTGCTCGATGCAGCGCAACAGCAGAAGATGACGGCTTCAACCTCGGAAGTCAACCAAGCCTTGCAAGGGCTTGAGGAGCAGAATGGCATCACGAGTGACAGTCAGCTCAATCAGATGCTTGAGCAGAGCCACATGACCAAGGACGAACTGCTTACCCAATTGAAGGTAGAAATCCTCGGACAGAAACTTGCGGAGAGCAAGGTCAAGGTGACGGACAAGCAGATCCAGGACTATTACAACAAGAACAAGGCGAGCCTCGCGACACCGGAGCAGAGGGCCATTTCGGACATTGTCGTGTCCTCCGAGGCGAAGGCCAAAGATATACAGACGCAGTTGAGCCAAGGTAAGACGTTTGCGTCGCTGGCGAAGTCGTCGTCGATTGACAGTGTGACCAAGTCCAAAGGTGGGGCAATGGGTACGTTCACTCAGTCGACGTTGTCGCAAGAGTACCCAGAGATCTCTTCTCAGGCATTCAAGTTACAGAAGGGGCAGGTAAGTGCTCCAATCAAGGTCAGCAATGGCTACGAATTGATTGAAGTGACGAGTATCACTCCGGCGAAGACGCCGACCTTGGCGGAAGCGAAGAACGAAATCACGACTGCGCTCAAGGAACAAAATGCGGAGTCGCCGCAGCAACTGTACGCGGATTTGGCGAAGAAGGGCAACGTTCAAATCCTCGACAGCAGCTATGCAGACGTCAAGGATTCGATTGAAAATCCTCAAACCTCCTCGTCGTCCAGCATGCAGTAATGTGAACGACGGGTTTCCCACTCGTGATACAGGGGCTAGCAATGAATGTGGGACCTACCGGGCGAAGGTTGAAGCTCGCCTGGTAGGTCCCATTTCTGTTGTCAGTTCTCTGGGAGTCACCTTTCATCGTCCAGTGACTCGCTGGGTACGCTTGCACATCCTTTGCCCCGCCTCAACTGTAGCCCGATCCAGAGCAGCACAGTCACTGCGACAGCCGCCGCGAGGATCGCACTGCATGCCTGGTACGCGGTTTCGGTTCCAATCTGGTCGGCCAGCAAACCGAATGACGGGAAGACAATGACCATAAACAGGGAAAATGCGGTCGAGTTCCCAGACAGTAGGGTTGCTCGCACGGCGTTTGGGAGAATGGTATTCAAGCGCTGGTCGATGAGCGGATCGGCGGCGCTGCCTGTCGCTTGCGCCAGTAGGTAGCCAATCCCTTTGCCGGCAGGCGGGAGCCAGGCGAAGAGGGCCATCCCACCCGCAGTGACGGCGGCGATACCTGGCACTCGAAGCCACTGCGTAATCCTGCTTGAGCCCGCCGCTGCCAGCGCGCTCACTCCACACTCGATCCCGGTGAGCATGCCCACTGCACCAGTCGTCCAACCGCAAGCGTGCAAGAAGGATTGCCCGTAGAACGTACACGTCGAGATGGCCCCGGAGAGGATGGCGCCAAACGTCACCCACCGCCGATACGACGCGTTGCGCCTAGCAAATTGTGCCGACGTTCGAATCATTTGAACAAAGGACAGTGGGGCTTCACCTGTGAGGTCGGCTACTGCCCGTTGGCGATTGGGCATCGCGAGGAGCAGCGCACCTCCTGCACTGACGAGATTGGCTATCGCAAACAGCCCGTAGACATACGTCCAATCGATTCCCGCGAGCCAGCCACCGCACGCTTCGGCGAAGCCCACGGCCAGCAATTGCGTGGCCATCATCCTGCCACTGATGGACTGATATCGGCTCGAATATCCCGCAGCTGCCACCGTTTCGTACGTGATGGCCATGTCACTTCCACTCGCCAGCGTCAGTTGAAGGCCGCGACAAGCAAACGCCGCAAATGCGCCGAACAGCGTATCGCTAGGCAGCAGTGACAGCCCACAGTACAGGCATCCTGCGAGACCGCTCAAGAACAGGGTGTATTTCCAACCGACGCGGTCCGCCACAATCCCCATCGGGATGTCGAGCGTCAGGGAGACGAGATGCAGCAGTGCTTCCAAAAGCCCAATGACGAACAGGCTCACGCCTCTGTGCTGCCAATAGATAACCCAGAGCGCCCCGTCAAACCAAAGGTGGGAAGTCGCTTGAAATACATAAAGTAGCACGATATTACGACGATACAGTGAAAGTGAATGGTGAGTATACAAGGGGGTATCCTCCGTTTCGAGACAACACACGTCGATGACATGCCCTGACGCGGCGACGAAACTGGATACGCTTCGCTTTGAGGACCGTTAGAAGCGCGAACAGCCGGAGTCGCCGAAAAAGGGCAGACTTATCCCGTCGAAGGCCACTGCAGGTCCAAATTGGCGCAGATAGTACTGCCAAGCAAATGGCTTCACGCTGTTCGCACTCCCTTCACGAGGTTTGATTTAAGCATAGTGACCGGCAGGGGACGTGTCAATCGCGATCTCGCCCTACAAGACGATGGACTCGGCCCGATTGTCGACGGGTGTCGCCGCATGCGAATTGATCAGGTCTGTAGTTGCGGTCAGTGTTCGAAACCGGGAAGTGTGGCGCATCATTTCAGCCTGAAATGGACAATATCCCAATAAACGGCGAGCGGAGGGCGGTTCATGGAGGATTTACAGCAAGCGATTGCAGATATTCGCGCGTCAGCTGCGATGATGGGGCAGTCGGAGTCGACAAAACACGCGGCAGGAATGGACCCGCACGCTCAGGTCGAACGACTCTTGCAGAGTGTGGCCCAAGACTTCTCTCAGGCGGACAAAGACCTCGAGGTCAGCGTCACAAGCGGTGAGAATCCGGGGCTCGTAGCGGGATTTTTCGACGCACATTTCAGTACTCCGCGCTTTATCGTCAAAACGACATGTACGGATGGCACAGTGGAAGTCACGGTGGCAGACGGGAAATGGGAACAACTTCCGAATCAAAACGGGTTGTGGGCGGATTGGACAGATGAGCGCGTGGTCTTTCAGGGTGAATTTATAGAGTCCGCCATTCGCAGAGGACTAGAGTCGTACTTCATCTCCTGGTATCGGGCAGTGAAATTGAACGACAAGCCCGGCATCCCCATTCAATGATAGCAGTGCGTGGGCATCAGTTTGCGCCAACGCTCAGGCAGGGCAAACAGTTCTTGGGTGTTGGCGGATGTGAGCGGGGACTGTATACTTATCTGTTGGAGGACAGCCGACAACGGCGTTCTACTGCTGGTGCGTAGTTTTGTGACTGCGCTCCATGGAAGGACTGATTTGAACCTATGTTCAGATCGATGTTGAAGTCAAAGATCCACCGAGCTACTGTGACGGAAGCCGACCTCAATTACGTAGGCAGCATTACTATCGATCCACAGCTGTTGGAAGCTGTGGACATTTTGCCGAACGAGAAGGTACTGGTTGTAAATAACAATAACGGCGAGCGTTTTGAGACGTACGCCATTCTCGGCGAGCCCGGAAGCGGACAAATTTGCGTCAATGGTGCAGCAGCCCGTTTGGTTCAACCAGGCGACCTCGTCATCATCATGGCGTTTGCGCTGGTGTCCGAGGCAGAGCTAGCCGATTTTGAGCCAAAAGTGGCATTTATGAATCGCGACAACACGATTGCAGAACTCGTGCACGTTGAAGACCCGCAAACGACGTTCGTATGAGTGTATCGTCGTCCCTCGTCGGGATGATGCTGTGATGCGCGCGAACAGGCTGATTGATGGTGAGATCCCGAGCGGATCGCCGCCATCGATCAGCCTGTTTTCGATCGACGATAGGATTGACTACAGGACACACTACACGTCGCTGCGCGTGCCCGATCGTGACAATACGGCGACGATTTGCCAAATTGTAGCGAGTCCGACAATCGCGTAGAGGCTCCGGCTTAAGCCGGACATCGTGCCGAATATCGTATCGACGAGGTTGAAATTGAAGAAGCCGATTAATCCCCAGTTCAATCCACCAACCACCATGAGAATCCATGCGACCCAATCGATTGCATTCCATCTCATCCGCATCTACCCTCCTTTGGGAAATCTATCATGTTCCCGGGATTAGCGTTCAACAAACTGTGGCGCCTTATACAAGAATTGACGATACGACACGAGCCGGAGCGCACTGCTTTGCGCAACCCATTTCCTCCAGCATGCTGTGTGCGCATGGCGGCATACTACAAGTCGAGCGCAAACAGAAAAGGAGGAGATTTCGTGCAGGCTCAAGCTGGACAGAGTCAGGGACAAATGATGCAAGGAAGTCAGGGCCTCCAAACCCCGCCGAGGGTGATCTCAGGGAAAGACCTGGATTACTTGACAGATCAGATGTCGTGGTTGCATGGCGCGATTAAGAAGTTTCATCACTACGCCAAGGAGTGCAGAGACCCGCAGGTACGGCAGTTCATTCAACAAGCGTGTCAGACCCACCAAAAGCAGTACGACTTGCTTTTAAAACACTGCCAGAACCAGGCCCAGTCGGCGAATGCGGGAATGGGCCTGCAATAAATTTGCACGGGAAGGGAGACCTGTCAGGATGGCTAATAACTCGGTTGTGCAAAATCCCGAACAGCAAGTGCCAAAGACGCCTGAGATGAACGATCGCGATTACCTGAACGACGTGCTCTCCACGGAGAAATATCTGACGGACAGCTTCAATATCGCTGCTCGCGAGGCGAGTCACGACGCGCTGTTTCAAGACGTAATGCAGGTATTGACCGAGAATCACACGTTAGCGCGCAACACGTATAACCTGATGTTCCAAAAGGGTTGGTACAAAGTGGAGAAAGCTGATGCGCAGAAGATTCAGCAGACGGCGAATCAATTCCAAGGATACAAGAGCCAGTTTCCCCAAGGCCAAATGCAGTAGTTGGACTCCCTGCAATTTCACTTGTTTTGGCCCGCGCTGTCGGGCCATTTTTTTCGCCCAACTTTTCCAGACATCGAACCATATGCAGCTTTATTGCGCTGTGGTATAGTAGTGCATTAAAGAAAAGAGCTATTTTCTGGAGTGAGCGAGGGAGCGGATAGAGATGAGGAGCGAGGAGCAGACCGCGGTCATGGTCGGTTCAGAACCGCCGCAGGCGATTCAAGTCGACGAGCAGCACCATCTACAAATCGGAGGGTGCGATACAGTCGAGCTGGCCGAAGCGTATGGTACCCCTTTAATTGTCTACGATGAGCAACTGATCCGTTCGACCATCCGCGCATTTCACGAAGTCTTTTTGCGTGAGCGCGTTCCATATCAGATCTCGTACGCGAGCAAGGCGTTCTGCACGCTGGCCATGTGCCAGTTGGTGCATGCTGAGGGCTGCGGCATCGACGTGGTGTCCGGCGGTGAACTGTTTACCGCCCTTGAGAGCGGCGTGCCAGCAAGTGCAATCCATCTGCACGGGAATAATAAAACGCCAGAGGAACTGCGGTTTGCAGTCGATGCGGGCGTCGGTGCCATCATCGTCGACAACTTCATCGAACTCGCACTCCTTCAAGATATAGCGGCTGAAAGCGAGCGCGAAGTGGATGTGCTCATCCGCGTCGCCCCAGGTGTCGAGGCGCACACGCACGAGTTCATCGCGACCGGTGGACAGGATAGCAAATTCGGGTTCGATCTCGCCAGTGACCAAGCCCACGCCGCTTTGCGCCAGTTGGCGGACGCAGAGAACTTGCGATGCATCGGGCTGCATTCGCACATCGGATCGCAAATTTTTGACGCTGACGGCTTCGTCGTGGCCGTTGAACGGTTGGCGGAGTTGTATGAATACGGCCTCGACCGATTGAATCTACCGCTCTCGGTGTTGAACGTCGGTGGTGGCTTTGGGATTCGCTACACGTCGGAAGACGCCCCGGCGGTATCGGAGACGCTGTCTGCCATCATCGCGGCTGCGCGCGAAGCATTTACCAAACGGCATATGGAACTGCCCGTACTCTGGATCGAGCCGGGGCGGAGCATCGCTGGGCCGGCAGGGACGACACTCTACCGAGTGGGAAGCCAAAAGCGCATTCCGGGAATTCGCAACTATTTGGCAGTCGACGGCGGGATGACGGACAATCCGCGATTGGCCCTGTATGGCGCAAAATATCACGCCTTGTACGCCAATCGCGCCGATGCGGAGCCAGAGGATACTTGGTCGGTCGCCGGGAAGTGCTGTGAGAGTGGAGATATGCTGATTTGGGATGCGGCCCTGCCGAATCCGAAGCCAGGCGACATTTTGGCCGTCTTCGCGACGGGGGCATACAACTACAGCATGGCCAGCCACTATAACCGCATTCCCAACCCAGCCGTGGTGTTTGCGTCCAACGGCAAAGCACAGGTCGTCGTAGCCCGTGAGACGTGGGCTGACTTGATTCGCAGAGACAAGCCGCTAGCAACCGCTCAAGCATAAGAGTGGTTTCCATAGAACGCCTACGCTGCCACCAGATTGTGTGCGGGCGTCCCCTAGTGTTCGGTGTGCGGGGGCGGATCGTGCTATACTATCTGGTGGTTATTGCTGTTCGCAATGGGGATTGCGAGAGGAGGAATACATGTGGCAGCAAAAGAGAGCTTGCTACAACTGATCACGGAAACGTCAACGAATCTGCCGCCAGACGTCCGCCGCGCCATCAAAAAGGCGCAATTGCAGGAAGAGTTTGGCACGCGCGCCGCACTGGCACTCAATACCATCGTCGATAATATCGTCTCTGCTGAAGAAGATGTTCAACCGATTTGCCAGGATACGGGGATGCCAACGTTTGTCGTCCACTGTCCGGTAGGGTTTAATCAGATCCAGTTTCAACGAGATATTGAAGCGGCCATCGTCGAGGCGACAAAGTTGGGTAAACTCCGTCCCAACTCGGTTGATCCCCTGACCGGCAAAAACACCGGCAACAACCTCGGTGAAGGGGTGCCGGTCGTTCACTTCCACCAATGGGAACGAGATAACGTGGAAGTTAAGCTCATCCTCAAGGGCGGCGGCTGTGAGAACAAGAACATCCAGTACGCGCTGCCTACGGAACTTCCTGGACTCGGCCGGGCTGGCCGCGATTTGGAAGGCGTGCGCAAATGTATTCTCCACGCCGTCTATCAGGCGCAAGGTCAAGGGTGCAGCGCCGGTTTTATCGGAGTAGGCATCGGGGGAGACAGAACTTCCGGCTATGATCTTGCGAAGGAACAGCTCTTCCGCCCCGTCGACGACGTGAATCCCAACGAGACTTTGGCGGAACTTGAGAACTACATTCTCGAGACGGCAAACCGGCTCGAGATCGGCACCATGGGTTTTGGTGGGAAGGTGTCGCTGCTCGGGTGTAAAGTGGGCATTCGCAACCGGATCCCAGCGAGCTTTTACGTCTCTGTGGCTTACAATTGCTGGGCCTATCGCCGCCTTGGCGTCGTGCTCGACGCGCAGACGGGCGAGATCAAGGACTGGCTCTACCGCGACTCCGAGGAAAAAATGGAGCGCCCAGAGCATGCGTTCTCGACCGACGACGCCATTGTGCTGCAAGCCCCGATTACAGAGGAGCAGATTCGCGGGCTCAAAGTCGGCGACGTCGTCCTGATCAAGGGTGAAATGCACACGGGTCGCGATGAGATTCACAAGTATCTGATGAAACATGACGCCCCTGTCGATTTGACGGGTGGAGTCATCTATCACTGTGGCCCGGTCATGCTCCAGGATGACGATGGAACGTGGCATGTCAAAGCCGCAGGTCCAACTACGAGCTCCCGTGAGGAGCCCTATCAGGCGGACATCATCGAGAAGTTCGGCATACGTGCGGTCATTGGCAAGGGTGGAATGGGGCAAAAGACGTCCGATGGTCTCAAGAAGTCAGGGGCGGTCTACCTAAATGCCATCGGTGGCGCCGCGCAGTTTTACGCGCACTGTGTGAAGGCGGTACGCGGCGTTGACTTGATCGAAGAATTTGGCGTTCCGGAAGCGATGTGGCATTTGGAGGTCGACGGCTTCCCAGCCATCGTCACCATGGACGCCCACGGCAACAGTCTCCATAAAGAGGTTGCAGACCATTCGCTGGTCAAACTTGAAGATCTGAAGGATCCGGTCTTCGCCTGATCGAGCAATCTTGGAAAACAAAAAAGCACCTGCTGCCAATGGGCAGCAGGTGCTTTTTTCGTGAGGCCTATGCTCCTCGTTTCACGCGCTTCACCAATCCGCTGGCCATCTCGATATACGGTCGAAAATCGCCCTTTTGGACCAGCCAGAGGTTGCGTCCGCTGCGCCCAGAGATACGGCTGTACCAGTATATGTACGTAGCCAGCTCGACAAAGTAGGCGGCGGTCGAGGAGATCGACGCACCGTACATACCAAAGCGCGGGATCAACACGGCACAGACGGCTGCATTGAACGCGATCATGAAAATGGAGATGACGACTAAGGTGACCGGCTTTCCTTTTGAGTTCGTAAAGTACTGCGAGATGAGCGTCGATACGGTCTTCAGAATCAAGCCTGGCAACAACACGTAGAACGGGCCGACAGCTCCGCCGTACTTGTGCACGCCATAGACGACAACCAGCAAAGGCATCGCGACGGCCAGGCCGCAGGCGGTGACAAACGACGTGATGAGCGTCTGGCGGGAGGCGCTCTCGGTGACCATGCCCGCCTCGTCGCCGCTGGAGGCGGACATCTTTCGGAAGACGACGGTACCGATGGACTGACTCAAGGTAATGAGGATCTCCGCAGCAGACACGGCGATACCATAGACCGAGACCATGCGGCGCGTGGCGTCGTCGTATGGGAGCACCCACCCGATCATCCAGAAGTCCGTCCGGAGGTTCACGTAGCCTAACAAGAGGGCCAACGACGACCAGGTGCCGAAATTGACGAATTGCTTCCACTCCGACCGGTGCCACTTCCATTTCAAGCTTTCGCCCCAGTTTAGGTGGCGATACACAGCAAACATCGTGGCCATCACGGCGAGCGCCCACGAAGCCAACCAAATTCGGTACGTCCAGAGCAGTCGATGGTGCTCGCCGAGATGGCGGTTGAACAGGATGAAGACCACATAGATGACGAGAAACGAAACAGCTTGCAAGACGTTTGCGATGTTGAGTTCAAAAATCGCGTGCAACGCATTCAGAAGGCGGCTCGCATACCCGAACAAGAAGGTCAGCGGCATGCCGATCAAGCTGAACATCACAATGGTGGATGGGTGTCCGAACCAGATGACGGCGCCGGCGATGAGCCAGACCACGATGCTGAAGAGAAACATCATAAAGTTGCCCATCTGGACGATCTGAGTTCCTTCGTCCGGACGTCGGGGCAACGACATTGAAAAGTAGTTCGAGTACCCGCCTGCAAACCGCTGGCCGCTCGTCGCATACGTGGTGGAAGTCTGAAAATCCCCTCGGTCACCCGTAAAGATCAGGTAACGAGCGGTGATAGCACTTGTCGCAAACGTTAAAATCGCAGATAGACCGCGAAACAAAAAGGTCAGAAATAGTGTTTTTCGCCCATTCAAAGAGACTTCACTCCGATATATAAGTGCAAGATCAGACTAGCATCGACACTTGCCCTTGTTAGTGTACCACGTGCAATTCAAGCGCGAATCAAAATCGAAAACGCAGGAAGATTATGCTACCATCAGATTCACGACCAGCAACAGCCCGTCAGTTCGCTCTGTACTGAAATGGTGCCCTGTTGACTTTATGACTCAGAGGAGGCGCAAACATGCGAGCCGTTGATGTCATCGACAAAAAACGCCGCGGGCTTGCGTTGTCGAAGCAAGAACTGCAAGCACTGATGGATGGTTACCTGAAGGGTGATGTGCCGGACTACCAGATGAGCGCATTTTTGATGGCGGTGGTTTGGCGGGGGATGACTACACAGGAAATGGCCGACTTTACACAATTGATGGCCTCATCCGGGGACGAGTTAGACCTTCGTGGCATTCCTGGTATGAAAGTAGATAAACATAGTACGGGGGGCGTCGGAGACAAGACGACGCTGATTCTCGGTCCGCTGCTCGCCTCCATTGGCGTTCCGGTCGCAAAAATGTCGGGGCGGGGACTTGGTCATACTGGTGGGACGATCGATAAGCTCGAGTCCATTCCAGGCTTCCAAACGTCTCTTACGACGCAAGCCTTTATCGATCAGGTCACACAAATCGGCGTTGCCGTAGCTGGCCAATCGGGCGATTTGGCGCCGGCAGACAAGCGTATCTACGCCTTGCGCGACGTGACGGCGACGGTCGAATCCATCCCGCTGATCGCGAGTTCGATTATGAGTAAGAAGTTGGCGAGCGGAGCCAATGCGATCGTACTAGACGTCAAAGTGGGCAGTGGAGCCTTCATGAAGACAGAGGGCGACGCTCGGCGGTTGGCGAGAACGATGGTCGGGATTGGGAATCGCGCTGGACGTCAGACGGTTGCGGTCCTATCGAGCATGGAGGAGCCGCTCGGGCGCGCCATCGGCAATGCACTCGAGGTCAAAGAGGCGATCGCCACCCTCATGCACCGAGGCCCCGACGATTTGACAGAGGTGTGCCTCACGCTGGGCGCCGAGATGGCGGTGTTGGCTGGAGCGGCGAAAAGCCCTGAAGAGGCTAGGGAGATGTTGATTCAGGCGCTTGACGATGGTTCGGCGTTGGCGAAGTTCAAACAGTTTGTCGCGGCACAGGGCGGCGACCCATCGATCGTAGACGAGCCAGACAAACTTCCGACGGCACCGGTTGTTCAACAACTTCGGGCGAACCGAGGCGGTTACGTGTCGTCGCTCGAAGCGTTGCCATTCGGAGAAGCAGCTATGCGCTTAGGCGCCGGTCGGGCGACGAAGGAAGACGTCATCAATCCAGCTGTCGGCGTCGTCGTTCAGGTGTCGGTAGGTCAGCGAGTAGAGGCTGGCGACGTACTGGTTGAAGTCCACGCGGACAGCGAGTCTGCCGCGAGCGCGTGCCTGTTGGAACTGACGGACACAGTAGTGCTCAGTGAAACGCCAGTCGAACGGCCGAAGCTCATTCTCGGATACGTCCGAAACGGTGACGACGACGGCGATGAAGAGTTGCTGCAAGCCGCTTTGCAAGCCCGCGAAAAGGCGTACGTTCCCTATTCGGGATTTGCCGTCGGGGCGGCCTTGCGCACTGCCGACGGGCGGATTGTCACTGGGGCGAACATCGAAAACGCGTCCTTTGGCCTGACCAACTGCGCCGAGCGAAGTGCGGTGTTTTCCCTGATGAGTGCCCGGACAGAGCCAGACGTGGCCATTGCGGGCGTCGCCGTCGTCGCGGATTCTCCAGATCCGGTGGCGCCGTGTGGGGCATGTCGCCAAGTGTTAGCTGAGTTCTGCTCGCCAAATACGCCTGTGCTTCTAGCGAACCTGCACCACGACATCAAGAAGACGACTGTGGGTGAGCTCTTGCCAGGTGCGTTTACGCCAGAACAGATGGCGTACGCCCAACCGGATTCGGAGAGATAAAAGGAAGCATAGGAGGTACACACATGTTCAGCGCGAAAAGGGATCTGCCTCTGCCACTCTTCAAAGCGGAAGCAGAACATTCGAAAAAGGTACGTACCCGCAGCGAGATCGACGAACAGTACAAGTGGGATCTCAAGGCCATTTACGCGAGCGACGAGGATTGGGAGAAGGACGCCCAAAAACTAGAACAGTTGGTCGCTCAGTTCGCGGCGATGCAAGGTACCTTGAACGAATCCAGTGGACAGTTGCTCGCTGCGTTCCGGCTGCAAGATGAAATCGGCCAGGTCTCTGGGAAACTGTACGTATACGCCAAAATGCATCTCGATGAAGATACGTCCAATGGTGCGGCGCAGGCGCTCCAGGACAAGGCGTATGGACTGCTCGTGAAAGCGCAGTCGGCTATGGCGTTTTTCGTCCCGGAAATCCTCTCCATCGACTCCAACCGATTAGAGGAGATGCTGCAGGAAAATCAGGATTTACAGCTGTACCGCTTTGCTTTGCAGGAGATCACGCGGGAAAAAGAACACGTCTTGAGTCCTGAGCAGGAGCAATTGCTCGCGTCGTTCGGCGAGGTATTAAACGCGCCAAGCGACATCTTCTCCATGTTCAATAACGCTGACATGGTGTTTCCAAGCATCCGCGACGAGGACGGCGAAGAAGTCGAAATCACGCACGGGCTCTACATTCAGTTGTTGGAGAGCAAAAACCGGGAAGTCCGCAAGAACGCGTTTGAAGCGGTGTACGCCACGTACGCCAAGCACCGGAACACGGTTGGCGCCATCTATGCGGCCAACGTGAAGCGCGGCGTCGTCAATGCGCGCGTCCGCAACTTTCCGTCGGCACGCGCTGCTTCGTTGAGCTCCGACAACGTCCCGGTGGCTGTCTACGACAACTTGGTCAACACCGTTCACGAGTTCTTGCCTTCGTTGCACAAGTACTTGAAGCTGCGCGCCAAGGTGCTCGGCCTGAACGACCTGCAAATGTACGATCTCTACACGCCCATGGTTCAAGACGTCGATTGGCGCGTCAAGTACGATGCTGCGAAGCAGACGGTGCTCACGGCCGTGCAGGTGCTTGGCGACGATTACCGCCAGATTGCACAGAACGGCCTGAACAGCCGCTGGGTGGACGTGTATGAGAACAAAGGCAAGCGGAGCGGCGCTTATTCCTGGGGTACATACGGCACCCACCCGTACATGCTGCTCAACTACCACGACTCGTTGGATAACATGTTCACACTCGCGCACGAACTGGGTCACTCGATGCACAGTTACTTCTCGAGAAAGACACAGCCGTACGTCTATTCCGACTACACCATCTTCGTGGCAGAAGTCGCGTCCACGTGTAACGAGGCGCTACTCCTCGATCATCTCCTCAAGACCACGGACGACAAGGCGAAGCGAGCTTACTTGCTGAATCACCAGTTAGAGACGATTCGGGGGACGCTCTATCGCCAGACCATGTTCGCCGAATTTGAAAAGATGACGCACGAACACGTCGAAGAGGGTGGCGCACTCACGACCGAGTGGCTCGATGAAACGTACTACGGCCTGAATCAAGAGTTTTTTGGTCCGGCATGCAACGTCAACGAGCAGATTGCGTATGAGTGGATGCGGATACCGCATTTTTACACGCCGTTTTACGTCTACAAATACGCGACAGGCATCTCGGCCGCCATCGCGCTGTCGCGCCGGATTCTCAGCGAGGGCGAAGCTGCGCGCAAAGACTATCTGGCGTTTCTCTCCTCCGGAAGCTCCGACTATTCGATCGAGCTTCTGCGCAAGGCCGGCGTCGACATGGAGTCGCCTGAACCCGTTCGCGAGGCGCTTCGCGAGTTCGATCGACTTGTCGATGAGTTGGCTGCATTGGTCGAGTGATAGGTCCTAGACAGGGAGGGCTCTCTTACTCGGGCCATACGAATCAGTCAGTCTCAACCAGCTGATCAAAGCCTCCAAATCCACGATCAAGGTGGAGATGGAGGCTTTGCTGTTGACGGGGATGGAGTTCGTGAAGCCGCGATGCAAAGTGAGGGCAGGAGAGGGTAACCGTTGGCTAGCCTCGAGGTAAGTAGACGGTTACAGTGGTTCCCTCGCCTACAGTCGAATCGACCTGAAGATGTCCGCGGTGCGCCTCGATGATGTGTTTGCTGACGAACATACCAAGGCCTGTCCCGTTCGATTTCGTCGTTTGAAACGGGCGGAACAGTTGGTGCATGTCCGAAATGCCACAGCCGTTGTCGCGGATCGTGATGGTGGCGTGATCGGAAAAATCGCGCAGGCTCACGTGGACTTCCCCGTCTTTGTCACAAGCGTGAACGGCGTTTTGCAACAGGTTGATCAGCACCTGTTTGATCCGGTCCGCCTGGACCGACAGAAGCACGCAGGAGGATGGTACATCGTAGTTCAACAGCACTCCGCACAACGTCGCTTCAGGGCGCAGAAATTGGTACACCGAGTGCGTTAGTTCCCTGATGTCCACCAACTGCGTGGATTCGTCGTCTGGGCGTGCCATACCCATAAAGTCTTGGAGCAACGCGTGAATTCTATCCAATTCGCGGATCGTCAGTTCGACAAACTTTTTATCGGCAGGCTCGCAGCGCTGTTCGAAGAGCTGGAGAAAGCCGCGGGCGGTGGTAAGCGGATTTCGAATTTCGTGCGCGATGCCGGCGCTCAGTGATGCCAGCGACCGATTCTTCTCGAATTCTGTCAACTTCGTGTCTATTTTTTCGCCCTTGTCGACGGCAGGACGCATTGAGTTACCACCGAGTTGTTCCGGCGGCGCCATCGATAGGGAGCAGAGTTGTTGAAGTGCGTAGACAGACGTCCCTAAGCTGCTCTGAAGCTGCACCCAGGGCAATGCGGACGGGATGGAGAGGACGACTTTGCACTCTGCGAGCGCCTTGGGTTCGCTGAATTCGGCGATCGCACTGCGCCAATCCCCGCCGAGTTCGGATAGCCGAAGCGGCTTCACTTCGCCGGAAGCGTAGATCTGTCCGGTAGACCTGTCCTGTATTCCATCTAGTACCATACCGGGCAATCTCTGGGCTAGTTCAGCGGATAACGCGTTCGTCGGTCCGATCACGTCGAGGATTACGTCGTTGCTATCGAGAAAAAAGACGAGAAATGGAAACGACCACGGCATCCCTGTAAAGAAGTTGCAGATCATCTGGCGGAAAGGCTCTGCAAAATGGCGCGACGGAGCCACTTCCACTGCACGAACTTGCGCATCGTGTGCCGAAATCTGCAGTTGGCTCGGTTCAACTCTTCGACGGATGGTTGGTTTTGAGGCCGTCAACCTAGATTGATTCATCGCAAGGCTCAATGTTCAAAGCCACCTTTAAGAGGTTGTCCAACGGAATGACCTCTTCGCAAAGGGACATATTCGACCCTTTACGCAGAGGCAGTGGGCGCACTTTTGCCGTGTTTTATGCCACCATTATGCTGTTCGAACCAGAATCAGACAAGCGAAATTAGCAAACATTCACAGAGTTCGACAAAGGTTGTCACGATTCGCGTCGAGCCGCGTACTTTTCATCCCCCGGAGGACGGGAGCGGGGCGGGAATCGATGATCGCTGACCGGCTTGGGCGTACCTGGCCGTCTCCGCGTGCAGCCTAGTAAATAAACGTACGGGGAGGTCCTCCATCGAGACGATTCCCCGATCCGTCACGCCACCCGGGACGCGAATTTTCTCGACCACGTCGTCAAACTGCATGCCGGAGTCGAGCAGAGCCGCTAGTCCGATCAGCATTTCCTTGAGGATCATCTCGGCCGTGCTTCGCTCCAAAGAACCGGTCTGGGCCGCGGCTTGCGCCCAAGATTGACAAATTGAAACCAGAAACGCCGGGCCGCAACTCGCTAAGTCAGAACAGACGCGAACCTGGCCTTCGTCGATGATGAGCGGTTTACCGATCTGGCAGAGCCGGTTCTCGAGTTCGGTCTTTTGCTGCCCCGGGACATCGCGGGGATAGGAGAGCAACATCATCCCACGATGAACAGTCTGCGTTAGACTCGGGATCAGTTTGACCGGTGTCGCCGGGGTGAGTTCGCGCCAGCGGTCGAGATCGATATTGCTGATAGTCGTGACGAGCAGTTGGTCAGATCTGAGCAGAGGGCCCAGTGTCTTGACGAGGCTCAACCCGTCCTTGCCTTTCGTACACAAAAACACCGCATCTACTCGTTCGATGAGGGTCTCCCAATCATCACAGACGATCACATTGGTCAAATCGGCTGCGACGGACTCCGCTTTCGCGCGGGAACGGTTGTATACGTACACGTTCTCCGACGCCGTTTCGGCGAACGCGCGTGCGAGCATGCCGCCCATTTGTCCCGTTCCCACTATTCCAATCTGCAAGGGTCGTCACCTCCGCAAAGTATCCGCTTTTGTCATGTCTATTCAAATGGGACTTGTCTGTAGTCTCGCGGGACATGACTTCAGCTTTGACTTTTTTCGCCTTGTATTGGTCTGGTACAATAATGTAGGTGGTCCGATCGGAGAATGATTTGGTCTATTTGTGCAAGACCATGAGAGAGACAGAACACCCTAGGAACGAGATCAGGTGAGAGAATGGAGGCGCTCGGAGTGGCTAAGAAGACCATTGAAGACGTACAGTGGCAAGGAAAGCGCGCACTCGTTCGGGTCGATTTTAACGTCCCGATGAACGATCGTGGTGAGATTACGGACGATACTCGCGTCCGCGCGGCTATCCCGACGATTACATACTTATCGCAACACGGCGCACGGGTCATCCTGATGAGTCACCTTGGACGCCCGAAAGGGGAGCGCAACGAAAAATACTCTCTGCGCCCTGTAGCCAACCACCTGCAGGAACTGCTCAAAGGCATCCGCGTCTCGTTTGCCGACGACTGTATCGGTGACACCGCAAAAGCGGCAGTCGAGGCGCTCACGGATGGCGACGTCCTCGTGCTCGAGAACGTCCGCTTCTACGCAGGGGAAGAAAAGAATGACGAAGAGCTGGCGAAGGCATTTGCAGAGCTCGGCGACGTGTTTGTCGGCGATGCATTTGGGACGGCCCACCGCGCTCACGCATCCACCGCTGGCATTGCGGCGTACCTGCCGAGTGTAGCTGGATTCCTCATGGAGAAGGAAGTCGGCATCATGGGAGAGGCGCTAGCCAGCCCGAAGCGCCCATTCGTCGCGATCATCGGCGGCGCAAAGGTGTCAGACAAGATAAACGTCATCGAGAACTTGTTGCCAAAGGTCGACGCGCTGCTCATCGGCGGTGGCATGGCCAACACGTTCCTTGCCGTTCAGGGGAACGACATGGCCAAGTCCCTCGTCGAAGCGGATGCCCTAGAGACGGCTAAGCGCTTGCTCGACGTCGCCAAAGAGCACAACAGCCGGCTTCTGTTGCCGACCGACGTCATCGCGGCCAAGGCGTTTGCCGCGGATGCAGAGCACGCCGTACGCAAGGTAAGCGAGTTGGCGGCCGACGAGATGGCTCTTGATATCGGTCCAGACAGCATCGCGTTGTTCCAAGCCGAAATCAAGGCTGCCAAGACAGTGATTTGGAACGGGCCGATGGGTGTGTTTGAAATGCCGGCGTTCGCCAAAGGCACATTTGCCATTGCTGAGGCGATGGTCGAAGCCGACGCTACGACGATCGTCGGCGGTGGAGACTCTGTCGCTGCAGTCGAGCAAGCTGGCGTGGCGGACAAGATGACACACGTGTCCACGGGCGGCGGAGCCTCTCTTGAATTCCTCGAAGGAAAGAAACTGCCTGGCGTAGCGGTACTCGAGGACAAGTAAGCGCGCCGAATCGAAACTTGTGAGATGAAAGGCGGGAACTGCTGTGGCGAGAACACCTCTACTTATGGGAAACTGGAAAATGTACAAGACGGTTGCACAAGCGCGGGCGTTCGCCGAGGCGCTCGGACAACAGTCATCTGCACTGCACGGTGGCGTGGAATACGCCATTTGCGCTCCCTTTACCACGCTCCACGTACTGCGCGTGATGTTGCCTGCACAAGTGAAGATCGGCGCGCAAAACGTGTACCCTCAGAAAGAAGGGGCGTACACCGGCGAGATCGCACCGATGATGCTTGCAGAATTCGGGACGCAATATGTCCTGGCTGGACATTCCGAGCGCCGCACGCTGTTCGGTGAATCCGATCAGATGATCAACCACAAAGTACGTGCCATTGTCGAGAACGACATGGTTCCTGTTCTCTGCGTTGGGGAAAACCTATCGCAAAAGGAGAGCGGCCAAACGCAGGCGATTGTGGCCGGTCAGGTCGTGCAGGGCTTAGCGGGGCTCTCTGCGTCCGACGTGGCTCGGGCGGTCATCGCCTACGAGCCGGTATGGGCTATCGGGTCTGGCAAGACGGCCACCGCTGAAGACGCCGAGGTCGTGGCCAAGGAGATCCGCAACCTGATCGCGGAACAGATCGACGCATCAGCGGCAGTGAGCGTCCGCATTTTGTACGGCGGCAGCGTCAAGCCAAACAACATCGCGTCTTTCCTACAACAACCGAACATCGACGGCGCATTGGTGGGCGGCGCAAGCTTGGAAGCTTCGTCGTTTGCGGACATGGCGTCGGCAATCGGAGGTGCGCTCTGATGAGCGAACAGTCGTTTGAACGCAAGTCGCGTCCGAGTCAAAGTGGTCCGGTGGCCTTGATTATCCTCGACGGCTTCGGATTGAATCCGGAGCGGGAGGGCAATGCGGTCGCGCAGGCGAACACCCCCACACTCGACAAACTGTGGGAAACCTATCCCCACACCACGCTGTTGGCGAGCGGTGAGGCAGTAGGTTTGCCAGAAGGGCAGTTCGGAAACTCTGAGGTAGGGCACTCCAATATTGGCGCCGGCCGTATCCTGTACCAAGAGTTGACCAAGATTAACAAGGCGATACGCGAAGGGGACTTCTTCCAGAACGAAGTGCTCAAGCGTGTCATGAATGCAGCTATCCGCAACGACAAGACGTTGCACTTGTGCGGCTTGATCTCGGATGGCGGCGTGCACAGTCACATCGACCACGCGCTGGCTCTGCTTCGGATGGCCGCTGGCCTCGATGTGAAGAAGATCGTGCTGCACGCGTTTCTCGACGGCCGGGACACGTCTCCGAAAACGGGGGTTACATTCATCGAGCGCGTTCAAGCTGCGATGTCCGATCTCGGGACGGGCACCATCGGCACCGTCGTGGGCCGCTACTACGCGATGGATCGCGACAAGCGCTGGGAGCGCGTCAGCAAGGCCTACAACGCGATGGTCTACGGCGAGGGAGAACCGGTGCGCGACGTCGTCGCGGCGATTCGCGCCAGCTACGACAACGGCGTGACGGACGAATTCGTGCTGCCCATCGTCCAAGTCGACGATAAGGGAGCTCCGGTCGGCAACATTGAGGAGGGGGACTCACTCGTCTTCTTCAACTTCCGCCCGGATCGCGCCATTCAGTTGTCGCAGGCGTTTACCAATGACGATTTCGACGGATTTGACCGAGGCAGCAACCACCCTCACGTCGACTTCGTATCGATGGTCAAGTTCAGCGACACGGTCGGAGGGCAAATCGCGTACCCGCCGAACAGCCCGCGCAATACATACGGCGAGGTCGTGTCGAATGCGGGACTTCGGCAGTTGCGCATCGCCGAGACGGAGAAGTTTCCGCACGTGACGTTCTTCTTCTCGGGAGGACGCGAGCAGGAGTTCCCGGGCGAAGAGCGGGTTCTCATCAACTCGCCGAAGGTCGCCACGTACGACTTGAAGCCAGAGATGAGCGCCTACGAAGTTGCCGATGCGGCTGCCAAACGGTTGCGAAGCGGCGAGATCGACACGATGATCCTCAACTTTGCAAACCCGGATATGGTTGGTCACACGGGTGTGCTTGAAGCGGCTGTCAAGGCGTGTGAGGCGGTCGATACGTGTCTCAACACGGTGCTGCAGGCGCTCGCTGAAGTGAACGGGGTCGCACTGGTGACAGCCGATCACGGCAACGCCGATATTATGGTTTTCCCGGATACTCAGGAAGTGTGCACGACGCACACGACCAATCCAGTACCGTTTGTCATCACAAAGCCGGGTGTGGAGCTTCGCGAAGACGGCGTCCTCGCCGATCTGGCGCCGACCATGCTCCAATTGCTAGGCGTTGAACAGCCTGCTGATATGACAGGAAAGAGTTTGATCACAAACGGTTGACCCTATGTCGAATACCACGGGCATCGTGTACGTTGAGGGTAGGCTCTAGTTTCGGGCTATGTCCACAGCGTGGCGGGTGCTCGAGGTTTGACCATTAAAATCATTCATCGACAATTAGTCGACGAGCGAAATTGACCAAGGAGTGACGACAATGTCCGAGATTTTTGACGTACATGCACGTGAAGTATTAGATTCCCGCGGGAACCCGACTGTGGAAGTCGAGGTTGAGCTCGAAAGTGGTGCATTTGGCCGTGCTATCGTTCCATCTGGCGCGTCTACGGGTGCACACGAAGCCGTTGAGCTGCGCGACGGAGACAAGAGCCGCTACCTGGGCAAAGGCGTTCTTCAAGCTGTGCAGAACGTAAACGAGATCATCACGCCAGAACTGATTGGCGAAGAGGCTTTGGACCAAGTGGGCATCGACCAGTTGCTCATCGGCCTCGACGGCACCCCGAACAAGGGTAAGCTCGGTGCGAACGCGATTCTCACCGTGTCCATGGCAGTGGCGAAGGCTGCAGCGGAGGAAGTCGGATTGCCGCTGTACCGCTACCTCGGCGGCGTCTATGCGCACACCTTGCCGACGCCGATGATGAACATCCTGAATGGCGGAAAGCACGCCGATAACACCGTCGACATCCAGGAGTTCATGGTTGTGCCACACGGTGCTGCTACGTTCCGCGAAGCGCTTCGCATGGGCGCTGAGATTTTCCACAACTTGAAGAGCGTGCTCGCAGGCCGTGGTTTGGCGACCACCGTCGGCGACGAAGGCGGTTTTGCACCAAACCTGAAGACGAACGAAGAAGCGATTCAGATCATTGTCGAAGCGATCGAAAAGGCCGGTTACAAACCAGGCGAACAGGCGTCCATAGCCCTCGACGTCGCATCGACGGAGCTGTTCAAAGACGGTCAGTACCACTTTGAAGGCGAAGGCGTAACGCGTACGGCAGATGAACTTATCGCCTACTATGAGAGCCTCGTCGGCAAGTACCCAATCATCTCCATCGAAGACGGCCTCTCCGAGGACGACTGGGCTGGTTGGCAAAAACTCACGGCTGCTCTCGGCAATCGTGTACAGCTCGTCGGCGACGACTTGTTTGTCACCAACACGGATCGCCTGAAGCAGGGCATCGAGCAAAACATCGGCAACTCGATTCTCGTCAAGGTCAACCAAATTGGCACACTGACCGAGACGTTTGCCGCGATCGAGCTCGCCAAGCGCGCTCGCTACACCTCGATCATTTCGCACCGTTCGGGTGAGAGCGAAGATACCACTATCGCGGACATCGCCGTGGCTACCAACGCAGGTCAAATCAAGACCGGCGCTCCAAGCCGTACGGATCGCGTAGCGAAGTACAACCAATTGTTGCGCATTGAGGAAGAGCTCGGCGGCGCTGCACACTACGCCGGCAAATCCGCGTTTGTCGTACGCTGAGTTTCGTGATAGACTAAGGCACGAGAATGGATGTGGAGTGGAGGTGACAAGCGGATGATTTTTGCAATCGAGATCGCACTCGTCGTCTTGGGCGCACTACTCATCCTGGTCATCCTGCTCCAATCGGGTCGAAGTGCAGGGTTGTCCGGCGTAATTGCCGGCGGTTCAAACCAGGTAACCAATCGCCGGGCGAAGGGGTTAGATTCCTTCCTCGGCAAGGTCACGGTGGTGTTGGCGATCCTCATGTTCTTGTTGACGTTGACTATCGCATTCTTGTTCCACCACCTACAGTGACGATGGTTTTATGAAGAAGGTGTCGCCAGCTCGGCGGCACCTTTTTTGTACCGTCGACCAGATGCAAAATGTACCACACGCCGATGCGCCGCGAGTGGGTTTTTGTGTCCATACTACATACCAGACAAAAGTGCGTTTCCGAACAGGATCAACCGCTTAAAATGAATGAGGTGATCCAGATATGCAGCGGGAAGATGTATTAGAGTACATGCAAAGTGACATTTACACGCCATTGACGGCACAGGAATTGAGCGACGTGTTCGACCAGCGGTCGGCGTCTGAGTTTCGGGACCTCGTGAAACTGCTCAACCAGCTCGAGGACGAGGGGCACATCGTCCGCACGAAGAACAACCGCTATGGCTTGCCAGATACAGCAGGCTTAGTCGTCGGGAAGTTGCAGATGAAGGCGCGGGGGTTCGGGTTCGTCATCCCTGAGCGCGACGGCGACGCAGACGTCTACATCCCTGCTACAGAGATGAACGGAGCCATGAGCGGTGACAAGGTGATGGCGCGCGTTCTCAACGACGGCAAGGGCGGACCGCACCGAGAGGGCGTCATCGTTCGCGTGGTCGAGCGGGCCAATGAGCGGATTGTCGGAAAAATCACCATTTATGCGCACCACGCATTTGTCGATCCGATTGACAAGCGCTTTAACCAGGACATTTTCATCCCGAAGGAAGACATTCGCGATGCGCACGACGGGTATATCGTCGTCGTTGAATTGACGTCCTTCCCGTCGGCGACACATGGGCCAGTCGGCAAAATCGTCGAAGTGCTAGGCCACCCGGATGAGCCTGGCATCGACATTTTGGCGGTCATTCGCAAATATGGGTTGCCGGAACAGTTCCCGGATAAGGTGCTGAAAGCGACGGAGGCGATTCCCCTTGATATCGATCCAGAGGAATTCAAGCATCGTCGTGACATCCGCGACGAACCGATGGTCACCATTGATAGCGAGTCGGCGAAGGACTTGGACGACGCCGTCCACGTGAAGCTGCTCGACAACGGGAACTACGTGCTTGGCGTGCACATCGCGGACGTCGGGTACTACGTGAAAGAGGGCAGCGCGATCGATCAGGAAGCGTTTCGTCGTGGGACCAGTGTATACCTCGTCGACCGGGTCATTCCGATGCTTCCGCCGCGGCTGTCGAACAACATTTGCTCACTGAACCCGCAAGTCGACAGGCTAGCGTTCTCCTGCGAAATGGAAATCGACCCAGAGGGGCGCACGGTGCGGCACGACGTCTTCCCGAGCGTGATTAAGACGGCGGCCCGGATGACCTACAACAACGTTCGCAAGATCCTCGAGGACAACGACGAGGCTTTGATTGAGGAATATAAGGAACTCGTTCCGATGTTTCGCCATATGGAGCAGCTCGCGCTGATCTTGCGACAAAAGCGGATGCGCCGTGGCGCTGTAGATTTCGATTTCGACGAAATCTACGTCAAGGTCAACGATCTCGGCGAGCCGGTGGAGATCGTCCCACGTCAGCGATCCGTCGCAGAGCGGCTCATCGAAGAATTCATGCTCGCGGCAAACGAGACGGTGGCGGAGCACTTTCACTGGCTCGGCGTACCATTCGTCTATCGCGTGCACGATGAGCCGGACGCCGACAAGATGATTAGCCTAAACGCCTTCCTGCACAACTTCGGACACCATCTGAAGGGAGCCGGGGGCAGCAAAGTTCATCCGCGGGCGCTTCAGGAAGTGTTGTCGGCGGTCGAAGGTACACGGGAGGCGCGGATGATTTCGACCGTCATGTTGCGGTCGATGCAACAGGCGAAATACAAACCGGAATGCACGGGGCACTTTGGGCTTGCGGCCGATTATTACACGCACTTTACGTCGCCGATCCGCCGCTACCCCGACCTGACCATCCATCGCATCATGCGCGAGGTGCTAGCGGGACCGCTGTCCAAAGAGCGCGAGGCGACCTTGCGGCAGTTCGTCGAAGACGCCAGTCGCCAGTCGAGCGAGCGCGAACGACTCGCTCAGGACGCAGAACGCGAAGTAGACCAACTCAAGATGGTCGAGTATATGCAGGCACATCTCGACGAAGCGTTCGACGGTATTATCTCGAGCGTCACGCAATTTGGCATCTTCGTCCAACTCGACAACGGCGTCGAGGGCTTGATTCACATCAGCACGCTCGCGGACGACTATTACGTGTTCAACGAGCGGCAGATGGCGTTGATCGGTGAGCGCAATCGCCGCGTGTTCCGCCTAGGCGATCCGGTGCGCATCGAGGTGGTGAGTGCCAACAAGGAAGAGCTGCAAATCAATTTCGCGTTGGTGGAACACCGCCGAGAGGCGACGTTCGTCAGCGGGCAAGGTGGAGGCTCAATCGTGTATGACGAGGACCTCTCACCCACAGAGCGCCGTCAGAGCATCGAACGCCGCGAGGGACTATCCAGCGGCCCTCCAGCTCGCGGTGGGGACCGTGCAGGGGGCCACAAAGGTCGATCCCACAGGGATCGCCTCAGCGGCCGCACTGTCGAAGGTGGCTACGCGCGAAACGGCCGAGCGAGGGACGCCGAGCTCCCAGTCGACATGCCATACGATGAGTGGGATGACGCCTATCCGGATCCACGTGAGGCGCGGGAACAGGCCCAAGCTGCACGGGGAGGGCGCGATGTTGGCAGTGGCCGACGCGACTTCGAGCGCGGGCGCACGGACACCCGCAGTCCATCCCGGCGCGGGCGCACGGACCGGCGTGATGATGAACGCGGCCGCCGCGGCCGCGCATCGGGTGCGGAGCGCTCGCGTTATGGGGACCAGGATCGGGATCGGGATCGGGATCGCCGGGATGAGCGCCGTGGCACAGCGGGTGACTATGCGGAAAATGGCGTTCGCCGCTCGGCGGACGGCCGTACAGGTGGCTATCGTACCTGGGCCGGCCGTGGGGAGTCTGGCGAAGGACGCGGCCGCGAGGACGGATCGCGGTCGCGCGAAAGGCGCCGCGGGAGTCAAGCGGATCGCGGGGCCGTGAGCTACGGGGACGGCGGCAAACCCCGCAAGAAGCATCGCGGGAGCGCAAAAGTTGGCGCCAAGGTCGCAGCACGCAAGGGAGGTCGTGGTGTGACATCCGGCGGCCGATCCGCCGGCAAGCGCCGCAACAAAGCCCGCTAATACACCTTGTCGCTCGAACCGAGAGAAGTACAGGGCGCGGCGGTTGACGCTGCGCCCTACGCGTGAGCACCGTGGGTAGCGTTGCGTTCGGGCCAAATGATAGAACGCTTGTCGCATCTTTCAGACTGTGTTATGATCTAGGCTACGCCTGCGGGCAAATACGATTGGACGTTGGAGTGAAGGTACCATGGCGAAGGGGAAAGGGAACGGCAAAGTCCTCGCCCAAAACCGAAAAGCGTTTCACGATTATTTCATCGAGGAGACGTTTGAGGCTGGCCTGGTCCTCACCGGTACGGAGATTAAATCCATGCGCAAGGGCTCCGTCAGCATGCGTGACGCGTACGCGCGCGTAGAACACGGCGAAGTGTATCTGCACAACATGCACGTAGCACCCTACGAGCAAGGGAATCGCTTCAATCATGAGCCACTGCGCACCCGCAAATGCCTTCTCCACAAAAAGGAGATCAATTACCTGTACGGAGCCGTCCGCGAGCAGGGCTTTACGTTGGTCCCGACCAAGGTGTATTTGAAAAACGGCTTTGCGAAAGTGGAACTCGGGCTGGCCAAAGGTAAAAAGTTGCACGATAAGCGCGAGTCCATGAAGAAGCGAGATGCCAACCGAGAGATTCAGCGTGCACTGCGAGATCGACAAAAGGGTTGAGCGCGAGGCTTGGACACGTTGTCGTATCACCACGAATGAGGCGTTTGCGACATATAACAGTTTCGTCGTTTCGCGGGATATTGCGTAATTGGCAGCACTGTAAATCGTTGTCCAGTTGTGGTATGAACATCTGGTTGATGTCCACGCTGGGCCGTGATAAAGTTATAGACGTCGGCGCGGCTGAATCACTTGCCGAACCGACTTGGCTCTAGGAACCTTAAAACATCATATACATGAGGGATTGCTGGCAATATTGCTCTAGTAGTAAACCGTCCATGCGAAAGCCAGCGCTGGGCCCAAAACGCGGGGGCGTTTTGGATTCGACGGGGGTTGTTCGAGCATGTACGGCGGGCCGTGGGGCTGCGCACACGTTAATCACGCGGAACTTCTTTAACTGGCAAAGCTAATCGCTTTACCTCAAACAGCAATCTCGCTCTCGCTGCCTAATTAGGTAACGGGACCGTTACATCGTGTGTCGCCTGTGCACACCCTGTAACGTCAACTTAGCGGGCTAGTCGATGGTCATGTTCGTGGGCCACCGGCGAAACTTACACGAACTTGCCTGTACATCAGCGTGATCGTCCGCGGATGGCAGGGACTCTTGTAGACGGTCTACGCCCGTAGATGTGCATGTAGCGAGATCTTCGGACGCGGGTTCGATTCCCGTCGCCTCCACCATTGAAAAACCTGCACGAAATTTCGATTGAGTGGTCGTCAATGCTCTTAGAGGGCATGATGACCACTTTTTCGATCATTGCTTGAACGGCGTTCTTTTTCACGCTATCATCGAGTGAGAACAAGGAATGTCTTTTGTCATGTAACC
Organism: Alicyclobacillus fastidiosus; assembly: GCA_029166985.1. GTDB lineage: Bacteria > Bacillota > Bacilli > Alicyclobacillales > Alicyclobacillaceae > Alicyclobacillus > Alicyclobacillus fastidiosus_A. The sequence goes on along the minus strand of CP119138.1, from coordinate 4,302,290 downwards.
ACGATATAACATCGGACTCATTCAAACTTTGCGCCGCCTCCGTTGCTTCGATGCGTGCGAGTTCTGATTTGAGCGCTGTTTTGCGCTGCGTGGCCTCCTTGATATATGTGGCCAGCATATTTTGATCCAAAATGCCTTGGCCGATTGCTTGGATCCAGTTGTCGATTTTTTTATCCAACTCGGCAATTTCGTTTCGGATCGGAGTTTTGTCGGATGAAGCTTGTCCTACCCGAGTTTGGTACAGTCGAACCACTTGTTCTGCAATTTGTTGTATAACAACATCGTTGAAGACTTCGTGTACGAGAAATTCAATTACAATGTCTTCAATCTCTACTTTACGTAGATTTGCATTCCCGCACCTTCCGCCGCACTTGTAAAATTTGAGGCGAGTACCTTGACTGCTTTTAGAGTTGCGGTATGATTCACCTCGGTAAATTGCCCCGCATTGACCGCAGACCAGTTTGACTGAAAGAAAGTATGTTTCCTTAGCTTTCATGCGTCCGGGATGCAATTTGCGCTGTTCCATGATTTTGCCCACTTTATCGAATAAAGCTTTATCAATGATAGGTGGAAGGGCATCTTCGATGATTGTTTGTTCATCAATGGGACGTTCCTTATGGTTGTTTCGCTTATTTCGAGCGTCTTTGGATGACTTCACATTCCAAACATAGGTGCCTGCATATTTCCTGTTCCGCGCCCAACCATCAAAACTGTTCCGCGTGAATCTCCTGCCCGATTGAGTTCTGAACCCTCGTTCGTTCAATTCATTTGCTATGTCGGTGGTTGAACGTCCAGATGCCACGCCGTTAAAGTAGATGCGTACCGCTGTTGCGGCATGTTCATCAATCTCCAGCAGCATTGTGTCTGGGTTTACTCTGTAACCAAATGGCGGCTTTCCTCCAACATGTTTGGCTTTAAGCGCATTTTCACGCATACCTTTTAGTGCTTCACGGGCAAGATTTTTGCTGTAGTATTCAGCCATGCCCTCCAGAATGCTTTCCAAAATGATTGACTCAGGCGAATCATCAAGGTGCTCTAGAACACTTTCAATGCGTACTCCGGCTCGCTTTAGTTCACGTTTGTAGAATGCCGAATCGTAACGATCACGGGCGAATCGATCAAGCTTGTGAACGATTAAAACGTCAAATCTGTCCTGTTTTGCATCGGCAATCATTCGTTGAAAGTTGGGACGTTGATCGCTGGTTGCGCTCTTTGCTTCATCAATGTAGTTGTTTACCAATAAGTAATCCCTTCGTTGGCAATACTCAGTGATGGCACGAATTTGAGCATCGATGCTCTCTTCTCGCTGGTTATCCGACGAGTAGCGAGTGTAGGCTGCTGCTCGTAATGTCATTTCGGTTCCTCCTTTTTTGGTAGGTAAATAAAGTTTAGACTAAACACATCAAAAAGTGTCTCCTGAATCAATAGTTTCCACCCGGGCACCTAAACTCGCCAAAAACTCTCCCAAAATCACCAGAGTACATGTATCACGGGAGAGGCGGTCAAGATTACGACCAAGACATCGTAGTGAGCTGATGAAAGGGCGGAGAACAAATTCTCAAATCTGAACAAGTATCACTGGTATCCATACAGTTCTTGTCCAAAACGTGTCCCCGTTTTAAGCAATATTCATGGATTGCCATCAGTTGCGTTACTAAAGCTTCATGGCTTTCAATCGATGAACGGGTGTAGCCAATTGCTTTGATAGACATTCGGAAGCCTCCAAATTGGGTTATCAAATTTAGAATCATAGAGAGCTTAGACCAAACGCCGAGAGAAACGACCATGAAATGTAAAAAAACCTCCGCTTTTTACCTACTACACTTTATCGAGGCTAACACCCACCCCTCTCCACACAAAGGAGCGTCTCCTTATCTTCACTCAACGAGAAACATGTTTCGTTGTGGTACCGCCTTACGTCTTTGCATGGAGCCCTAGTCGGGTGATTTGTTCGCCTCGACGCAGCCTCCAACAGGGTTGTGACAGCAAGGAGGATGAATCGGATGAGTTATGGAATCCCAGTCGTAAGAATTGAAGCGGTGCGGGGAAGTAGCATGGAAAGCGAAATCAAACAGATTTGGTAAGATGAGGATAAAGCAGGTCATGACGACCGTACTTGTAAGGCATTTATCGTGGACACGTTAGCGTGCTTCTACCGGATTAAAATGCAGTGCGGTTTGGGAGTCTAGATGCATCAATCATCCATCCGCATCTTAGGCAAGTGGGCGAAGCGAACCTTTAGTTATTGAGCTACAGATGAATCATCTAGATTGGCGTTAGTTTTAAAATTAGGGTTTAATCTTTTTATTGGTGAAATCACTGTGTTAGCATTGAAAATGGAATCACTTTTGCTCGGAATAGGAGAGTCAAATATAGTGATAGCTAAACCAGATTGGGATGTATTTAAAGCAAAATTTAGTGAGAACCCGCAAAGTAATTTTGAATGGCTGTGTTATTTACTTTTTTGTGTTGAGTTCAGATTACCCATAGGTATCTTTCGTTATAAAAATCAATCGGGAATTGAGACAAATCCTGTAACACAAGAAGATGACGTTGTAGGATGGCAGGCTAAATTCTACGAGACTACTTTATCGCAACATAAAGCGGATCTGATTGACATGGTGAAAAAAAGCAACAGGGACTATCCTGATTTAACAAAGATTGTCTTTTTTACGAATCAAGAGTGGGGCCAAGGGAGACTTCACAATGATCCTCAGGTTAAGCTTGATGTAGAGGAAGCGGCTAACAAATTAAACATTGACATAGAATGGAGAACAGCCAGTTTTTTTGAATCACCATTCGTAACAACCGAAAATCAGCTTATTTCCCAATACTTCTTCAGCTTAGAAAAGACTGTTATTGACGCAATTACGAACATGAGGGAACACACTGAATATTTGTTATCGGAAATTCAGACCACTATTTCTTTCGATGAACACAAAATAGAACTGGATAGAGATGAACTTCTACAAAACCTCATAACTGATATTAGGCAAAAATCAATGATCGTATTAAGTGGTGAAGGAGGAGTTGGAAAAACCGCAGTCATCAAGAATCTGTACAATGTTCTAAATGATACTATTCCTTTTTACATGTTGAAGGCAAATCAATTTGATATTTCTAACATTGATCTTTTATTTTGGGGTTCCAATTTAAATGATTTTATCAAGGCTCATAAAGATGATAGCGAAAAGATATTCGTTGTTGACTCTGCCGAAAAGTTAGTCGATTTAAATGAAACCAATCCTTTTAGACGTTTTCTTTCGGTAATGATTCAAAATGAATGGACACTTGTTTTTACTGTACGTAGCCAATACTTGATCGATCTTGATGTTCTCTTTATCGATAATTATCAGTTAGCGCCATTGAAGTTTCACATTGATAAGTTAAGCCGAGAAGACCTTAACTGTATTGCGGAAGAGTATAATTTTAGTCTTCCGAACGATTATAGGTTGTTAGAACTTATTACAAATCCGTTTTATTTAAATGAGTATTTAAAATTCTATACAGAAGGAGATAACATCGGGTATTTAAAATTTAAAGAGTTATTGTGGAATAAAGTGATAAGAAAGGCAAAGCCTTCAAGGGAGCAGTGTTTTTTGCAGATTGCTTTTAAGAGGGCAAATGAAAACCAATTTTTCATGACATTGGATTCGAATAATTCAAGTCTAGAGTCGCTGGTGGAGGATGGAATTCTTGGTTATCAGACAGCAGGCTACTTTATTACACATGATATTTATGAAGAATGGGCATTAGAAAGAATTATAGAGTCTGAGTATATTAAAAAAGAAAGCAACTTCAATTTTATTCAAAGAATCGGCGATTCGCTTGCAATTAGGAGAAGCTTTAGGAATTGGATATCAGAAAAGCTGTTTCTCGAAGTTGATTCATCAAAGGAATTCGTTGAAGAACTCATTGAAGACGATAGTGTAGCGAGTTTCTGGAAGGATGAAGCAGTGATATCAGTGCTGCTCTGTGACTACTCGGAGTACTTTTTTAATTCTTTAAACAGGATGTTTTTGGGTGAACACCAGAAATTGTTACAAAGGATTTCGTTCCTATTAAGAATTGCTTGTAAAGAAGTCGACAATGACTTTTTTAAGCAGATGGGAATGAAAAACGTTGATCTTCTGTCTGCTAAATATATCTTTACTAGTCCAAAAGGGAGTGGATGGAACGGATTTATAAAATTTGTATATGAACATCTCGATGAAATTGGCCTTGAAAATATTCGTTTTGTCTTGCCTATCGTACACGATTGGTCTTCGAAATTTAGGCAAGGAGAAACTACAAGGTTATCAGGTCTGATTGCTCTTAAATACTATTTCTGGCTAGTACAAAGAGATATTCATATTGCGCGCAGTGAAGACACAAGGGATAAGATTCTGGAGACTATCCTGTATTGCACTGGCGAAATAAAGACGGAGCTAATATCCATATTTGATGAGGTACTAGCAAATAAATCAAAAGACCACAGTTCGCCTCACTATGGCTTGATTGAAACAATATTGACTAAAAGTTTTATTAGCGTCGAAGTTATGAAGGTCTTACCAGATTACGTACTTAAGCTAGGGGACTTATTTTGGTTTCGCTCTTGCGAAGAAATAGATAGTTTCCAATGGAGCTCAGGTGTTGAGCAATATTTCTGTATTGATGACCAATTAGACAGTTATTCTCCTGCGAGTGCATATCAAACGCCAATTTATTGGTTATTACAAATCGCATTTTCACAGACAGTTAATTTCATATTGGATTTTACCAATAAGACAGTCGAATGCTTCGCTAAATCAGAATTCGCAAGAAATGAAGTTACAACGACTGAGCTTTATATTGAAGATAAAGTTTATAAGCAATATATTTGCGGCAGATTATGGAATATGTACCGGGGGACTGAAGTTGCCCCAGATGTCTTAGAATCAATGCACATGGCTTTGGAAAAGGTACTTCTCGAGGCTGCGAAAAATATAGATGCCGAGGTACTACAAAATTGGCTTTTATATTTACTTAAAAATTCAAAGTCAGCTTCCATAACTGCAATTGTCGTAAGTGTTGTTCTAGCGTATCCAGGGAAGACATTCAATGTTGCAATCGACTTATTTAAATCAAAGGATTTATTTTTTCACGATACCCAAAGAATGATACATGATCAAACTGCAAAGCTAAACTACTCGATCGGATACGGGGTGAATTCAAATTCCAAACTTCACCAAGATGAACGTATCGGAACCTGTAGTGATAAACATAGGGCAAAGAGCCTTGAAAATGTTGCACTTGAATACCAATTCTTTAGAACTGAAGAAGTTAGTGAAGAAGAATCAGCCCAGAGACTACAAACTATTTGGGATGTTTTTGATACACACTATGCGGACTTGTCGGAGACGTCCTCTGAAAATGAACGTACAAAGACATGGAAGCTGTACTTGGCAAGAATGGACAGGAGAAAAATGAATCCTACTTTAGAAGAAAAGGACGGGGCTATTCTTATAAGCTTTAATCCGGAGTTGGAACCAGAGGTTCGTGAGTACAGTGAAGCCTCATTGAAACAAAGCTCAGACAGGATGAAATACACTGAGTTAAAGCTTTGGGCACATTATAGAATTAGACATGAAGAACAGTATAAGCAGTACATTAGGTACGAGGATAATCCTACACTGGCACTTGCGGAATCAAGAGATATTATAGCGGAATTTGAAAAGACGGATGATATTGGAAACAAATATGATTACGAGGCGTTTTCCTCGTTTAATCATTCAATTCCTGCGGAGGTTTGTTCTGTTTTAATTAGAGATTTTGCTAATTTGCTGACTGACGAAGATAAAGCATTTTGCAAAGAAACTATAGTAAATGCAGCTACTTCGTCGTTTAGACCGAACTATCAATACCAAATATCAGATGGTGTCGAGTCTGCAATTTCCGTGTTACCCATATTAATAAGGGAATTTCCTGATGAAAGTGACATTGTAAAGTTTATTTTGCTGATGATACTTTTTGATCGGCACAGTATTGGTATGTATGCCGATTTTGCGGACTTCTCCGTTAATGCAATATCGAAGGATTTATGGAATCTGAGTTTTGAGGATGCCAATTCTATTTTGATGGGCTATCTATTTTTAATTCCAAAATACGAGTCTATTCGTACAAAACTCTTTGAAGAAATGCGTAGGCAAAGCATTTATCGCGTGGGTCAAAATGAATTAGTTCAGGCGTTTTTGAACGAGTATGAAATGGACATACAAAAGATTTTAGATAAAGAAATCCGTGTACACGACTTGGGATGTATTGGGGATATCGAATCGGAATACTTAATAGTTGCTTTTCAATTAATCCCATTGGGTACTAATGATGTTGGACATTTACAAGTCGCACAAGACATAATATCTAAATTTGCAACTGATTTGATGTTGGATAAAAGTGAAGATAGGATTAGCTATTCTGTTCAGCATGATTTCTTAGTGAAATTATCACACTTGGTACTAAGTTGTGATGAAAAGTACATACCATTATATTTAGCGCCTTTTGTTGATGAAAAATTTACTGACTCGAAGATTATTGCAGAGTTATTTAATCAATTTATTCTCGCTGAAGATAGTCTTAGAACGATAAATAAGTTTTGGGCAGTATGGTATTTCTTTTATCACAAAGTGATTGAACTAACTAAAGTGGGGGAAGAGGAGAATTGGTATACGGGCAATATTCTAAAGAGTTATTTGTTCGCAAGTGTCCGGTGGAAAGAAAATGCCACTGAATGGAAAACCTTTGGAGAAGACAATAAGAGGTTTTTTAAAGATATTACGAAAGAAAGAGGTTACTTCCCATCTACATTATACTCACTTGCAAAGCTGTTAAACGGTGTTGGTAGCAGCTATTTATCCGCTGGATTAGTTTGGATTTCAGAAATGTTATGTAACAATGGGGGATTATGGAAGTCGGAATTATATACAAACACCGTCTATTATTTAGAATGTATTCTCAAAAAGCACATTCATGAAAACCGAGAGGATATCAGAAGACGGCACAAACACAAGCGGGATGTTTTGATTATTTTGGATTTCTTAGTTGAAAGAGGATCTGTCGTCGGGTACATGTTGAGAGAAAGTATATTATAAGAGGTAAAGGCGTCAAGAGTCCTATATGAGGGAATACATAGGGCGAGGAATCAATCCCCGCCCGTTGGTGTTACGCTGTGTGCTGCCAGTTGTGCCGTAACTCGCAAACATCAGCGATGAACACGGCGTGGTCAAGTGCGTCGTGGAACTCAACAAACGCATCCCAAACTGGTTGTTGAGTTTCTTTCAGTTGGTTAGTGATTGCCCAATCCCTAATAGCCCACACAGCGTCTCGTAAAGCATCTCCGTAATACCAAACGGCCCCATCACTGAGGGAACCATAATCAGCCTCGATGCGACAAGCAACGGTCTTAATGGGGCCTAGCAAGCTTTGCAGTGTGAACATCGGTTGTAAAATCCTCAATATAATCGGTTGAAAATTCCCTACCTAAAACCTGACAATCTCCCCTGGAGGGGAGAGAATCTTGGTCAAGAATGGGGAGTTTTTTGTGATTAGGGATATGCATGATAAGGGTATGAGTGTGTCACAAATTGCCCGCGAAGTCGGACGCGACCGAAAAACGGTTCGTAAGTGGTTACGAGAATCCGCCCCCGGTATATATAAACGTGGCACTTACAAACCAAAGAAAATTGACCCGTACCGGGAATACGTGTTGCAGCGTATGAGCGAGGGTTGCGTGAACGCGACCGTTATCTTTGATGAGATTTCAGAGATGGGATATGACGGTGGAATGACGCAACTGCGTGTATTTATGAAGCCGCACCGGCAAGCCGTTGAAGAGAAGGCTACCACACGATTCGAGACGCTGCCCGGTGAACAAGCTCAGGTAGACTGGGGTAGCTTCACAGTGAACTGGCATGGACACAGGAAGAGGATTTATGCGTTTGTGATGGTATTGGGCTACTCTCGCATGATGTACTTAGAATTTACGGAGAATGAGAAGCTAGAAACACTCATGGGTTGCCATGTAAGGGCCGCGGCATATTTCAATGGAATAACCGCGACATGTCTATACGATAACATGAAGACTGTGGTGGCCGGTCAGGATGACCGAGGCAAGCCGATTTGGAATGAGCGGTTCGCCGCCTTTGCAGCACACCATGGGTTTAAGGTCAGGCGCTGTAAACCCTACCGCGCTCGTACGAAGGGAAAGGTGGAAAATGGGGTCAAATACGTCCGAAGGAACTTCTGGCCAAGAGTCCGAACGTTCACTGGGCTTGATGATTTGAACCGGCAAGTAAGGTACTGGTTAGACACGGTGGCGAATGTCCGCGTCCATGGCACCACTCACCAACGGCCAATAGACAGGTTCCCAGAAGAACAACTTCTACCGATGAATACAATGCCCTTTGAAAGTGCGGAGCGTCATCTACGCAAAGTACCTTCTGACGCGTTGGTTACATACGAAACAAATCGTTACTCTGTGCCGTATCCATTGGTGGGCTATATGGTTGAAATACAGGATGAGCGTAACGGTGTAATCCGGTTCTTCCACGCTGGAAAGCTGGTCGCCGAACACACAAAGTGCACAGGCAAGCACCAGGTTTCGAGGAACAAAAAACACTTCGAGGGGATTCTCGCAGGAGGCAAACAAAAGGTTCCCCAACCTATCCCACGCCTCATTGAAAATCCAGCACCCGAAGTGATGCGTCGCCCGCTCTCGGTGTATGACCGTCTTCTGAAAGAGGAGGTCGTACGCTGATGCTTGAACAACGAATTCAGCACGCATGCGAAGAATTAGGGTGGTCTCGGCTACCCGAGGTCCTTTACCAGCATGCTGAGCAGGCTTCCAAAGAAAATATATCTTACCTTGAATTCTTGGACAATCTCCTGCAGGAGGAACTGCGTGCCAAATACGAACGCATTATACTCACGCGGACTCGTTTCGCCAGGCTTCCGTTTCAGAAGACGCTTGAGGAGTTTGACTTCACATTTCAACCCTCCGTTGACGAGCGAAGAATGCGCGATTTAGCGACCATGCGCTTTCTGAGCCACCAAGAGAACGTGATTTTCTTAGGGCCACCGGGCGTTGGGAAAACACATCTTGCTGTAGCACTCGGACTGGAGGCGATTCGCCAACGGCATTCAGTCTACTTCACCACAGCAAATGATTTAGTTGAGTCACTTGAAGAGGCACATGAGAAAGGAACCATTCGCCGTAAACTGCGGCAATATACCAAGCCAGCGCTGCTGATTGTAGACGAGATTGGGTACCGAAAGATGAATAATGCTGCGGCACATTTATTCTTTCAGCTCGTGGCGGAACGATACGAAAAAGGGGCAATGGTCCTCACTTCAAACAAGTCCTATTCCGAGTGGGGAGATATCTTTGGAGACAATGTGCTTGCAACAGCAATTCTGGATCGCATCTTACACCACTCTACCACGGTAAATATCCGTGGAGAGAGCTTCAGGATTCAGGAGAAGAAGAAGGCCGGGTTCTTGCACATAGGCGAAGACGGTAAACCGATGACTCGCTAGGCGCTGAGGTATAACCGATAAAACTGGGGAATTTTCGGCCGATGATTTTGAGGAGTTTCAAACCGTTGTTGACAGCAGCTCATCTCCTGTTGAGGTGTACCCACCATCCGCCATGACCTGATCTAGGTGTAAGCCTTTTTCGTAGACTTTCTGCAAAATACCACAAACATAAGCTTTGCTTTTGAAAGTCATGCTCTGTCAACTCCTTCTCACCCATTTGTTGAAGCAACGTTCTCATCTTTGCGTGATGCGTATGACAAAATGTCGTGAAGGTCATCCACGTGATAAGCAAAAAAATGTTGCAGTTCTTCGCCGTTGCGGTACACAAAATGTCCCTTTTCTGTGGGTGGAATGGCTTCGGCACCGGGCAAAGATAAGATCGTTTTGCTCGCCAATTCATCTTCCAGCCTGCCTGTGACGCGAAATAGTTGCTGTTTAACTTGACTGCCGAGGACATCGGTCGTGCCGTATTGGGTGCTTAGGATCAAATGGACACCACTGGCTCTGCCTGCGACGGCAAGTTTCTCGACAATGCTGAGACACTTTGCACCAGCCTCTTTCATCGCCTTTTCCTTTGCACCTGATGAAAATATGAGATACTCATCAACGACGACGAACAAATCCGCGACGTCCAACAGTTGACCGTGGCCATGAGCCTCTGCTAGCGACGAGAAACCAGTCTCCAGTAGCAGTGTGAGGCGTCTACTATGCTCTGCCCATGCACCTTCAAACAGTGGCAACGATCCCTCAACATCCTGTGCGACTGGTTCGGCGAGGTAAGGGAGCAGAGGTTGATAATCTACTCCGGCTTTTCCGTCCACGAGGATGATTTGACATCCTTGAACGACTAGCAACGATAAGATGACACGGAGCAACGATGACTTGCCGCTTCCGGTCATGCCGCATATTAGAAGTGAGGGGCTAGTTATGTAGTCCCATGTCTCGATGCCATTGAACCCTTCGCCCATTGGAACAACGTGATGTTGTCGTGCATAGGCAACAAGTTTTGCAACATCGGTCGTTGGCCGTCTGAGTTGTCCCGAAGCCAACACAAGGTTAATTTGATTTTTGGAATTGCGGAAAACTCTACGGAATTTGCGAATCCCAAACGAACCGCAAAATCTTGACTCAACGGCAGGCCATGTGTCCTCTGGCACAGAGGCATCGAACGTCAATTGAATATCGCCACCGGGCAACGTCTTGTGAGCCAGTAACCGTGGACGGCGATAGTGCGTTGAGTCCCAGAGACCGCAAGCCTTCAACGCATCCTCGACTGCGTACGGATGAACGTGGACTTGACCCTGTTCAGCGCGCATCGAAATGAAAATATTCACAAGAAGAGCAGCCAACACGACACCAGCAGGGATGTGCCATGAAAGAGTGGGTAAATAGCGAATCATCGCGTAACATAGCGACCACACAACCAGTGTTGATAGTGCAACTTTCCAACGATGCTTGATGTGTCGAAACATAAAGTACAAGGCGAGATAGAAGGCTCTCATAACATTGTCCCACTGTTCGTTGAACCGTTGTTCTGCTTCTTGTTGTTCTGGCGTCATATGAACACCCCCAAGGGGGCCGGGTGTCAGCCGACCCCCGTATCAGATTGCCTCGATGTCGCTCATGATGTAGTCGACTTCTCCGACTTGGTTGCGTACCAAAATGTTTGCTAGAGTCACCTTGACTCTATGTCCAGTGTGAAATAATATGTAGTTGTCAATGTACGAAATTGTACGAGGTGCATCCATCACGATGCGACACACCTCGTTGTCAAAGCAGGCTACATACAACACGTAACGATGATTGATGGAGTCAAATCGTCCGCCAACGAGGACTCCAAACATCGCTGCATAGGACTTCATTCCGTGGCGGCGATGACTGTACCGCTCGGAAGAATGATGCTTTTTGCTACCATTGAAATCTCGTATCCCTGAGGACGGACATCCGAGAGTTGGATAACTACTGCCACCTCATCCTCTATGGCTTGATCAAGTTCCGGGATCGAGTTCGGTGTTTGAAACGACACATTCGCTACACGGCTCAATCCGCAAGAAACTTGCAAACCGTACAACGCAAACGCTGACCCTGTTTTGGTCGTTCCACTGCGAAATCCCCCAGTGACTAGCTTTCCGCCCACCTCCATGTACTTCTTCAACTTTGCTTGTGCTGCTTGCACTTTTTCATCAGGCATTTTTGCCTCAGCTCCTCTCTACAACCCTAGTATATCTATCATTTTTAAAACTTACAATATTTACAAAAGTATACTAATGTTAGTGTTTGTTTGAGTTTTTATGAGTGTGAGACACATATTGTGGAAATCGGTGGTAAATTTTTTGAGCGGAGAAGGTATTCGGATTAGAACGTTGAAAATGAGGGTACGAAAACCAGTTAATCATGGAGGCAGGGGCAAAATTGTTTGGTACTTTTATAATGGACACTTACAAGAGAGATGAAATCGCTGAAATTGTTGACGCGTTGGACATGCTGTGTAGCCCAAACGATTCATACGGTTGGGCGTCCGCAGGAATATATTCTTTCTGGAATTACTACACACGTGACATTCTTTATATTGGTCTAGCAGTGGATTTTTCTACTCGGTTTAAACAGCATAATGGAATTATTCCAACGGATCCACGAAGTTGCAAAATCCAACGAATCAATGCTTATTTCGAAGAAAATGAGAAACTTGGGTACTCGATTCTTGTTCGTTCACCTCTAGATCAGCCGGTAATAGCTAAAAATATATATGATTGGTTTGGTTTTGATCCGGATGCCACGACTCTTCAGGAATTCACATATGAACGGTCGAAAAATGATCTTAAGAGGATTGAGGGGAACCTAATTGAGGCTTATCGCCAACATCAGAGCAGGCTACCGGTATGGAATAGAATTGATGGCCAGCAAGTTGGTAAACGAAGCGCTACGAAAAATCAATACAACTTAGTTGATTGCTTTTCTAAAGGCGATCAAATTATTAAAGGTGTAACCAAATGGATTCCCGAACGGGTGACGGCAAACCTGATATCTAGGAGTTCATTGCGTGAACTAGCCGAGAATCCAACCTTCGAACGTTACGAAAATTACTTGCACACTCTCAGAATGATAAATTTGCATTTTCCCGGCGAAAATACCCCTTCACTAGCATCATGGTGGTCACTCATTAGCCAGTCAGATCCTCAAACACTCCAAGACATTATGTCTAATAGGTACTTTGAGAAGGTGCTTATACTCTAGACCCAGTGTGACGTCGACGGAGAACAAACACGACAACAAGTTGGAAATGTAGATTGAGGACAATAAGGAGTAGCAAGCAATGAGCTACCATTGGGAAGTGGTGAGCAAATGTCTTTTATTCAAAATGAGGTCGTACCATCTATCGACTATAACAAGTTATTACAAGAGTTACCATTAATTCATGAGTTATTCCCGTACTCAACCACAACTCTCGTCATTGACACTAACATCGTATTCAGCGAACTTTATTTCATGATCCGAAGAAATATTACTTCAACCACGTTGTTGACGTTGGCTCAATCGAAACGGATAGTTTTATATTTTCCCAAGGAAAAAATATATGAGATTGAAGATAAGCTCCTTAAACTGGCTAAGGAAACGTCGACAAGTGAAGAAGTGATTCGCGAGCTTTGGGAACAGACATACGCTGGTATTATACGATTTGTACCTGATCTGAAGCCAAAAGAATCTTCAGTGTTAGAGTCTGAATTAAGAGATCCTGATGATATTCCATTCTTACGGTTAGCGACTTTTCTCGCTCCAGAATGGTTTTTCTCACAAGACAAAGACTTGGCGGACCTTGGAGTTGCCGAATCAAGCTATGTTAAGGTTTCGATTGATTTACGCGAATTCCATGCTGGTCAGTCCATGATGTATAGTTTAATTGTAGGTGGACAAATGTTCACTATTATCGGCATAGGAGCAATTTATGCCTTTTGCCGTACTATTCGAGGTTTGTGGACATTTTTAAAACAATCTCCGTCATGGATGAAGATACTGTTGGTGGCCATCATATTACTTGCCTTTACATCTTCTCGACTTCGGAAGAATTTGCGAAACCTCATCGATAGACTTCCACAAATGTTCCAAGAGGCTAAACCTGTTCTTATAGACATGCTAGAGTCTGGATTGGAATATTGGAGCGAAGCGGACGCTATTAAAAAAAGTGGGTCTAAAAGACTTAGCCAACGTAGACCTGAGGCGCACCAATTGATGAAGCCTAAAACGGCTGAACAGTATATCATTCACGTGCTTGCTCACAGCCCCGAACCGCTGTCTGTCTCAACGATTTCAAAGTTGGTGCAGAATCAAGGATATGCTACTTCAAATCAGCGGTTTAACGCGTACATTGCTCGAATTCTAAAATCTAGTCCGATTTTTTCGGAAACTTACGATGGAAAGTGGATTCTTGGTTCAATGCTTGAAGTAGCCACTACTGGTAACTCTGAAGCATAGAACTAGCGATTCGAAGGGGTAGCGAAACCCAAATAATGAGGGTCGGAACCCCCATCGTCTCATGACGACAGGGACTTACTAGATTTATGTGCCACCTGATATAGCATCCACTTAGCCACTCGCTCGGCGTTGCTGTAGTTGTGTGCGTCCGACATCACTGCACGGCGTTCAAGTATCATTCGCCATGTTTCGTGTAGATTATTTGGTCGAGGTGTCAGCATCATGCGGACATCATACCTTGCGCGGGTGATGGCAGTGTATATCAACTCGTTGCTGAGTTCTGCACCATCGGTCAGGTCGAGGACGACGAGAACGCGTTCAAACTCGCTTCCCTGTGACTTGTGTATCGTTAATGCGTAAGCGAGACTGAGTTTCGACGCGTTGTGTATTGTGTATCGTTCATTGCGTCCATCGTCCAGTTCCACTGTGATTTCATTGGGTGCTTGTTGGACAACTCGCCCCATCTGACCATTCAGGGTTCCTGCTTTGTTGTCATTATGTTCCTGAATCACAGGATCATCGACCGTGTAACAGTAGTCACCAAGTTTTGTGCCGTTCTCCGATTCAAATTGAAGGTTTACTTTCCGTACTATTTCCGTTGCGTTTGAAAGTATTGTCCACCCATCCTTGTATGCCTGTTCTACAGCGTCGATGGTGTATCCTTCCGTTATCTTTGTCAGCTTTGATGTGTTGTTACTCAGCACGGCATCGGCAAATTGCAGCACTTTGTCTTGTGAACGGTGCAGTTCAGTTAGCTCAATGGTTGGTATCGTGCCTAAGTCCATCAATTCACGCAGAACTGAGCCACCTTGTATTGGTGGCAACTGTCGATAGTCACCGAGCAGCAAGAGTCGAGCATCGTAGGGCAGGGCGCGGAGAAGTTGTGCAAAGAGCGACTTTTGGACGATCCCAATCTCATCCACGATGACGTAACGGATGTTGTTCAATGTTCTCATTTCATCATGACCAAACTTGTTTCCATATCTAGCCGCCAGCGCAGAGTGTATCGTTTTGGCGCGGTGCGGTAGGTCGAAGGTGGTGAACAGTTCGTTGAGTCTTGCACATGCTTTCCCGGTAAATGCAACGATCAATGTCTGTTCTGGTGGAAGTTGTAACGCCTTGATCAGGATAGCGACGGTTCTTGATTTACCTGTGCCAGCACGTCCGTGTGCTAGTGTGACAGGGTTAAAACAGTAATCAAGTATCAGCTGGAATTGTGCTTCGTCTAGGTTCCATTCGATTAACGTCTCAAATGGAGGCATATCGAGCATAGGGACTGTGAACCTGTTTAACAGTTTTGGCGTCAAAAATGATACACGTAAATTTTCCAATTCTCTTGCTGCTTGTGCGTTGAGTCGTTTTAACCGTGACTGTTCGCGTATGGATAATTGTTCAGTGTTGGTTTTCAATCGCCGAAATTCCGCATGATTGTCGAGTGGGAAAAAGTCTTCAATGTACGTTACGTATCCGATGGCTGTGTCATGTATGTGAACCGTCTCGAAGTCAGATGGATACTGGTTAAGTTGGCGTTGTATAACGTCTCGCCATGTTTCCCCTTCGTCAAGATGATCGGGGAGGTCGAGACGGAACGTGGGGAGCGTGACCTTGATTGGTTCCCCAAGTTTGACCACATCGCTTTCTTCGTCGTCATCTTCTCGTGCGTCGATGTTCGCGCTGTAGAAGTCAGGTTGACGAATGTCCAGCGTAGACATGGTGCCTGTGATGTCTTTAGCGGTGTATTCGAGTTTTTTGGTGATGTAGGACATGAGATGAGGAATACAGTTCTCGGTTGGTTCGTCGACTTCATCCTCCTCGAATTCGATTCCCGCGATGCGTGATAGACGGTTGGCTCGTTTGCGTTTCGTGATGTCGTAACAGAGATAAACGGAGTCAAAGGGCAGGGGAACATAGATGCCTTGTTGTAGCTTCTTCATTCGGTCTTTGACGATTTTTGCCCCATAGATCGCATAGTGCGTAGCGTAATGAGAAAGCCAGATGTCGGACAATGAATGGACGTGGAGAGTTTTGTCGTCGTTATGAAATTCATAGACGCCGTAATAGGTCGGTCTACCATGTGACAGTTCCATCCGCGACATAGCTCGTTCATAGGCTTGCTGAATGGACGGCATGTGGCGTTCATGGCGTTGAGGGTTAGTGTACATTGATCGCCATAAGTCGGCTACCCAACGTTGTCGGGATGCTTTGGACATACGGCGACCGCGCTTGGAATTGTTCACGATGTATTGGGCAATGATTTGATATTCAACGTATAGATCGTAGAGCATCGCTGATTGACGTTCAGGTACGAGGTTAGTTTCATACCGTGCTTGCCATTCGTTAAATGTGGCGTTGCGTCTTGTGGTCGCTGAACGGCTTGCGCGTTTACGGTATACTTCGCCATTTGGTGCGCTGATTCTCGCCATGCACTCCATCGCTTTGTAATGCCAATCATGCAACAACTTGGCCTGTTCACGGAGTGGGTTGTCACGTAGATGAGTTGGGATCGTGATTGTGTTGAAATAGCGGACATCGTTCTGTGCCAACTGCGGAGCGACACGTTCGATGATCTGGGAAACCTTGAACGGTGCACAGTGTTGGCATGTCCACTTGCCGCAGGTGACGCGCTGGATGTACGATGCGCCCGTGCGTAGGTTCTGCAGAGGTATAGCGTAGGCGCTGCACTGTGTGGCGGTGTTCGATGGGTGGCGTTGCTTGGTTCTGCGTGTACGTGGCATGGTGTCACCTCATTTAGATGGAATATTGTTACAGTACAGATGGTTGCCTTATTAAGTATTACGAGTTACCCGGCTACGCCGGGAAGCGCAACCGCGCCGCGCCCTGACGGCGGACGCTGCTGCGCTGGCGGCACTGGAGTTAATGTCACTGTGCTAATTCATCTGACGCCATACGTTGTATCGTTCTAAGGTAACAAGACCAGTTGATTTTCTTCTTGGTCACGCCCGGCATTGTCGGTAGTTTCCCTTCATCGCACCAACGGTAGATGGTTGCACGACAGCAGTTCAGCTTTTTTGCAGCGTCCGTTACATCGATCCATTGGTCATCCAATTTCCAGTCGTTCGGTGACCATGCAGGCTTGTTCGTCATGTTGGTTTTTCCTCCTTTGGCTGTGACCTTCGTTCAAACTGGTTTCTCATCCAGAAGTTGTCCATTGTCGCGAAGGTGAATAAGCATAGATTTTTCGGTTGATTTTCCGTTCGTTTTTTGCGAAATACATATCGATAAATTTCGACACGACAAAGAGACACAATTATGTGCCTCTCAGGTGGCGGTGTTAGTTTCCATTTTCTCAGGATTGTTCTTGCGTTCATCGAGAAGTTTATCCAATATTGCTTGCGCCAACATGTCGATGACTTCATCAGGATTTGGGGGTAGTACAACTTTGACGATGATGTTACAGTTCATTTTGAATCCTCCCGATTAGCGAAATGGTGTTTCGCCAATCCGGGGCTTGTATGACAAAAAGCGACGGGTATAAAAATTTTCCTCCGCCCACAAAAAATGTCCCCAACAATGTTGAGGACGAAGGTATGTGCTACATTAGGCGTGTCAGTAAACAAACTTTAAAGGTCGTTCTTCTACCGATGTACGTTCACCGCGTACAATGCGGAGCGGCTTAACAATAGACAGGTTTATCTCGGGATGCGCTTCGCCTCCACCAACTGAGCAAAAAACGAACACAGTGTTTCTGTGGTTCGGTTTTGCACTAACAATTTGGCTAACCACCAAGTAAGAGTAGGCTATCCCAAAGAGGGATAGCCTATTTTTATTTTGCTGGTCAACCTCTCGCATTTAGATACTGTGCTTCACAAATTATATTAAACTGAAGGTTTTTGTCAAAAAATAGAGAACTTTGTACCTAAACATAAGACGCATTCGGGAAGGCATGATTGTTTGAAATCAATATTGGGTTCGGAACTAAGAGAACAGGCAGGTTCCAACAGCTTCAACAGATTCGACTTTCAGGCTCATTGGATCGTATACCACATGATTAGTGAGTATAAAGGTGAGCGTCAAACCCAAGACACCTTGAAAGGGAATAATCCAGTCCCTATAATCACCGACGACAAGTAACCCCACCGGCAATCCGGTGGGGTTGGTCGATATATCACGATTTTTTGCCACGACTGCGGATTAGATCCGGCAGTATCGGCGACCAAGGGAGAAAGTTGTCTAGCTCCCCAGGGTTGTTGACGTCGACATTCGGCAGTTGTTCAAATAGATATTCGAGATAATTCAGCGGGTTCAATTTGTTCTCTTTGGCCGTTTCTACGATGCTGTACGTGATAGCACTTGCCTTGGCACCACGCGGCGTGTTTGAGAATAAGAAATTCTTTCGACCTATCACAAATGGCTTGATGGCACGTTCGCTACGGTTATTGTCGATTTCTAGATGACCATCTTCGAGAAACACAATCAGCTTATTCCACTGGTTGAGGCAATACGTGACGGCTTTCCCAAAGGCGCTCTTGGGTTTGACGCTCACCTCATACTCCTGATGATGGTTGCGACTGCCGAAAGCCGTCTCCTGGGATGCTGTTAAAGGCAGCAGATAAACATGGATTAGAACTTGATCAATGTGCCGTAATTGGTGATAGATGGACCGATATGGTTGCGTCTAAAGCTGCTGGGTGTGTCAGAGTGCTTGTGACAACAGGAGCGGGGAAAAAAGATTACCTCCGTTACTCCAATAATGAATACTTTGGAGACTGGCTAACGGCAGTTCCCAATCATGTGGCGAATAACTTCTCGGAAGCAGTGAAATGGTTACTCGACGATAGTAGGGTGTGTTCGTGATTGGAACAGATGCCTGTTACCCTCGGAGTAAAAGTTGTCTTTCTGTATAAAGATGAAGTCTTATTGGTCAAACATTCATATCAAGATCAGTGGGGAATACCAGGTGGCAGGATTGAAGATGGAGAACACCTTGTTCATGTGAGTAAGAGAGAAATCGTAGCGATTTTCTCCATTGGACGAGTAGCTTTGAAGTTACGATTTATTAGTGTGGGCAAGCTTACGTGTTCTTCACCGACGCAGAACTTCCGTTTCCGCCGTACTCGAGACTGTATCATCAATTTTTGATTAACGACTTGAGATTACGCGTAGGAGCGCCTGGATCACATTTTTGACTTAGCTTCATGGTCCCCCGGATTATCAGAATCAATTTAACAGCTTTAAAAAGGATTCAAACAATATATCCACTAACATCATCAAGGTGGATCGTGCTGTTAAATCGTAACCGGCCCAGTGATAACGCTGAACATGGGTGCTTAGACGATGGGACACAAGCCCAGCCAAAGTGCAGTCAATTGCACTGGTAATGCCTACCGAGTTGTGATGATGGTATTTCGCTTTTTCAGCCGCTTGCAGGATGGTCTGTGTCTCACCACTCGAAGATATGAAAACAACCAAATCATTTTCGCGCAACATGTTTAACGCTAAGTCGATGGTGTGGGATTCATAGACATAAAGGGTTTGCTTATCTACTTGCATGAGTAACTTACTAAAATATTCTCCAATCATTTTTGACAGACCGACGGAAACGATGATTACCCGATCCGCCTGTATCATTAACTCGCAAATACGAGAAATTTCGTCTGAACGCAGGGTTTCGAAAGCATTTGCGACGTGGGATCGATACCGCGTAATAATGTCTTCGTCCCGCGAAGGATCGTGTTGTTCTAGGGATTTTAGAACGAACTTCAATTCCGAAAAACCGGAAAGTCCAAGCTTTTGACACATTCGGATAATTGTCGTTGTACTTACATTTATGCTGTCTGCCATTGCCGTCAGGGACTGCTTTTTTGCTTCGTCAAAATGGGCTTCAATGTAGTATAAAACGTGCTTTTCTGCATCGCTTAAAGAAGAAACGGACTGCGCGAATCGTTCTATCACTTTCCCCATCTGTGATCCCCCGAGTTTGTTTTTATCTCCTAGTATACGCTCAATGCGCGTGCCATGTTTTGCGTTTTCATTCGGTAAATCCAAGATCAGCCCGGTAGGGTAGACTGGCCCGTAGAATTATACGCAACTTGTACAAGTGATTCCGAAGTGACTGTGGTAGAACAGAGTGTGTAAGCGTTATCTATTTTTCGACCGGCCAGTTTGACGGTCGATTCATGGAAGAATAACAGCAGTACAACCGAACGTATAGGAGAGATAACATGGAGTTAGGGAGAATGACTAGCGAAAACCTAGTGCTATTTGGTTTAAAAGGCGATTCAAAAGAAGAGGTTATTCGAGCTTTGGTGGAAGCTTTGGATGGAGACGGTATTCTATCGTCCAAGGAAAAATTTTATAACGCTGTCATGCAACGAGAAGAAACCTCCCCGACTGGGTTGGAAGCCGGGTTGGCCATTCCACACGGTAAATCACCAGTCGTCAAGGAGGCCAAATTCGCAGTTGCTCGACTCGAGAAACCGATACCGGATTGGGCGAGTATTGACCCCAACAATCGCGTGGATTTGGTCTTTCTTCTCGCCATTCCAGAGAACGAAGCTGGCTCCACGCACCTGCGCCTCCTTTCTGAGATCAGCGTAAGGTTAATGGACCCTGATTATTTGCAGCGCTTGAAGGCTGCGCAAAACGCAAGTGAATTTCTAGCTGCTTTAGAATACGTAAAGCCGGATGCCCCCAAAGAACAACCTAAATACTCCAAGAGGATTCTTGCCATTACCGCCTGTGCAGCGGGGATTGCACACACGTACATGGCAGCGGAGGCTTTGGAAAAAGCGGGACGTGAAATGGGCATAGAAGTCCTGGTAGAGAAACAAGGTGCAAACGGAATTGAAGGAAAGCATGATGCAAAACAAATTCGAGAGGCAGACGGTGTGATTTTCGCGACCGACATTGCCCCAAAATTCACCGAGAGATATCAGGGAATGCCGTACGTGCAGACAAAAGTGGCAGAGCCACTGAAACGGGCCAAAGAGATGCTCGAACAGGTTTTGAACAACCCGGATGGTCATGTGCAAGGTTCTGTCACCCAGACAAGCGAAGAGACGAAGGAGAAAAAGGGATTTTGGTCGGAGTTGTCCCAAGCAATTCTGACGGGTATCTCTTACATGATTCCGGTCATCGTGGCAGCCGGGTTGATGATTGGGATTGCAGAATTGGGTTCAATGCCTTTTGGTCTCGTACAGGTAATCGGAAATGCGCAATACGCAAACAGTCCAAATGAGATCATCAAACTACTTCACTTTTTAGATCTGTACGGAAACATGATATTCGATTTTATGTATCCCGTCTTTGCTGCATTCGTAGCGTATGCAATTGCTGACAGACCGGGACTTGTTTCAGGATTTATCGGAGGCGCTTTTGCCGCGGGCCTGCACTTTACCATTTGGGGCACAAAGGGCGTACCATCCGGATTTCTTGGTGCTTTGGTCCTTGGCTTAGTAGCAGGGTATGTCTCGAAATTCTTAAATGAAAAAATTAAGGTTCACAAAAACCTGCAAGCGATAAAACCGATGCTTATCATCCCTGGCGTGAGTGTACTGGTCATTTTTCTCCTGAATTTCTTTGTGGTTGATCCCGTCTTCGGCGCCATCAACGAGTGGTTGCAAAACACAATTGGATCCGCACCCAGTTCGGAAAAAGATCTCTTAGCTTCAATCATCGCCGCAGCAACGGCATTCGATCTCGGAGGACCTATCAACAAAGCAGCGGGTACGATAGCCATTGGCCTAGCAGCAGATCACATTTTCCCTCTAACCGCTCGTGTGTTGTCCATTGTGATTCCACCGATTGGGGTTGGGCTAGCGACCTTGATTGACCGCTTCGTCGTCGGTCGGCGTGTATTCGACGAAGACTTGCGAGTGGCGGGCACGACTTCCTTACTCCTAGGGTTCATTGCTATCAGCGAAGGTGCCATTCCATTCATGTTGAGAAGTCCAATCATCACCATTCCGATTAACATCATCGGCGCGATTCTTGGTTCTGTGACCGCGATTACGTTCGGTGCGGTTCAGTGGTATCCACTTCCAGCGATTTGGGGATGGCCGTTAGTTCAACATTTATGGGCATATCTACTGGGCCTCGCGGTGGGTGTGTTGTTTATTGCCTTCGCAAACATCTTCGTGCGATTTGCGCTGATTAAGCGAAAGGAAAGAAACGCGTAATGACAATAAAAGAGAAAAAGGTATACGTTGTAGCGCATTCCCATTGGGATCGAGAATGGTATTTCACACTAGAGGATTCAAACCTTCTGCTTGTGGAAAATATGGACTATTTAATTGATGTGTTGGAGCAGGACGAATCATTTGAATCCTACACGTTTGATGGCCAAATGTCGGTGATCCAAGAGTATTTAAAGATTCGTCCCGAACAACGGTCTCGTATAGAAAACTTGATTCAACAAAGACGTATTTATGTCGGCCCTTGGTACACACAAACGGACTCCCTCCTCGTGAACACGGAGTCCGTGATTCGAAATCTATTGTACGGGACAAGACTGGCGACCCAGATGGGTCACAGGATGAATATTGGTTATCTCCCGGACATATTCGGTCAAAATTCCTATCTTCCGTCGATTTTTCAAGGCTTTGAAATCGACTATAGTATCCTGCAGCGAGGCATTCATGAGGATGAACTGAATAACGACTTGAATTTTGTCTGGAAGTCTCCGGACGGGAAATCAGTGAAAGCGAATAATCTATTTTTAGGATATGGCCCAGGCAAATTTTTGTCGGCAGATGAACCATATTTCAGGGAGCATTTGTCGCCAATCCTAGAGAAACTCGTTAAGTTAAATAAAAGCACCAATCATCTGCTCCTTCCTTCTGGGGGAGACCAAGTTTTGGTTCGCAGGCAGTTTCCTGCCGTTGTTGAAGACTTGAATGAAATCGACCCGTCATCTGAGTACGTTTTATCCAACTATGAGTCCTTTATGGAGGACACATGGAAGGAGAACGGTCACCTTTTCACTACGGAAATCGAGGGGGAACTGATTACGCCCCAGAAGTCTCGGATCCATAACACCATCCGATCCCAGCGCTACGACGTGAAGCAATTGAACCACGCCGTGGAGAACAAGATGTTATATGTACTCGAACCCCTCATGGTCATCGCTCAGTCCCTAGGCCTCACCTATCGACAAACATGGCTAGATCACGCGTGGAAACAATTATTCGATGTCCATGCGCACGACAGTATTGGGGGATGTAACTCTGACGCCACGAATGATGAGATTTTGGGTCGCTTACATCGTGTGGACCATATCATAGACGGCCTGATAAATATCGCGAAGAAGCAACTCACTTGGGCGATTGCGAATAAATCGGACGAGCCAAACAGTCCCTTGGTGGTCTTTAACACGCGACCGTACCTGTACAGCGGGTCTATCGATGCGGTGGTTTTTACGAATGGCTCGGACTTCTCTATTCAGCAGGCAGATGGATCGGACGTGCCTTTTGATATCGAACACCAGTCGTACGTATCAGGCGGCAAAAAAATTGCTGTGACCGCTGACGGGGAAAGCGAGATAGAACTGCCTGGTTATTACCGCACATCCGTCGTCCTCCAAGCGGAAGCAGTGCCTGCGATGGGATACTCGACCTATCACATCGTCGAAGGCGTATCCGCTGCAGCGTTGCTCGTGGATTCTAAGGAGAACGCTATCTCTAATAACGTGCTGAGAGTTTGCTTTGAGAATGGTCGGTTATGCGTAGAACACGTACATTCAGGCACTGTCATCCATGACTTCTTATCGTTTGAGAACCAAGCGGATGCTGGGGATTCATACGATTTCTCGCCGCTTCCAGGAGATACCGTGCGCTATCTACGAGATGCCGAGATGCTCGCCGTCGAGAAAGCAGACCACCTGCAACGGATGACAGTGAAGCACCGTTGTCTGATTCCGAAAGACTTGGTGGAACGCAAAGAAAACGTGTCATCCGTAGAACTCGACGTCATCACGACGTTAGAACTTCGCGAGAACGAATCGTTCGTTCGTATCACGCACGAGATCGAGAATTGTGCAAAAGATCACAGAGTCCGTGTTCTCCTGAAAACACCAACGCGCCATGTGAAGGAATCCTACGCGGACCAAGCGTTTAGCATCATTCGTCGAACCACGACGAATCCCCATTTGGAGAATTGGAGAGATCAGGGGTTCGCTGAGGCGCCTGTTCCGATATATCCATTAGAGAACTTTGCTGCAGTGAGTGACGGAGACACAACGTTTGCGGTCATTACCAGAGGCATAAAAGAGTATGAGGTTCTTCCTGATACAAGAGAGTTCGCCCTCACACTGTATCGCAGCGTCGGATTGTTGGGCCGTGATGATTTACTCTGGCGTCCGGGTCGTGCATCCGGTATTAATAATCTCGTCGTGCACACGCCTGACGCACAACTCCAGAAATCATTAACATTCGAGTACGCGATGTATGTTGAGGACACAGACCTGCAGCCAGCAACGTTATTTCGACTGACCGACATGTACCGCAAACGCGATACAGCCTACCAACTACAAACGCTCAACACGTTCGAAGAGCGACTAGAGAGATTCGAAATTCCAAAACCAATCCAGGAACTGAGCAGCGACTACTCGCTTTTCACCATAGACAATGACGAAGTGTTTATGAGTATCTGTAAACAGGCCTATGACCAAGATGGTGTAGTTGTTCGATTCTTTAATCCAACAGATGCGTTGCAGTCATTCAGCGTAAAGTCGGAGTTCTTTTCGAGAATCATACAGACGAATCTATATGAAAGAGAATTGGAAGCAGTCCATAGAGCCGTAAGCATTCCTTCTAAAGGTTATGTGACCATCAAAATGTCTTAAAGAGGTAGGGCCAACGCATGACTAGAGATCGGCTTCTGAAAATCATAGAAGAAAATTTGCAGTTTATATATGGATCTGAATACCAAGATAGCTACTTTGAACATCTGATACAACTGATAGATCGGTGGGAACATCGAGAGTGGGCACAAACGAAGCCTGTCTCTGAAGAAAATGTGTACCTCATCACGTATGGCGACAGCATTTATCAAGAGGGTAAACCAACCTTGGAGACGTTGCATACCTTTTTAAAACAATCCGTAGGCGACCTAATTACAGATGTGCATTTGTTGCCCATGTTTCCTTCGACGTCCGATGATGGTTTTTCCGTGAGTGACTACCGCAAAGTTGATCCCACATTGGGTGACTGGGACACCATTCGCGAGTTTGCCAAAGACTATCGTCTCATGTTTGATTTCGTCGCGAATCATGTTTCCAAATCGAGTGCCTGGTTTACAGGCTATCTCAACGATCACGAAACATACCGCAACTATTTCATTCCGTTCGATGAAGCGTTTGATACGACCAAGGTCGTGCGTCCTCGTACTTCTCCGCTGTTTCACGAGTATGAAGGGAAGGGCGGCCCGAAGACAGCGTGGACAACATTTAGTGAAGACCAAGTGGATCTCAATTATCGGAGTTTCGCAGTGCTTGAAGAGATGACGGATATCCTTTTGTCTTACGCATATCAAGGGGCAAGCAACATCCGGCTAGACGCCATCGGGTTTCTGTGGAAAGAGTCTGCAACAGCCTGCATTCATTTGCCGCAAACACACGCGGTCATTCAGCTGTGGCGTGCTTTGATAGAGTATTTCAAGCCAAACAGCAAACTGATTACGGAAACAAACGTCCCGCATAAGGAAAACACGAGCTACTTTGGGAACGGGGAAAATGAAGCTCATATGGTCTATCAGTTCCCACTTCCACCACTCGTACTGTTTACGCTGACCACACATAACTCGACAAAGCTGACCCACTGGGCAAGTTCCGTTGAAACACCGGGGGACCAGGCAACTTACTTCAACTTTCTAGCCAGTCATGATGGGATTGGCATGAGACCCACTGAAGGAATTTTGACGGAAGAAGAGAAGCAGCTTCTTGTCGACAAAGTGGTTGAAAACGGCGGACGGGTCTCATACAAAACGAACGCAGACGGAAGTAAATCCGTGTATGAGTTAAACATCAATTATGCAGATGCACTGGTAAATCAAGGTGAGGATCTAACCACAGAACAACAGGTCAGCAAAATGACAGCTGCCCACGCGATTTTACTGTCCTTCATTGGTGTCCCTGCGGTTTATTATCATTCACTCCTGGGATCCCGAAATGACTATCAAGGGTTACGCGAATCTGGTGTGAACCGGAGAATTAATCGTGAAAAATTATTGTTTTCGACCATTACAGACGAACTAAAAACAGACGACTATAGAGAGTCCACTTTCTCTTCCTTAACACAATTGATCTCTATTCGCCGCAAAGAGTCGGCCTTTTCCCCGTACGCTTCACAAACTGTCTTAGATTTCGGAGAAACGGTTTTTGCGCTGAAACGAGAAAATCATCAAACCCAGGAGTCGATTTATTTCATCTTGAATGTAGGCAGAAGGGAAACCACTGTGACCTCTCCTGTGACCGGAATCAATTTGATGACGGATGAAGAAGTGAACGGAACGCTGTATCTAGCTCCTTACGAGTTTGCTTGGATAAAACCATAGGTTTGGGGGAGGTTACATGAGAGTACTCGTTGCATCTGATTCCTACAAAGGTAGTTTAGCCTCAACTGACGTTATACAAGCCATCCGGGAAGCGGCATCAAGATGCGGAGATATTGACGTTCTAGGGATTCCCATTGCAGATGGAGGTGAGGGAACCCTAGACGCCGTACTGAGCTCCATGAAGGGCGAAAAGATTATCTGTGAAGTCACAGATCCCCTCGGAAGAAAAATCAGCGCCTATTACGGCCTGATAAATGAGACTGCCATGATTGAAATGGCAGTCTCCTCTGGCCTCACTCTACTAACGGATGAGGAAAGAAATCCGCTGGTCGCTACCTCTTATGGTCTCGGCGAAATGATTCGTCACGCATTAGACCAATCTAAAATCAAAGAAATTATCATTGGCATCGGAGGAAGTGCGACCAATGACGGCGGCATCGGTATGGCGCAGGCATTAGGACTTCGCGCACTAAACGCTCAAAATAAGGAAGTCCCCTTTGGCGGGGCACACCTTGGGGAGATTGTAAAACTAGATGCCCGAAACATGCATCCGAGGCTGCAACAGGTTTCCATCCGCGTCATGTGCGACGTATCAAATCCCTTGTGTGGTGCCAACGGAGCAACAGCTATTTATGGCCCGCAAAAAGGTGCTTCTCCAGATATGGTTCAGTTACTCGAGCAGAATCTCCACCACCTAGCCGAGAGAATTCGGATGGACATGGGCACGACTGTGCTTGATATCCCTGGGGGCGGTGCAGCGGGTGGTGTTGGCGCGGCACTCGTTGCATTTTGCAATGCAAACTTACAGTCAGGCATTGATGTCATTCTGGACCTTTTCTCTTTCGAGGAAAAAATAGAAGATGTTGATTTGATTATTACTGGTGAAGGGAATACCGATGCTCAGACTGCTTTTGGCAAGGCCGTAATCGGTGTAGCTAGGCGGGCTCAACCTTTTAGAAAAAACGTTGTGTGTTTGTCTGGAGCCATTGGAAAGGATCTAGAACCCCTCTATCAATATGGACTTGACTGTTTTTTCAGCATTTGTCCCGGTCCGGTACGTTTAGAAGAGTCAATGTCGAACGCCCATTCATATCTAGTTGATACAGCGGAGAATATTCTTCGGCTATATATTAAGGGTAGAGAGTAACGTTTTGTTGAAAACTGGTTATTCGACCGAGACTTAGTCACTGCGGCGATTGGGGTGCAAAATTTTGAGGCGGAGGGAGCGACACATGTATCATCGAGAGCGGGGTATGTCTGGACCAACAAGGAGTAAAACCTGCATACGTTACACGTATTCGTTTCCTGACGCATTCGCATTTGGTCGCAGATAACTATGAAAAAATGTCGGTTTAATGTAAGACGCATTTCCGGCTTGCGAAAACAGCACCTAGTCGATGCCATCGCGAATCAATATAAAATTGTCATCTACTAATTCAAGGAGGTAAATACACATGGAACGTCAGGTTGAACTGATTAATGCATCTGGCCTTCACGCTCGTCCTGCATCCATATTCGTAGCAGAAGCAACCAAATTTCAATCGGAAATTTTTATCGAGGTCTCAACGGAAAGCGTGTAAATGCAAAGAGCATTCTTGGTCTGCTGACACTTGGGATTAGCAAGGGGAGCAAAATGACCATCATTACCGTGGTCCGGACGAAGAAAAGGCACTTAACTCACTTTGTGAATTAGTCGCAAGTGGAATCGGAGAATAAATTCATCCTGCAACCCAAATTCCTGTACGTCAACTGTCCATATATAAGTAGGGGCTGCTGAATGAATCAAAAACCCAGTTGTAGCAAGGGTTACAGGTGCATTTTGTCGAATAAGAGTGTATGGATTTTGAACGGATTGAGTAAAAACCGTGCACTTGGAAGCCGAACCTTGTACGCGAATCATCAGGACCAACAGATGCTCCCCGGAGATTTCTTTCTGCCCTTTGGTGGGCGACTCAGCGAAAACAATCGCTGGGTTCAGCTTTCGTATCTCATCCCGTGGCGGCGAGTGGAACAGGAATACAGCAAGCACTTCAGTAAGGATCCTCGAGGCGGACGCGCGGTGTCAGTTCGGGGCGCGCTCATCATTCAGGAACGTGAAGGCTTTTCGGACCGTCACTTGATTCAACACATCACAGAAAACCCGTACCTGCAGTACTTCATTGGTCTCGCGGCGTATCAGGAAGAACCGCCTTTTGATCCTTCCCTTCTGACCTACTTTCGCAAGCGGTTGGGCCCAGATGCCATCAACCAAGTGAATGAGTGGATTGTTGAGGTACGCCAGGAACAAGAGAATGGAGACGACGATGATCACAAGGACGAACCCCCTACATCATCTGGGGAGAACGAAAATGGTGACTCGCAAGTGGAGTCTCAAGAACCGCGAAGCCATCAAGGGAAGCTCACTCTAGATGCGACGTGCGCACCGGCTGACGTTGCGTACCCAACAGACCTGTCGCTACTGAACACAGCAAGTGAGAAGCTGGAGGATATCATCGACACCCTTCACGCGCCACATAGAGGTGAGATGAAGAAGCCTAGAGACCGATGGCGTCAGGCACGTCGTGACTACCTGAGAACGGCGAAGAACCGCAAGCCAAGTCGCTCAGAGATTCGCAAGGCTGTAGGGCGGCAGTTGCGCTATGTGGTACGTGACTTGAGATTCATTGAACAACTCGTAACGCACACGCCACTCACCGTACTCACTCGGCGACAATACCGCGTGATCTCTTGGTGATTGGTGAGTTATATCGACAACAACGAGAGATGTATCGGTTGCGTAGCCATCGGGTGGATCACAGAATCGTGAGCATCGCGCAGCCCGATGTTCGACCCATCGTGCGTGGGAGGGCAAAGGCGAATGTGGAGTTTGGTGCAAAGGTCGCCATCAGCGTCGTCGATCGATACGCCATGATGGAGAAGACGAGTTGGGATAGCTTCAACGAGGGTACGACACTGATTGAGTCGGTGGAACGATATTTGGAGCGCTTCGGATGCTATCCGGAAACGATTCTGGCAGACAAAATCTATCGAACCCGGGAGAATCTCAGGTATTGCAAGGAACACGGCATTCGGTTGAGTGGGCCAAAACTCGGGAGACCCGCCAAGACATCAGATCCAGAGCAAAAGAAACTGGAACGGCAGGACATGGGGGAGCGCAACACGGTGGAAGGAAAATTCGGAGAAGGCAAGCGAATCAATGGGCTTGGCTTGATTCGAGCACGCCTTCGTCAGACGAGCGAGACCGTGATAACCCTCCAACTGCTGGTCATGAACCTAGAGAAGAGGCTACGGCTTCTTTTTTTGGCTCATGTTCGAAGAACTCATGGGAATGGATCTCGATATGACAAGGGCTGCCTCATAGATCATTCAGCAGCCCTATGTAATTTTGTGCTTACGTCTCTGGACTAACGCACATCTGTTTGTATGTTAGCAAAACAGGATCCCACCAAACATAGAGCAGTCAGCATAAGCCGACAGCCCATTTGTCAAGCATAACAACCCGCAAGAAAGGTTTCCCACAAATCCCACAGACCCAGCAGAGAGAGTATCCCCTAACTATCAGTCGTTGGGCATCCTAGAGAATTTTGTACAGCCATTTTGTAATCGGACCAAACATCGCATCGAATGGAGCGGTAAGATGCACATCAGCCCACAGATACCAAGACACCAATGCGGCCATGGCGACTGCCAGACCCACAAGTGCTGTGTACACGGCGATTTCATGACGACTAGCGCAGCGAAGGGAGTTTGTGTCAATGGCAATGATGGAAAAGGCAGAAACCAAAGCGATCCAAATCACGGTACGCTCCCCCCTCGTCCTGCCGGCGGAGCTAGCCCGCTACGCGAGGTCGCCGATTCTGGAGTCCCAGAAGTGAGAGAAGGTCGCAACACCTGTACACGTACGTTGCACGTCGCTTGCGCCGCAGCAAAGTCATCTGGCCATGACTGACTGATCTGCCGCCAGTACCGCGGATTTTTTCTAAATAGGCGTGTGCCAAACTGACAAGCGTCCACATCATCGGATTGGAGCTTTGCCACCACCGCCTTTATCTCCCGCTCCATGTATTCAGCTGTCTTCTTCTCGACTTCTGTGTAGGTTTTCTCGCTCATGTGTTCATTCGGACACAGCCGCTCAATCTCCGCCTGTGCATGCACCGAAACGAGAAAACACAACCCGTTGTTTCTCAATTGCGGGACGATCTTTGTGTTGGAGTTCATAAGACGTATGGTGGTTTGAATGTTGTTGCCCCGACCATCACACGGCAGGTGGATTTCAACCTGGCGAGTGTTCCCTAACAGCCAGGCCAAAGCCTTGGTCTCGTCTAACGTCAATACATCGACCATCTTCGTACCGCGGAACACGGCAACCCCTTTCATGACCGGGTGGTTTGCAGTGTCCAGGTCGACCAACGACACAATAGATGCCTGCGACGGCGAGAGGTACTCCTGCATCACCTTCTCTTGCTCGGAGTTGGCCATGGGGAACAGATCTGCCGTCTGTTGAACCAGCGCGCGAATGCCAAACGCGTTCAGCGGCTCGGGTTCGGACGAAGCGGAGAGAAGATCCCTGGCGGTTCCCGATGTCACGACGAATAGTTGATTGCGACGAAAGTACCGGTTCCGTTCCAGGTAGTCGAATGCCCGCCCGATGCCTTGTTCGGCGTAAGCATTTCCGAACACGACTAGGGTGTTGTGCGCCAGGTATACGTGGTGTGGCACTTCCTGATCGAATTTTTCCACCGCTTCTTCAATGGAACTCCCCGTCTCCACACGGACTATGAAGGCCTGACCGGTCGCTCCACCTCCTGACTCACCTCCACTCGCCGAAGGCACGTTAGCCGGATTGACCAGCTGGGCCGTCACTCGCACCGAACCGTTGTTGGTCTGATCGACTCCGAGGGCTATGACGACATTTAAGTCGTCCACCTCCTTCATGTCACACCCTGGCAACAACAACGAACCTAGGCCGACCAAGATGACAGCGACCACCTTGCGAAAGATACTCCATATCATCGTTTCCCCTCGCCCGAGTTAGAATTCTCGGGCGGCCGTGGTGCCCGACTGCGGTTGCTGACACTGTCGACTGGTTCAAACTGCTTGGGCCGTCTTTTGTTGGCAAACCAGGGAGCCCGGACGAATGCATCCCTCATATCCTGCCAGCTGAAGGGCGCAATCGGCGCCATGTAAGGTACGCCGAATGAACGAAGCGAAACGAGATGCGTAACGAGGATCATTCCGAAGACTACAATGCCAACTAGTCCCGAAATACCGGCCACGCCGACAAACAGAAACTGAATAATCCGACTCGAATTCACAAACCCATAGGCAGGCAAAGCAAACGAAGCGACTCCGGTCCCTGCCACCACGATAACCATGCCCGGCGACACCAGCCCTGCACGAACTGCCGCATCACCGACGACGAGCGTACCCACGATACTTACGGATTGTCCCACCGCCCTAGGCAGCCGAGAGCCGGCTTCACGCAAGACTTCAAACGCGCCCATCATCCCAAGTGCTTCCAATATAGTTGGGAAAGGTACGCCGCGATGCTGTGATGCCACGGTCACGAGCAGCGGTGTCGGCATCAGGTCTTGGTTATAACACAATAGCGCCACGTACAGGGACGGCAATAAGAGGGAAGCCCAATACGCGGCATGGCGCAAAACGCGGATGAACACCGCCAGAGTGTAGTTCATGTAATAGTCTTCGGCTGAAACTAAGAAATGGATAAATTGCACCGGGACCTTCAGACAGGTCGGAGCTCCGTCAAGCATGATGGCGATACGCCCCTGCAACAGTCCGGCCACCACTCGGTCCGGCCGTTCGGTCTCCTCAGTCGTTGGAAACACAGTAAACGGCCCGTCGGCGATGAGTTCACGCAACTTGTTGATGTCATTCACCGCATCGATGGAAATCTTCCGTAGTCGTAGGTGTGCTTCCTTCACCAAAGTCGGTTTGACGATACCTTCGATATAAAGGATGCATACATTGGTCTTGGAGTAGACACCAATGCGCATGGATTCTACCTTGAGGCGTGGACTGCGGATTCGCTTGCGGAGCAATGCGATGTTTAGTTCCAGGTTTTCGACGAACGCCTCCTGCGGACCTTCTAGGGTGGGCTCGATCTCGGCTTTTTCGATGGCCCTTCCAGGGGGCTGGCTGACGTCCAGCGTCAGGGCCTCTTTTGAACCATCTATGCAAAGGATAGCCTGGCCGTCGGATACAGCGACGTTCAATTCCTGACGTGTCTTTACCCGTCGGACGAGCACCGTGTGCAAGACAGATTCCAATTGAGAGCTCTCCACGCGCCGTTTCGGTAAGGTCGAGAGCGGTTCGAGAACGCCTTTCTCCACGCGTTCCTGATCCACCATACCTCGGAGCCACACCAAGAGTACCCGTGTACCGTGAGCGTCAACTTCGCGAAGCACCAAGTCATCACAGTGTTGCCACTCCGCTTCAATCAAACCACGTACATCTTCTACACGGGTGGGAAAGGGGTCATCCGGCATACCGTACGAAGTGGCCACTGAACCGGAGATTCTGTCGCGATGATTCCCGAGATCTTTTGTCTTCGTACCCCGCTTCTTGAATAACACAGCATACTCTCCCCGAGATTGTACGTGTGAATTATGGTTGGTATTTTGTCCAGCATATTTCAAACTATGCGGATTTCTACAGGAATACCTAAAACACTGCGACTGTCGAACAGATACATGAAAGCTAATTGATGTAAAAAACCCAAATAGGCTCGTTAACTTTCAGCCCGCTGTTTTGCTCGCCTACGAAATGGCATCACTATGACAGCCATAAGGGGAACCCCGACCAACGTCACCACAAAATAGGACGGCCCCACAGAGATGATGAAACGCTCCATTTCTCCCTCGCTGCGAAAGCATGCAATGCTACCAGCCCACAGGAATAGGCCTCCGGAAAGAGCCACAATCCGGTACGAAGTCAGCTTGAATATATCCTTCATCCCTTCGCACCAGGCATAGTGAAACAAGGACAGTTTGATTAAAGTGGTCGACATTACCCCCATCACGTACAACGTGTCAAGGCGTTCCAGCTTATCGCCCACGCGAACACTGCGTACGATCTCTAGCACCGGGAAGGTCAGATACGTGCTGGACTGCCCTAAGACGCTGATCGTGTACACCATGATAATTGTCCCGACGATGGTTATGATGCCTGTGGCAATGACCATATCTCTGGGAAGCGTTCGGCTGTTGCGCAAGGCTTGTGCAAACTGCAAGGCAATCAAAAGCTCCAATGCGAAGGTGAGATCTGGTTCGGCCGCACCGCGCAATACCGGCTGCCAACCGTCGGCGAGAACAGGCATCATGTTATGAATATCCATGTGCTGTATGGACAATGCCAGGAGAACCGGAGCCACAAGGAGTGCCAACGGCGTGATAAACTCGCAGTTACGCATGACGACCTCCGCCCCCAAGTACACGGCGTATGAGAACCCAATCGCACCGGCAAATCCGATGAGGTAAATCGGAGTTTTGGGCAAGATAGTGGTTCCCACAAACTCAGCCCCCTCACGTAGGGTGGTACAGTTGATAAGGTATAGCCAGACGAGGAACCAGACTCCAAACACGCGCCCGAGCCATGGTCCCAACGCATCAATAAGACCCAGGGTCAGAGATCGATTTGGAAACGAATAGAGGAACAGTGCCGCGACGGTAGCGGACAACAGACCACCAACCGGAAACAAGAGACTCGAAATCCAGCCGTCACGGACGGTAAACTGGGCAATGACGTAAGGGATTGTGACGATGGCTGTGCCGAGGATGCTCCAGACCAGAGCGATTATAATTTGAAAACGAGAAATCTGTACCTTCGACATGGGGGCACCGGCCTCCTAGAGGATCGTGACAGGGCAAACATCAGTATCACAAGGAGCGTTCAGATACACATCGGAACAAAGGTGGACATGCGAGTGCGCTGGGACACCAGTACTACGTACACTGAGATTTCATGACGGTTGGTCTGACAAAGAGAGCTTGTGTATAACCCACTCTCTAATATTTACATTTTTGACCAATAAAGGACAATTATTCTGCGCGACTATGTTGTGATGCAAAAAGTCCATTCGCAATAACATTGTTTTAATAGAGTCAGATAGGAAGTGACACGGTGGTTCGCCGTTCAAATGGAGGCACTATGAAGCGAGGAATTCCAATTGCTAATTGGGGTCTACTGAATGAACCATAAACCCACGCTTGGCAGGGAATCAGCGTTTGATTTGTCGAAGTAAAGTGTATCGATTTTGAGCGGAACAAGCGAAAAACCGTGCACTTGGAGGACCGGTATTGTACGCGAATCATCAGGACCAACAGATACTTCCCGGAGACTTGTTTCTCCCGTTTGGGGGACGACTTAGCGAGAACAACCGCTGGGTTCAACTTTCGTATCTCATCCCATGGCGACGTGCAGAACAAGGAGTACAGCAAGCACTTCAGCAAGGACGTTCGGGGCGGACGTGCGGTTTCGGTTCGGACGGCGCTTGGTGCCCTGATTATTCAGGAGCGGGAAGGTTTTTCAGACCGTCATTTGGTCCAGCACATCACGGAAAACCCGTACCTTCAATATTTCATTGGTCTCCCGGCGTATCAAGAAGAACCCCCGTTTGACGCGTCTCTGCTCACCCATTTTCGCAAACGATTGGGACCGGACGTCATCAACCAAGTGAATGAGTGGATCGTGCAAGCCGGACTGAAGGATGAGCAGAATGGCGACGATGACCAAAACAACAATGAAGCCCCAGGGAATTTGGACAGTCCGAAGTAAACAGTCAATCAAAAGCTGAGGTTCAGGAGCCTCGAACCCATCCAGGGAAGCTCATTCTGGACGCAACCTGTACACCGGCAGACATCGCGTATCCGACAGACCTGTCGCTGTTAAACAGAGCGCGGGAGAAGCTGGAAGACATCATTGATACGCTTCACGCGCCGCATAAGGGCGAAGTGAAGAAGCCCAGAGACCGACGTCGTCAAGCACGTCGTGACTACTTGAGGACAGCCAAGAACCGTAAGCCGAGTCGTGCTGAGATTCGCAAGGCTGTCGGTCGGCAATTGCGTTATGTGGCACGGAACTTGAAATTCATTGAACAACTCGTACATTGCACTCCCCTCATGGCACTCTCACGGCGACAATATCGTGACCTTTTGGTCATTGGTGAGCTATATCGGCAACAGCGAGAAATGTATCAGAGCCGTAGTCATCGGGTGGACGATAGAATCGTAAGCATTGCAAACCCGACGTTCGACCGATTGTACGTGGAAAGACAAAAGCAAATGTGGAGTTTGGTGCAAAGGTGTCAATCAGTGTGGTTGAAGGATATACACTGATGGAGTGAACAAGTTGGGACAGCTTCAACGAGGGTTCGACGCTAATTGACAGTGGAGCGGTACGTTGACCGTTTCGGATATTATCCGGAGACCATCTTGGTGGACAAAATCTACAGGACACGTGAGAATCTTCAGTACTGCAAAGACCATGGAATCGGGATGAGTGGTCCGAAACTTGGACGACCACCAAAGCAAGTCGACCGTGAGCAAAAGAAAATGGAACAACAAGATATGGGCGAACGCAACGCAGTGGAAGGAAAGTTTGGTGAAGGCAAGCGCATCTACGGGCTTGGCTTAATGCGAACGCGCCTTCGGCAGACAAGCGAGACGGTCATTGCCATCCAGTTACTGATTATGAATCTCGAAAAGAGGCTATGGCTTCTTTTTTTGCTCATGCTCGGAGAACTTTTTGGAACAGATTTCGGCACGACCGTGGTTATTGCGTAGTTCATTCATCAGACCCTAAGTAAGATAGCGCCCTTGAGTAGGTCGATTTTATGGCATCGCAGAATCCGATGGATTTACCACTGCGCGTGTGTTTGTCTTTAAAGTCACTGCCGAGAGGTAGAGGAGCAACACGATGTCTTCGTTGAGGAAGAACTAGCCAAACTGGCCTGCGACGTTGAAAGAGTATGAACTCGAGACCGAAAGTGGTCTACAAGCAATTCACACATATTATTAATAGGAGTCACAGATAGGTGGTCTCATGGGGCCACCTCGTTGTTTAATAGACGCGGAAAATGTGATAAGTGAAAACGAACTCGGCAAAGGGTAGTGAAACGGTGGATACTATTTCCAATTGGAAGATACAATCGTTTGATGAGGGGCAGGAACAGGACCTTTCGCGTAGCACGACCGGATTACATTGACTACTTGTGGATGACGACGAAGGTACCAAGAGACGCACATTCAACCTTGATTGAAACCTCATTTGTCTACATTCTCGAATTAATCTGTTCAATTGGCCCATTAGGATGATGGAACAGTTAACAAACTATTATCCCCTAGTGTTAGAGCGCTGAAATGCTTCGACAGCGAAATTCGCTAATTTAACCATCAGAACATAAGATGATGTCTCCTTCAGAGCAATTGATTTTATAAACCTATGCACGTTCATTCAAAATGTCCATTGTCATCTACCTACTTACACATGACAAAAAGCTCATACACACATTTTAGAGAGGTAAGAAATGTTTCGAACCAGATGCTAATGATGACGCACTCGATTTGTTTATGGACACCGGACAGCCCTTTGTCTATTTTGCCTATTCCTTAATCAGAGGACACTGCAAGATAATTGAATGAATCCAATGTCGCGCGAACCAATTGACTAACGATGCTTACGTAGGAGTTGTATCCGCACGAGCAACAGGTTATTACGAACAGGATTAATAACCAAACTCAC